>JAFEBZ010000222.1 GCA_018242405.1 Pseudomonadota bacterium | reverse complement strand
CTAAACGAGATCAGGGAATGTCTCGAGAAGGGATGGACCGGGCTTGGCTTCAAGACCGTTGCATTCGAGGACGAGTGGAAGAAATACACAGGGCTCAAGCATGCCCATTTCCTCAATTCGAATACGGTGGGATTGCAGTTGGCGCTCGAGGTGCTTGGGCGCCGGTTGGGTTGGGCGGAGGGCGATGAGGTCATCACGACACCCTTGACCTTCGTGTCGTCCAATCATGCAATCGTCTACAACAAAATGAAGCCGGTTTTCGCCGATGTGGACGACTCGCTCTGCATCGACCCGGCCAGCCTGTCAGAACGAATCACCGACCGAACGCGGGCCGTGATGTTCGTGGGCATCGGTGGCAACGTCGGTCAATACGATGAAGTCGTGAGAATCTGCAGGGAGCGCGGGATTGCAGTCATCCTCGATGCCGCACACATGTCCGGCACTCGGGTCAATGGGAAGCATGTTGGGCACGACGCGGACGTGACCGTCTTCAGCTTCCAGGCAGTCAAGAACCTGCCAACGGCGGATTCGGGGATGATTTGTTTCTCGGAGACCGTTGATGACGAGGAAGTCCGCAAGCTTTCCTGGCTCGGAATCAACAAGGACACCTTTGCTCGAACCGCCGCTCAGGGTGCCTACAAATGGATGTACGACGTTGAGCGCGTCGGCTACAAATATCATGGCAACTCGATCATGGCTGCCATCGGCCTGGTGCAGCTGAGGTACCTGGACCTCGACAATGCCTATCGGCGGCAATTGGCGCGTTGGTATCGCGAGGCTCTTTCGGGGACGAACAAGGTCCGGTTCATCAAGATTCGAGAGGGTGTCGAAAGCGCCACGCATCTGTTCCAGATTCGCGTTTCGAATCGCGATGAGCTGATGCTCGCGCTGAACGAGAATGAAGTTTATCCGGGCGTGCATTACCGGGATAACACGGAATACACGATGTACAAGTATGCGCACGGGACTTGCCCCAGGGCGGAGCTTGCAAGTAACGAAATCCTGTCGTTGCCCATGCACATGGGTGTCACGAAGAGTGATGTCGACCATATTTGTGGCCTGATCACTCGGTATGCGAAGTGACAAAATTTCTTGAGGTGATGTGATGCAGTACAGGCAAACAGGTCGTTTCTTCAAGGACGTGATGAATTCCATCCGGTTGCGTCCGGTCTGGTTCAGGCTCGCGCGCAACGAACTGAAGACGAAGTATTCAAGATCGATCTTCGGGCGTGGCTGGATCTTTCTGAGCTTCGGAATCTGGGCAGCAGGCGTTGGCGCCGTTTATTCGAAATTGTTTGGGGTGGACATGCATGAGCTATCCCCGTACATCTGCCTCGGTTTTGCCTTGTGGGGTTACATCACGGCGAACATTACGGAAAGCGGTTATGCATTGGTGAATGCGCCGGGATACATCAAGCAGTTCAATCTCCCGAAACAGACTTACATCCTGAAGGCGGCCTTGGTCCAAGCCACCAACTTCTTCTTGTCACTCCTGGTTTGCTTGCTCGTGCTGCTGTTTTTTAACAGGCTGGAAGTCATGGGGGTCCTGTACGCAATCCCGGGGATTTGCATATTGGTCATGGTGGGAGTGATCCACAGCTTCTTCAGTGCTTATATCACGCCGTATTTCCGGGACTTTCCCATGGTAATGGGGAGCGTGATGAGCATTTTGTTCTTCCTTACGCCGATTATTTTTACAGTGAATACGCTTAAGGGACATGGCTTGGGCGCCTTGATGGTTTTCAATCCCTTCTACTATTTGGTGGAAATAGTGCGATATCCATTAATGAACGGAAAAGCTCCGGATATTTCGGTATGGGGCGGCGCGCTTGCATACATGGCTGTCGCTGCGCTTCTTGCTTGGGTCTTTTGCCGGCACGCGGATAAAAAAGTGGTGTATGCCCTATGAGTCGTATCTTTGAAGTTCCGCCAATCCAGGTCCATGACCTGGTTCTTGACTACCCGATGGAAATGAGTCTCGGAATCATGAGGCCATTGCTGGGCAGACCACCCGCTGCAACGAAGAGGGCCCTGGACTCTATCGGCTTCCACATTAAGGAGGGTGAGCGAGTAGGGATCATCGGCCACAACGGGGCCGGCAAGAGCACCTTGCTCAAGGTATTGACCGGCATTCTTCCTTCCACCTCCGGAAGAGTTGATGTTCGCGGTGTCGTTGCGCCTCTGTTCGAATTTGCCACCGGGTTCGAAATGGAGCTGACCGGACGGGAAAACATCTATATTCGCGGCCTTTTGCAAGGCCTGACCTTGAAGCAAATCGAGGAAAGGATCGATGGGATCATCGATTTCTCCGAATTGGGAGACGCGATCAATGATCCCGTTCGTACCTACTCGACCGGCATGTTCGTTCGATTGGCATTTTCAACGGCCACTAGTATCGATCCCGACATCCTCCTGATCGATGAGGCGTATGGGGCGGGCGATCAGGAATTCGCCAACAAGTCTGCCAAGAGGATGAGGGAGTTGATGGACAGGGGAAGGATCCTGGTCTTCACTTCGCACAACATGGACTTGATCCGGTCGTTGTGCACACGGGTAATGTGGCTGGATCACGGGCGCATCGTGATGGATGGCTCTGTGGACGAAGTCATCTCAAGCTATCTCAAGGCAAACGCCTAGAAAATTTGCGCTCGATCAATATGAACGGACACAGTCAACCGCTACGGGTGTTGGCATTGGCGGATGGGATGATTCCGTCGATCGAGTTGGCAATTTCCAAGCCGTTTTCGCATCTGGCATCCGCCGGGCGTATCGAATTCAACTTGAAAATGGTCGGCGACGCGGGCATCGCGGACGACATCGCGACATCGGATGTCGTGGTGATGATGCGGGCGTGCATGCCGAACGCATTGAGGTTGGCCGAGCTTTGTGTTGCCTATGCCGTTCCTTTGATCTATGCGATTGACGACGATTTCGAGTCGCTCGATCCCAATACGCCGCTCGGCAAGTACTACCTCGAAAACCGGTGTTGGCCGAGGCTACTCAAGATATGCGAGTTGGCCCACATGGTATGGGCATTCTCAAGCCCGTTGAAGAAGAAGCTTGATATCGTGAGCAGGCACGTCGTGCTTGTGCCTGCGATAGCAAGCCTGGACATGATCGATTTGGCGAAAAAGGAGTTCTGGCCAAGCGATGTTGCCGGGGAAATACGAATCGGGTATGCGGCGTCGAAGTACCACATCAAGGACCTCGACAGCATTTCCGGCGCGCTTGAAGAGGTGCTTGATTCGCACGAAAACATCTATCTGGAGCTGATATCCATCAAGTCGGAGCGATTCCAGGGGCACCCCAAGGTTCGTCAACTGGAGGGTCGCGCCGGGCTGCAAGAGTACTATCGGCTGGTCGCTTCGCGTGGATGGCAGATCGGATTGGCGCCATTGCTGCGCGATCCCGCGAATGATGCCAAGACGGACAATAAATATCGTGAATTCTCCGCATTCGGCATTCCCGCCGTCTATGCGGATGCCCCGCCTTATTGGGGATCGGTCATTGATTCCTACAATGGCCTTGTTGCCAGCACGCCGGATGAGTGGAAGGTCGCACTCTCGCGTCTGGTCGAAAGAGAGGATTTAAGGGCGCTTCTGGCCGCGCGCGCGCGCGCGGATGTCGAGAAGAGATATGGCATGGATGTCATATGTGAGCTCTACATGGACAGTTTTTCAGCGTTGACGCGCGACCCGGTCAAGGTCGTCGTGGTGGCGCCGGAGATTCCGTCCACGAGGATCGACATAGACGGGCCGTTCAAGGTTCTGTCGGAAAAAAGGCTGGTGGAATGGAAGAAGTTCGACAGCGCCAAGATCGACGAGAAGCATCTCGCTGATGCTGACGCATTGGTCATCGTTCGCTTCCACGATGATGCTGCGGTGGCATTGGCGAGAACCGCCAAGTTCAAGTATGGACTACCGATCGTTTATACGTGGGATGACGATTTCTTTGCATTGCATGAGGAACGCCGCGCGCGCGCGAACTCGAAGGGTGCTCCAGGCGCTGAATCCGTGGATCGACTCAAGGCGATGTTGGAGACTGTGGATTACGTCAAATCCTCCACGGTCCAGTTGAGGGACAAGGCTCGCAAGTACAACGAGCGGGGAGGGGTTGCGCCGTATGGATTCGATTTTTCCCAAATTGAGCGCTATGAAGGGAGCCGCGAAGAGAACAAGCCGCTCAGCGTAGGCTTTTTCGGGGACGCACGCCGGGTCGGAGAGCTTCCCGGGGTGGTTTCTGCATTGAAGGAAATCGCCGAAGACTTCCCGGGAACGAGGATCGAGTTTTTTGGGAAGTCCCCGTTCTTGAATCAGATCCCGGGCGCGGTTTTCCATGAGCAATTCGAGTCGTCGGATGAGGCGATTCGGTATTTGAAAGGCCTTGGCTGGGATATCGGGATCGCACCGCTGTCTGGCACCGACTTCAATAACGCCAAGTTGCCGACAAAGTACCGGGACTATTCGGCATGCGGGATTGCCGGACTTTATTCCGATGTTCCCGCTTATTCAGGGGTGGTTGAAGGTGGCATCACCGGCCTCCTCGTGGGGGACGACAGCCATGAAGCTTGGTCCAAGGCCTTGCGCAAGTTGATCGGTGCACCGGAAGAAAGAAGGCTGATGGCCGCGCAAGCCCATGCTCATGTCAAACAGACGCTTTCCCTTGACTGCGCAGTAAAGGCATGGGGCGATGTAATCGATGCCACCCTCGGCATGGGCCAGGGGGAGGCGATCAACAGAAGGAAGAGTGATCGCACCCGTAGAGCCCATGAAAAAATCTCGGTGCTGGTCGAGCGTAACAAACAATTGCAAGCCCAGCTCGAGGGCATGCGTCGCGCCGCATCAAGATTGCTCGACGAAACCCGTTCTTCCCGTGCCGTTCCGAAGAGCCTCGGCGAATATCGGGCGTTGGATCTGATTGCACACCTCAGGGAAAGGGTGGGCTTCAGACTTCGTGGCGTTCCGTACGAGCTCAGGGGTTACAAGGACAACGAACAAGACATGCAATCTGATCCCGGTGCCAGCCTCCCGGAGATATCGGCGATCGGGGAAGTGAGCGGATTCCAAGTCGCCGAAGGCGAAAGGCTTGCCCTGACCACGAATCTCCAGAACGTGTCGTTCATCGAATACGATCTGGTCGAGGGCGATGGAAACACGATCGAGATTCCGGTCATCAGCAAGATACCGGGATTGGAAGGGGTGATCGGCATAGAGCTGGTCACGCCGCATGGCACCATCGCGTGCAACACTATCATTCCGATACAAGATATTTCTTCGAATAACCTTGCCAGCTATCCGGTCGAGTCTTTCTCCAGCCGCAACGGTCGTTGGCGGATACGGTTGTTCGCAAGAAGCGCAAAAAGTCCTCTGTATGCCGTGGAGGTTGAAGGTATGCAGCGGAAACGCTTATTGCATCGCATATATTGATTAATAAATGGCAGAGGGTTTTATGGAAAAAATAGACGCGAACAAAGTGGTTCTTGAAGCAGTGGCCAGCCTGGCAGCCGAAGGCGTGACGCTGGAGAGGAACTCGACTTTGCTTGGGGACGGAAGTGTTCTCGATTCGATGAAACTCGTGGAACTTTGTCTGCTTCTCGAGGATAAGGCTTCGCAGCTCGGATTCCAGTTCGATTGGACGTCCGACTCGGCGATGTCGCGTTCGAGGAGCATGTTCAGGACCGTCGGATCGCTCGCGGACGAGTTCGAATCACAGATGAAGGGACAGCAGTGATCATCGTGACTGGCGCCAGCCGGGGATTGGGGCGGACAATCTGCGAACGGTTGATGTCGAATGGAAAAGAAGTCATTGGGCTGGCGAGGAAGCCGGAAGAACTGCCATTCAGGGCAGAGGCATGTGACGTCTCGTCGCATGAGCAGCTGAAGGCGGTCGCCGCGAAATTGAAGAAGGAAGGGGTTGAAGTCGAAGGCTTGATCAATGCGGCGGGTATCGCCTCGATGAATTTGGCCATCACGACGCCTCCTTCGACCGCTGAAAAGATCGTCCAAACCAATCTTCTCGGGACAATATATAGCTGTCAGGCTTTTGCTCCATTGATGCTCCGACGCAAGAAGGGATCCATCGTCAACTTTTCAACGATCGCGGTTGCTCTCGGCTTGAAGGGGGAATCGATCTATGTGGCATCGAAAGCAGGGGTAGAAGGGTTTTCGCGCTCATTCGCGCGCGAAATGGCCGACTTTGGGATTACCGTCAATTGTGTTGCTCCCGGACCCATTGCCACGAATTTGCTCAAGGGAATCACGGAAGGGCAGATCGAGAAAATCGTTTCGCAACAGATCTTCAAGAAAATGTTCCGACCAGAAGACGTCGCCGATCTGGTCGAGATCCTTCTGGATGACAAGGCTGCATCCATGACGGGACAGGTGATCCACGTGGGAGGGGCATGATGACTTTGGTAGAGCGCTTGGTGAAAATCTGGGATGGGGATGAATGCAAGCCATTCCTGATTCGGGGCGGCAGCTCGCTGAGCTTCTCGGATATCCAGGATGGGGTATCTGTCGATCTCTCATCCGTACATGCAGGCGATGTCGTCGCGCTGATCGGAGATTTCGAGCCCAAATCGGTGCGTACCCTCCTAAGGCTGATTGATCTTGGCGCTATTGTTGTTCCATTGACCCATGAAACCTTGGAGCAGCACGATTATTTCTTCGAAACGGCATATGTTGACGTCGTCATCGATGGCGACAGGGTTGTGAGGCGCGAACATGCCGGATCGAACGAACTCCTAGATGAGCTGCGCAAGACGGGTCATGCCGGATTGGTGCTTTTCTCGACGGGAACGACCGGACGGCCTAAGGCGATCCTCCACGATCTGACTTTGTTCCTGAGACGTTTCGAAACTCCCCGGCCGACCCACAAGACCATCAATTTCCTGCTGTTTGACCATATCGGCGGCATCAATACCTTGCTCCACACCTTGTTCAACAAGGGAGTCGTGGTAGCGCCGGAGTCGCGCACCGTGGATTCGATCCTCGACACTTGCGCCCAGTACGGCGTGGAGGTCCTTCCGACCACGCCGACATTCCTGCGCATGTTGTTGATGAGTGGTGCGGTGCCGGACAGGGTGCCCGATACGCTCAAGGTGATTACTTATGGAACGGAGCGGATGGATCAGCCCACGCTCGACGAACTTTGCCGTTTGTTGCCAAATGTGGATTTCAGGCAGACCTTTGGCATGTCCGAGCTGGGTATCGTTCGTGTGAAATCCGAAGCCAGGGACAGTCTTTTCATGAAGGTGGGTGGAGAAGGCGTAGAGACGCGGGTAGTAGACGGAGTTCTTCAGATTCGTTCGACGTCCAGGATGCTCGGTTATTTGAACGCGCCTACGCCGTTCGATGACGAAGGTTGGTATGACACCAAGGACATCGTGGAGGTGAAGAACGGCCTTTACAAGGTAGTGGGAAGAACGACAGAAGTGATCAATGTGGGCGGCTTGAAATTCATGGCTTCCGAGGTGGAGCGGGTAGCGCTTGAATACCCCGGGATTTCCTTGGTCAAGGCTTTCCCGAAGTCCAATCCGATCACGGGACAGCATGTCGAGCTCACAGCCCAGCCCAGCGAGGGGGTCGAACTGAGCATCGATGCTTTCAAGAGTTACCTGAGGGAAAAGCTGCAGCCGCACATGATGCCGAAGCGCATCAATATCGAGAGCGTCAGTGTCGGCCATCGATTCAAGCGAGCATGAACATGATCGAAAACTTGCAGCGCCGAATATCGGAACTCAAAAGCAAAAGCTTCGATGAAGCGTTCGCCGAGGCCATGCCTATTCGCGATGGTGCCGATGTCTTGATAGGTCGCCTGGTTCCTTGCGGCGACTGGATTCTTCATGACGATGAAAAGCTGACTGCAATATGCGAATGGCGACAGAGATCCATGCGCATGTATCTGACCCAGTTTCAGTCGACAGTCGAACTGACCCGAAAGTATTTCCAGAACACGTTGCCAGATCCGACAAGAATTTTCTTCCTCATATATGACGCCGACCAACGGTTCGTAGGTCACATCGGAGTGGCCAACATGAAATCCGGGAGTGCGGAAATCGACAACTTGATGCGTGGGGTCGAAGGCGGAAACACCAGGCTCGTTTATCATTCGGAGGTCGCCATGCTCGCTTGGTTGTTCAGCGATCTCGGGATCGAGAACTGCGAAGTCAAGGTGCTCTCGTACAACTGGATGGCTGCCTCGTTGCACGAGGAGGTGGGGTTCCATGTTGATCACAAGAGCAAGTTGAAGAAAAACGAGTCGGGCGGAGTAACCACCCACGAGCCTTGCAACGATGAAGATGCCAACGTCTCGTATGGTTACGTAACGATGAGCATGACCGGGAAGGAATTCTTCGACAGGGTCAAGGCTGCTCAATGAATGGGTTTTCAGGGGAGGCGAAGAATCTCCCCTGCACGCCGAAGCACATGCGTAAGCAATGCCATTGCTCCGCCTTCGCGTAGCATCGCCGCATAAGCGCTCATTCGAAGGCGCTGGGTACTGACGAAAAACGACAGGTACCAGGTTGTTGACGCGGCTATGCCGATTGTCACGGGGGTGACTTTTGCGACATGCAGGGTGGACTCCCAGAGCGGGAATATGTTTTTATTGTTGTGCAAGCGGCGCACCGTGTCGAAAGCATTTTCGGAAATTGCCTTGAGCAACTTGGGGGAATTCAATGCGCGTCGCATGCCTTCCGCCCATTCTTCCGCCGAGTTCCCGCACAACAGGCCGTTCACTGCGTGGTCAACAGACTCGCGATAGGGAGTCGTGTCGCTGTACAGGCCCGGGATGCCCAAGGCACCGTATTCCCTGAACTTGTTGTTTGTCTTGGCACGGGTAAATACATTGTCCGCAAGAGGAGCGAGTCCAAGGCTCCATTTTCTCGATGCATTGAATAACAGGAATTGACGATAGTCGGGAATGTTCGGAAAGAACGTGACCCCGGGAGAGCCCAGCAAGCGCTCCGGGCAGTATCCGATGAACTCGAAATGTACGTGCCCCGGGTATTCCTTGAGAATGATTTCGATTGCGTCGCTCACGACGTCGAAGGCACTTGCCCTGTGGGTGCCGGAATAGCCGATCACGAATCCCGGGCAAGCATTGGCATGCCGGGGCGTGTCGGGGACCAAGTCGAAATCGAAGCCAGGTGGTATTTCAACTACCGGCAGTTCCGCCCCGAAGGTGTATTCGAGGAACTTTTTCAGGGGATTCGAATTGACAATTACGACGGATGAATTCCTGAGGAGCTCGTCCAGGCAGTGCTGCACAGCGGGATCCGAATAGTATTGGCCCAACAGGTCTTTTTCGCGCTATTCCCAGAAATTGTCATCCAGGAAATAAGCATATCGCCCGCCATGGCGTCGTATCCACTTGGGCAACCACGCGTACCTAGGCGAGCAGACACGGGAAAACAGGATAAGGGAGTTTGCCAGGGAGTCCAGCGAGATATCCCCGATCAGAACTTTCCTGACCGATTGGCCGAGTCCACCCGACAACAGCCCTTCAAGGATTGCCAAGGTCGGGTTGTCCCCATCTGCAACGATCAAAAGATGGGGTGGCGAACGTCCTGTAGATACGTTTTCGAGAAGACGGCCGCACGCGCGATCGTCATTGACCAGATCTTTTTGCATCGGTCAGGTCTTTTTGCAATTGCAGGATCATTTCATATCTGGCGTCGGCGATTGCCAAGGCAGTGGCATGGTTCATTTCGGCCAACCTTGCCTTTTCATTGAGTTCCGCTGACAGGGTGGACAGTCTGTCCTGCAATTCCAAGATCAATTCGTAGCGGTTATCTGCTACTTGGAGAGCTTCCATGTGGGCGGAGACTGCGCGCGACTGCTTCTCGTCGGCAACGCGTATTGCTTCGCGATATCCATCCTGGGCTGCGATCAATTCCTGCTGAAGTTGAAGAATCATGTCGTACCGGGCATCGGCGATGAGCGTTGCTTCGCGATGGGCGTCTTGGGATGCTGCCAGTCCCTCCTGGAGCTGGAGGATCATGTCGTACCTGGCGTCGGCAATGCGCGTTGCTTCACGATGGGCGCCTTGAGATGCTGCCAATTCCTCCTGGAGTCGAAGGATCATGTCGTATCTTGCGTCGGCGATGGCCAAGGCGGCTTGGTAGTCCGTTTCCAGCGCCCTTGCCCTTTCGCTCGCCAAGGCTGTTTGATCGGATAACTGTCCTTGCAATTCAAGGATGAGATCGTAGCGGCTGTCCGCAATCCGAAGTGCTTCCTTGTGGGCGGACAGCGCGTCGGAGAGCGATGAGGCCAAGGATGAGATTTTGTTGTTCGAGCTGGCGTGGATTTCTTCGACGGAGCGGGTTGTCGTTGCGAGTCGATCCGTCAGCTGGGAAATTTCGATTCCACGCTGATCTGACACCTGAAGTGCGCTCAAGTAGGCTGCGTCCAGCTCGATTGCTACCGCAGCATTCGCCCCCATGCGGTTCTTGAAAAGCGTGGACACTTCATCGAAAAGAGCGTTGCCATTCTGGCTTGGAGTCGTGGATTGCCCTTTCTTGATGGCGTGGAGGAATTTAGCGGATTTGACGGCCTCCGGATGGCATTTCGTCAGCAGAGCATGTTCAAGGAAAAGGGTTTCGAGTGAGACTTGCTCGGAGCGGGACAGCTCAATCCCGAGGTCCCGTCTAAATGCATCCGCCATTTCAAGGGACGCCGGCGCCAGCCGTGCGTTGCGACTGGTCGCGGAATAACGAAGAACGAGAGGCATGTTCAGGGAATTCAGCCGACCGAGCGAGTCCGAGCGGCCCCTGCCATTTTCTATCGCCTGCGGTTCCGGGATAAACGCGATTTTTTCGGTTTGCCCAATTCGCACCCACAAGTCCCAATCGCATACGCGCTTTAGCAGCACGTGCGGGTCGTACCAACCCACCTTTTCGATGACCGTGCGGCGAACCATGCAGGCCACGTTGGGTATGTGATTCGCCCCGGAGAGCAACTGGTTTAAATCAAATGGCGAGCCGATGAGCTGGTTGGTGTCATCTGCGATGTTGGCTTGAGCTTGGGCATAAACCATCCCGATATCCGCGTGAGTATCCAGGAACGAGGAAAGTCGCTCCAGATGCGTCGGGAAAAATTCGCAATCGTCGAATAACCAGGTGAAATATTGGCCCTTAGCCTTGCGAAAGGTCTTGGAAAGGGCATAAGCGGGAAGGCCGGTATTCTTGGGGAGCCGGACGACCTTGACTCGCGGGTCTGATGCCGAGATCGATTCCAGGTATTGCTGCGTGCCGTCAGTGGATCCGTCGTCGACAACCAGCAGTTCGAATCGGGTTAGAGTCTGATTGAGAGCGCTTTCGATCGCGCGGCGGAGCAGGCCAGACTCATAGCGAGCTGCAGTCGGCAGGAAAATTGAAATCAGCGGATTATTCATGTGTTCCCGAGAGGGCCATTCAGAGGACCCTCTCTAGATCGGCCAGGATGGAAAACAAATCCCCCACCAGCCCCACGTCCGCGATCTCGAAGATCGGGGCATCACCATCCTTGTTGATCGCCACGATCGTGCCGGCATCCTTGATGCCGGTCAGGTGCTGGATGGCGCCGGAAATACCGACCGCCACATACAACTCCGGCGCGATGATCTTGCCAGTCTGGCCGACCTGCAGCTCGTTCGGGACGTAGCCGGCGTCGACTGCGGCGCGCGAAGCGCCGACCGCCGCACCGAGCTTGTCGGCGAGGTCGTAGATGATCTTGAAGTTCTCGGCGCTGCCGACGCCGCGACCACCGGAGACCACGCGCTTGGCGCTCTGCAGGTCGGGGCGGTCGGATTTGCCGGCGGCGAGTTCGACGAAGCGGGTATGCGTCGGCAAGGCGGCGCTGACGCCGGTCGCTTCGATTGCAGCGCTGCCGCCCTTGGCAGCTTCCGGCCACGAGGCTGTGCGCACGGTGGCGACCACGACGTGATTGGTCGGCGCTTCGACGGTGACGATGGCGTTGCCGGCGTACATCGGGCGCTTGAAGGTATGCGTGCCTTCGACGGCCATCAGGTCGGAGACCTGGCCGACATCGAGCAGGGCGGCAACGGCGGGCATCACGTCCTTGCCGAAGGTGGTGCTCGGGCCGAACACGTGGCTGTAGCCGTTCTTCGCGATTTCGGCGATCTGCGGGGCCAGCACCTGGGCGATGGCGTGGGCATTCGCGGCGTTGGCGACGGTCAGGACCCTGGCGACGCCTGTGATCTGCGCGGCTTCGGCGGCGATGGCGTCGGGCGCATCGGACAACACCAGCACGTCGATCGCATCCGGTTTCAACGCCTGGGCAGCCGACACGGTCTTGGCGGTGGCGGCATTGAGTTTGCCGTTTAGGTGTTCGGCAACGACGAGAACCTTGGACATCACAACAACCCCTTCTGCTTGAGCACGGCGACCAGTTCGGCCGCATCCTTGACCATGACCCCGCGCTGGCGCTGGGCCGGCGGCGCGTACTGGGTGGCCTTGGGCGCATCGGTGGCGGCGATGGCGAGATCGGCCAGCTGGATGGTTTCCAGCGGCTTGCTCTTGGCCTTCATGATGTCGGGCAGCTTGATGAAGCGGGGCTCGTTGAGGCGCAGATCGGTGGTGACCACGGCCGGCAGGTCGACCTCCAGCGTCTCCAGGCCGGCGTCGACCTCGCGAGTCACGGTGGCCTTGCCGCCGTCGACCACCAGCTTGCTGGCGAAGGTCGCCTGCGGGCGGCCCCACAGGGTGGCCAGCATCTGGCCGGTCTGGCTGGAATCGTCGTCGATCGCCTGCTTGCCCATCAGGACCAGGTCGGGTTGCTCCTTCTCGATCAGCTTGAGGAAGGCGCGGGCAGCTGCCAACGGCGGCACGGCCTCGTCGGCGACCACGTGGATGGCACGATTGGCGCCCATGGCCAGGCCGTTGCGCAGGTGCGGCTGGGCGTCGGCCGGGGCGATCGTGGCGACCACGACCTCGGTGGCCTTGCCGGCGTCGCGCAGGCGCAGGGCCTCTTCCAGCGCGATGTCGTCGAAGGGGTTGGCGGAGAGCTTGACGCCGTCGGTGACGACGCCGCTGCCATCGGGCTTGACCTGCACGCGGACGTTGGCGTCCACCACGCGCTTGTAACCGACCAGAATCTTCATGGATTGAACCGAACCTTGAACGAAACCCATCCATTCTAGCCGAACCCCGACCCCGATCCGGTGGAGAGCGTGACTGGGAGCCCATTACAATGGCATTCTTTGGACAAGGGAATTTCTGGATGCCCACTTGGCTCGTGACCGGCGGCGCCGGTTTCATCGGCGGCAATTTCGTGCTCGAGGCGGTTCGGGATGGCGTGAAGATCGTCAATCTCGACGCGCTGACCTATGCCGGTAACCGTGACACCTTGGCTTCGCTGGAGGGCAACCCGAATCACGTCTTCGTCCACGGCGACATTGGCGATCGCGGGCTGGTATCCAAACTGCTGGCCGAGCATCGTCCCGATGCGGTGGTGAACTTTGCTGCCGAGAGCCATGTCGATCGTTCCATCGACGGTCCGGCGGCGTTCATCCACACGAATGTCGTCGGCACGCTGGGACTGCTGGAATCGGTGCGCGACTACTGGAAGTCGCTGGAAGGCGAGGCGCGCGACGGTTTTCGTTTCCACCATGTCTCCACCGACGAGGTCTACGGCACGTTGGGTGACACCGGGTTGTTCACCGAAGAAACGGCATACGCGCCCAACTCGCCGTATTCGGCATCCAAGGCGGCATCCGATCATCTGGTACGCGCGTTCCACCACACCTACGGCCTGCCGGTGCTGACGACGAATTGTTCGAACAACTATGGCCCGTACCACTTCCCGGAAAAGCTCATTCCGCTGGTGATCGCGAAGGCTCTTGCTGGAGAGCCATTGCCCATTTATGGCGATGGCAGGCAGGTGCGCGACTGGCTGTATGTCGGCGACCACTGTGCCGCGATCCGCGCCGTGATCGCCAACGGCAAGGTCGGCGAAACCTACAACGTCGGCGGCAATGCCGAGAAGCAGAACATCGAGGTGGTGAAGACGATTTGCGCATTGCTGGACCAGCGCAAGCCGAAGGCCGATGGCTCGAAGTACGAAACGCAGATCACCTACGTGCAGGATCGTCCCGGTCACGATCGCCGCTACGCCATCGACGCATCAAAGCTGAAGCGCGAACTCGGCTGGGAACCGGCGCACACCTTCGAGCAGGGCATCGCCGACACGGTCGACTGGTATCTCGCCAACCAGGCATGGGTGAATCGCGTGCTCGATGGCTCTTATCGACTTGAACGCATCGGGCAGGGCTGAAGAAATGGGTATGCAACGCAAAGGCATCATTCTCGCTGGCGGTTCCGGTACGCGCCTTTATCCGATTACCCAGGCGATCAGCAAGCAGTTGTTGCCGATATACGACAAGCCGATGATCTACTACCCGCTGAGCGTGCTGATGCTGGCTGGCATTCGCGAAGTGTTGATCATCAACACCCCGCACGAACAGGCGCTGTTCAAGGCGCTGCTGGGCGACGGTTCACAGTGGGGCATGAAGCTGGAATACGCCGCGCAGCCGAGCCCCGACGGACTGGCGCAGGCATTCACGATTGGCCGCGATTTCCTTGCCGGTGCGCCGAGTTGCCTGGTGCTGGGCGACAACATCTTCCACGGCCCTGGCCTGACTGCGATGCTCAAGCGTGCCGATGCGCGTGAACACGGCGCGACTGTCTTCGGTTACTGGGTGCAGGATCCCGAGCGTTATGGCGTCGCCGAATTCGATGGCGAGGGCAAAGTGGTCGGATTGGAGGAAAAGCCGGCGTCCCCGCGTTCGAACTATGCAGTGACCGGATTGTATTTCTATGATGGTCGCGCGCCGGAATTCGCTGCTGCGTTGAAACCGTCTCCGCGCGGAGAACTTGAGATCACCGATTTGAACAAGTGCTACCTCGACGAAGAGTCGTTGCATCTCGAACGCCTCGGTCGCGGTTACGCCTGGCTCGACACCGGCACGCACCAGTCGTTGCTGGAAGCCGGGAACTACATCGAGACGATCGAAGCGCGCCAGGGCCTGCGCGTGGCCTGTCCGGAAGAGATCGCCTACAACAACGGCTGGATTGATCGCGATCAGTTGTATGCACTTGCGAAGCCGCTGGCAAAAAATGGTTACGGTCAATACCTGATGGCATTGCCGGAGCGGGGTTACGTGCCATGAAAGTGATCGAAACCGACCTTCCGGGTTGCACTGTGTTCGAGCCGCGCGTGTTCGGCGACGACCGTGGCTTTTTCTACGAATCGTTCAACGCCGACAAGCTGGCGTCGCTGGGACTCGATCTGCAATGGAAGCAGGGCAATGTGTCGTCGTCGGCGAAGGGCGTGTTGCGCGGCTTGCACTACCAGTGGCCGAAACCGCAGGGCAAGTTCGTGTCCGTGGTCGAAGGTGAGGTGTGGGACGTCGCGGTGGATATCCGTCGCGGCTCGCCGACTTTCGGCAAATGGACTGCAGTGGTGTTGAGTGCCGACAACAAGCGCCATTTCTGGATTCCACCGGGATTCGCCCATGGCTTCGCGGTGTTGAGCGAGCGTGCGGTATTCACCTATCTCTGCACCGAAACCTACGACGCGGCTGCCGATGCCAACGTCCGCTGGGACGATCCCGACTTGGCAATCGACTGGCCGGTCAGTGAACCTTCGCTGTCGCCCAAGGATGCCGCTGCACCTATGTTGAAAGACATTCCGGTGGATCGCCTGCCGACGTACCAAGGCTGAGCGATGCGCATTCTGTTGATCGGTGGCAACGGGCAGGTCGGCCACGAGTTGCGTCGCAGCCTGGCGCCATTGGGCGAAGTGATCGTGACTACACGTTCTGGCATGCTGGGTGATGATCGGAAGGCATTGGCTTGCGATTTGCTGCTGCCCGGTGTTGCCGCCGCTATGGTGCGGGGGATCAATCCGGATGTCGTGGTCAATGCTGCGGCATATACGGCTGTCGACCAAGCCGAGATTGAGCGTGATGTGGCGTTTCGCATCAATTCGGATGCCGTGAACGAGGTGGCGAAGGAATGCGCGACGCGCGACATTCCGCTTGTTCATTACTCGACCGACTACGTATTCGATGGTCAGGGTGAGCGTCCATATGGCCCAGCCGATCCCGTTGGGCCATTGAATACATATGGCATGAGCAAGTTGGGCTGCGAAGAAGCGATTGCTTCTTCGGGGGCGATTCATCTGCTCTTGAGAACGGCATGGGCCTATGGGTTTTACGGCCGAAATTTTCTTAGAACCGTGTTGCGCGCTGGTGCCGAGCACAATGAATTGCGCGTGGTCTCCGACCAGATCGGTTCGCCGACGCCGGCGTGGCTGATCGCCGATGTCACCGCGCAGATCTTGCGACAGGGTATCGGTGAAGGCGGAACGCATCACCTTGTATGCAGCGGTCAGACCAGTTGGCACGGCTTCGCCGAGGCTATTTTCGACGAAGCCGTTGACGCCGGAGTGCTGCAGCGCAAACCGATCGTCCACGCCATCCCCACCAGCGAGTACCCGACGCCTGCACAGCGACCAGCATGGTCGGTGCTGGATACCGGCAGCCTCCGCGAAGCATATGGAGTCAAGCTTCCGGGCTGGCGAGAGGCCCTGCATCGGACATTCAGCACAATGGCTGAACCGCTGCGATAATCCCAAGGTCTTCACGGTTTCAAGGACGACCCATGCTTTATCCGGTGATCCTCAGCGGCGGTTCCGGTACGCGCCTGTGGCCGCGTTCGCGCAGCAATACGCCCAAGCAATTCCTGCCGCTGGCGGGCGACCATACCCTGTTCCAGGAAACCGCATTGCGTGCGGCGCGCCTGCCCGACAGCGCCGCGGTTCTGACCATCGCCTCCGACGAGCACCGCTTCGTGGTTGGCGAACAGTTGCAGCAAGTCGAACTCGGCAGTTCCGGCATCCTGCTCGAACCGGTCGCGCGCAACACGGCGCCGGCGATCGCGCTGGCGGCCCTGCACTTGCGCGCACAGAATCCGGATGCGTTGATGCTGGTGCTACCGGCAGATCACTTGATCCGCGATGTCGATGCATTCGCCGCTGCCGTCGCACAGGGCCGCGAAGCCGCGGGGCAGGGTTGGCTGGTGACGTTCGGCATCCAGCCCGATCGTCCCGAGACCGGCTATGGCTACATCCGTGTCGGTGAAGCGGTGATGGGCGATGCCAGGCGCGTCGATGGCTTCGTCGAGAAGCCCGACCTTGAACGCGCGCAACAATATCTGCGCGACGGCGTCCATCTGTGGAATTCGGGCATGTTCCTGTTCCGCGCCGACCGCTACATCGAGGAATTGGGCAAGCACGCGCCGGCGATCCTTGCCGCCTGCGAACGTGCGCTGGCCGCGACCACGCCCGATCTCGATTTCATTCGCGTCGATGCCGAGGCGTTCAAGCAGAGCCCGAGCGATTCGATCGACTACGCGGTGATGGAGAAGACCGATCGCGCGGCAGTCGTGCCGGTCGATTGCGGCTGGAGCGATGTCGGTTCGTGGTCGTCGTTGTGGGAAATCGCCGAACGCGATGGTTCGGGCAATGCGTTGCGCGGCGACGTCATCGCTTTCGACACCAGAGACTGCCTGGTCGATGCCGCGTCCGAACGTCTGGTCGCCGTGCTCGGAGTGCAGGATCTGGTGGTGGTCGATACTCCGGACACCACGCTGGTGATGCACAAGGATCGCGCACAGGACGTCAAGGCGGTGGTCGACCAGCTCAAGAAGGAAGGGCGCACCGAGCATCTGCACCATCGCAAGGTCTATCGCCCGTGGGGCAGCTACGATTCGCTTGCGATGGGGCCGCGCTTCCAGGTCAAGCGCATCACCGTGAAGCCGGGCGGCACGTTGAGCCTGCAGCGCCACCAGAAGCGCGCCGAGCACTGGGTCGTTGTCTCCGGAACCGCGGAAGTGACCTGCGGCGACAAGACCTTCCCGCTGCGCGAAAATGAAAGCACCTTCATTCCGCTGGGCAGCGTGCATCGTCTGCGCAACACCACCAATGAGCCGGTGGAACTGATCGAAGTACAATCCGGCCACTATCTCGGTGAGGACGACATCGAGCGGCTGGAAGACATTTACGGACGCAAGGGCACGACCTGACGGTGAAGACGGTGCTCGACCGTCTCGAAGCCGACAGTATCCGCATCCTCCGCGAGGTTGCGGCCTGTTTCCGCAATCCGGTGCTGCTGTATTCGATCGGCAAGGACAGCTCCGTCCTGATGCACCTGATGCGCAAGGCGTTCTGGCCGGCACGTACGCCGATCCCGTTGCTGCATATCGATACCGGCTGGAAATTCGCGGAGATGATCGCCTTCCGCGATCGACGGGTGGTCGAAGAGGGCATGGTCTTGCATGTCCACATGAATCCCGAGGGCATCGCGCAGGAGGTCGGGCCGATCACTCATGGGGCGACCGTCCACACAGACGTGATGAAGACGCAGGCCCTGCGTCAGGCCTTGGAGAAATTCGGCTTCGACGCTGCAATCGGCGGCGCCCGTCGCGACGAGGAAAAGTCGCGTGCCAAGGAGCGGGTGTTTTCCTTCCGCAACGCCCGGCATCGCTGGGACCCGCGCCGGCAGCGACCGGAGCTGTGGCATTTGTGGAATACCCGACTCGGGCCCGGCGAGAGCGTGCGGGTGTTTCCGCTCTCGGATTGGACCGAGCTCGATGTCTGGGAATATATCGCTCACGAGGGCATTGAAGTGCCGTCGCTGTACTTCGCGAAAGAACGTCCGGTAGTCGAGCGCGATGGCGCTTTGATCATGGTGGACGACGTGCGCCTGCCGCTCGCGCCCGGAGAAACGCCGGTCATGCGCAAGGTCCGCTTCCGCACGCTCGGTTGCTATCCGCTGACCGGCGCGATCGAATCCGGTGCCGAAACCCTGGATGAGGTGATTGCCGAGTTGCGCGCGTCGCGGCTCTCCGAACGCCAGGGCCGGATGATCGACCACGACCCCTCGGCGTCGATGGAGCGCAAGAAGCGCGAGGGCTATTTCTGATGGCCATGAACGAGCAGTCGCTGTTGCGCTTCATCACCTGCGGTAGTGTTGACGACGGCAAGAGCACGCTGATCGGACGCCTGCTGCACGACACTGGTTCGCTCACCGACGATCAGCGTGGTGCTAGTGGTGCGATCCCCGATTTCGCCGCACTGCTCGATGGCCTCGAGGACGAACGCACCCAGGGCATCACCATCGATGTCGCGTATCGTCAGTTCGCGACGCCGCTTCGGCGTTTCATCGTCGCCGATTGCCCGGGCCACGAGCAATACACCCGCAACATGGCGACTGGCGCATCGACTGCCGATCTCGCGGTTGTCCTGGTGGATGCGCGCAAGGGATTGCTGCCGCAGACATTGCGCCATACCGCGATCGTCGCGATGTTCGGCGTGCGTCGCGTGGTGCTCGCGGTCAACAAGATGGATGCGGTTGGGTGGTCGCGCGACGTGTTCGAAGGCATCGTCTCCGACTATTGCGGTCGCCTGAAACAACTCCACGCCGAACTGACGTTCGAAGCGATCCCGTTGTCGGGGCTGACGGGCGACAACGTCGCCGAGCCGTCGGCGCGGATGGCATGGTGTTCCGGTTCGACACTGCTGCGCACGCTGGAGGATGCTGAAATCATGCTTCCGGACACCGGCTCGGCATTCCGCATGCCGGTGCAGTGGGTGAATCGCCTGCCCGATGGCCGCGGTTATGCGGGAACTGTCGTGGCCGGAACGATC
This sequence comes from Pseudomonadota bacterium, assembly GCA_018242405.1. GTDB lineage: Bacteria > Pseudomonadota > Gammaproteobacteria > Xanthomonadales > Xanthomonadaceae > Solilutibacter. The sequence goes on along the minus strand of JAFEBZ010000222.1, from coordinate 3,524 downwards.
AAGGCCGGCGACAGCCTGCGTGTCGAACCTGCTGGCACCGAAGCGCAGGTCGCGCATGTGTTCGGATTGGATCGCGAGATCGAATCCGCCACGCAAGGCGATGCAATCACCCTGGTGCTCGATCGCGAACTCGATGTCTCACGTGGTGATGTGCTGTGTTCCACCGATGTCCCGGCACCTACGAGCGACCAGTTCTCGACCCACGTGCTGTGGATGGACAGCGAGCCACTGCTGCCCGGACGTTCCTACACGATGCAGATCGGAACCCGCAGCGTCCGCGCGGCGTTGACGACGCTCAAGCATCGCCTCGATGTCGAGAGTGGTGCGCATCTCTCGGCGACACAGCTGCGCATGAACGAGATCGGCAGCTGTGAATGGCATCTTGATCATCCTGTCGCATTCGAGGCTTTCGCCGACAACCGCGAACTTGGCGGCTTCATCCTGGTCGATCGCCACAGCAATGTCACCGCCGGCGCCGGCGTCATCGATTTCGCGTTGCGACGTTCCGGCAATCTGCACTGGCAATCGCTGCAGGTCGATCGTGCGGCGCGCGCGCGCATCAAGGGCCATCGCGGCCGCTGCATCTGGCTGACTGGCCTGTCCGGCGCCGGCAAGTCGACCATCGCCGATGCCGTCGAAGCCCAACTCAACCTGCGCGGCGTCCACACCTATCTGCTCGATGGCGACAACGTGCGTCATGGTCTCAATCGGGATCTCGGCTTCACCGCGGCGGATCGCGTCGAAAACATCCGTCGCGTCGCCGAAGTCGCGCGGCTGATGGTCGACGCCGGCCTGGTCGTGCTGGTCAGTTTCATCTCGCCGTTCCGCGCCGAACGCGAAATGGCGCGGGAGCTGTTCGCGCCCGGCGAATTCCTGGAAGTTTTCATCGATACCCCGTTGTCCGTCGCCGAATCCCGCGATTCCAAGGGTCTCTACGCCAAGGCTCGTGCCGGCCAGCTGCCCAACTTCACCGGCATTGATTCGCCCTACGAACCGCCGGAACATCCGGAATTGCATCTCGATGCCGGTGGCCAATCGGTGGCCGAGAGTACTCGCGCCATCCTCGACCTGCTCGACTGACCCCTGTCCGGAAGTGCAAGGGCCGTTGCCATCCGCGCCCGCTACAATGACGGGGTTCTGCAAGGGACCCCAGACATGAGCGTATCCAAGATCCAACCCGACGCCAAAACCGCGCTGTCCGGCATCGTCGCCGATGGCCAGACCCTCGCGGTCGGCGGCTTCGGCCTCTGCGGCATTCCCGAAGCACTGATCGCCGCCTTGCGCGATTCCGGCGTCAAGGGCCTGACCGTGATCTCCAACAACGCCGGTGTCGATGGCTTCGGTCTCGGCCAGCTGCTGACGACGCGCCAGATCAAGAAGATGATCTCGTCCTATGTCGGCGAAAACAAGGAATTCGAGCGCCAGTTCCTCGGTGGCGAACTCGAACTCGAGTTCAATCCTCAAGGCACGCTGGCAGAACGCCTGCGCGCCGGTGGTGCCGGGATTCCCGCATTCTTCACGGCGACCGGTTACGGCACCGTGGTGGCGGAAGGCAAGGAAACCCGCGAATTCGACGGTCGCCATTACGTGATGGAAACCGCGCTCAAGGCCGACGTCTCGCTGGTCAAGGCGTGGAAGGCCGATCATGCCGGCAACCTGGTGTTCCGCGAGACCGCGCGCAACTTCAATCCCGCCTGCGCGATGGCCGGCAAGGTCTGCGTGGTGGAAGTGGAAGAGTTGGTGGAGACGGGTTCGATCGATCCCGACCACGTCCACCTGCCGGGCATCTATGTCGATCGCATCGTCGTCAACGCGCATCCCGAGAAGCGCATCGAACAACGCACCGTGCGCGCCGCAGGAGACAAGTGATGGCCTGGAACCGCGACGAAATGGCGCAGCGCGCCGCCAAGGAGCTCACCGACGGGGCCTACGTGAACCTCGGTATCGGCCTGCCGACGCTGGTCGCCAATTACATTCCGGATGGCATGAACGTGTGGTTGCAAAGCGAGAACGGCCTGCTCGGCATCGGCCCGTTCCCGACCGAGGACGAGATCGACGCCGACCTGATCAATGCCGGCAAGCAGACCGTCACCGCGGTGAAAGGTGCGAGCTTCTTCGGCAGCCACGATTCCTTCGCGATGATCCGCGGCGGCCATATCGACCTCGCCATCCTCGGTGCGATGGAAGTCACCGACAAGGGCGACCTCGCCAACTGGATGGTGCCGGGCAAGATGGTCAAGGGCATGGGCGGCGCGATGGATCTGGTCGCCGGTGTGCGCAAGGTCGTGGTGCTGATGGAACACACCACCAAGACCGGTTCGCCGAAGATCATCCCCGAATGCACGTTGCCGCTGACCGGCCTCGGCGTGGTCAACCGCATCATCACCGAGCTCGGCGTGTTCGACGTGACGCCGCAGGGCCTGAAGCTGGTGGAACTGGCGACGGACGTCAGCGAGGAAGAGGTGAAGGAGAAGACGGGCGTGCCGCTCGTTTAAGCGCGAGAACATGCGCTGCTCGATCGTCGTTTGTACCCGCAATGGCGAGTTGTTCCTGGAGGAGCAGCTCGCCAGCTTCCTACGGCAAGAGCATCGCCCCGATGAAATCATCATTTGTGATGATGCGTCTTCCGATGCGACGCCATCAATCATTGATGGATTTGTCCCGCAAGCGACCAGTCTCGGGATCGAGTGTCGGGGATATCGGCATCAGTCGCCGCTTGGCGTGACAGGCAACTTTGAGTTTGCTTGTGGACATGCAACCGGCGACATCATTTTCTTGTCCGATCAGGACGACAGATGGCATGAGGGGAAGATCGCCACGATTTTCCCGCTCTTTGTCGACCCTGCGGTCGTTCTCGTGAACTCCAACGCCGGGCTGATCGATGGAGAAGGGCGAACGATCAACGAGACGCTGTTCGACCGATTGCGTTTCGATGATCGCGAACGAAAGGCTTTGGTGGCAGGAGACTTGGCCAAAGTAGGGGCATACAAGAATCTTTTCACTGGCGCAACGATGGCGTTTCGGCGGGTGCTGCTCGACAGTGCATTGCCGTTTTCCCTGCAGGTTCATCATGACGACTGGCTGCCGCAGATCGCATGGATTTCGGGCGGAAAGGTCCAGACCGTATTTGAGCGATTGATGGATTACCGGCTCCATTCGGCCAACACCATCGGACTGGGGGATCACGCAAGTTCGAAGCCGGGCCAATCGCCGTCCTCTCGGCTATCCAGCTACTTGAATGATCAGGTGTCGCGCTTGTCCCCGGTTGTGGAGCACGGGAATTTTCTGGCTGCATCCGGAAAGATTTCAATGGAGCGCCTGCAGGTCAGGCGACGGCAGCTGGAGCTCGCGCAGCGACGCGCAAATTATTCGGCGAACCCGATCATTCGGAGCGGACAGGTGCTCAAGGCTGCTTCGGGTGGACTGTATGCGAGCATGTTCAGGCCATGGCGGACGGGGTTTCTGGATCTGTTCCGTACTGCCGGAGAGCGCCAGCTCAGTTGATTGTCACCGCGATTCCCAAT
>JAFEBZ010000221.1 GCA_018242405.1 Pseudomonadota bacterium | reverse complement strand
TGTGCGTTGGCGATCTGGCGCGTGACCAGCGGCGACTCGATGATGTCGTCTTCCTTCAGGCCCATGCGCTCCATCATCTTCTGCACCCAGTCGGCGGCGAAGATGCGCATCAGGTTGTCGTCGAGCGACAGATAGAAACGCGACGAACCCGGATCGCCCTGGCGACCGGAACGACCGCGCAGCTGGTTGTCGATGCGGCGGCTTTCATGGCGCTCGGTGCCTAGGATGTGCAGGCCGCCGAGTTCCTTGACCTTCTCGTGGCGTTCCTGCCACTCGGCCTTCATGCGCGCCTTGGTGGCGTCATCGGCCGGCGTGCCGGCGGCTTCGAGTTCGGCCAGTTCCGTTTCCAGCGAACCGCCGAGCACGATGTCGGTACCGCGACCGGCCATGTTGGTGGCGATGGTCACCGCGCCGGGACGACCGGCCTGCGCGACGATCGTCGCTTCGCGTTCGTGCTGCTTGGCGTTCAACACTTCATGCGGCACGTCGAACTTCTTCAGGTAATCGCTCAGCAGCTCCGACACTTCGATCGAGGTGGTGCCGACCAGCACCGGCTGGCCCTTCTTGTGCAATTCCTGGATCTCGTTGGCGACGGCGCGGAACTTGCCGGCGCGGTTGAGGAACACCAGGTCGGCATGGTCCTTGCGCACCATCGGGCGATGGGTCGGGATCACGATCACTTCCAGGCCGTAGATGCTCTGGAATTCGTAGGCTTCCGTGTCGGCCGTGCCGGTCATGCCGGCCAGCTTCTTGTACATGCGGAACAGGTTCTGGAAGGTGATGCTCGCCAGGGTCTGGTTCTCGCGCTGGATCTCGACGCGTTCCTTCGCTTCCACCGCCTGGTGCAGGCCATCGGACCAGCGACGGCCCGGCAGCGTGCGGCCGGTGAATTCGTCGACGATGATGACTTCGCCATCGCGCACGATGTAGTCGACGTCCCTCTGGTAGATCGCGTTGGCACGCAGCGCCGCGTTCAGGTGATGGACGACGTGGATGTTCTGCGGGTTGTAGAGGCTGTCATCCTCGCCGAGGATGCCGCCGGCGCGCAGCAGTTCTTCCGCGAGTTCCTGGCCGGATTCCGACAGATGCACCTGCTTCTGCTTCTCGTCGACCCAGAAATCGCCGACGCCCTCTTCCTTCTCCTGGCGGGTCAGGCGCGGCACGATGGCATCGACGCGCATGTACAGTTCCGGCGAATCGTCGGCCGGACCGGAGATGATCAGCGGCGTGCGCGCCTCGTCGATCAGGATCGAGTCGACTTCGTCGACGATTGCGTAGTGAAGGCCGCGCTGGAAACGGTCTTCCTTCGCCAGCGCCATGTTGTCGCGCAGGTAGTCGAAGCCGAATTCGTTGTTGGTGCCGTAGGTGATGTCGGCGGCGTAGGCTTCGTGCTTGTCCGAATGCGGCATGCCCGGGAACACCACGCCGACGCTCAGGCCCAGCCAGTTGTAGAGCTTGCCCATCTGCGCGGCGTCGCGACGCGCCAGGTAGTCGTTCACGGTGACGACGTGGACGCCCTTGCCTTCCAGCGCGTTGAGATAGACCGGCAGCGTGCCGACCAGGGTCTTGCCCTCGCCGGTGCGCATTTCGGCGATCTTGCCCATGTGCAGCACCATGCCGCCGATCAGCTGGACGTCGTAGGGACGCATGCCGAGCACGCGCACCGACGCTTCGCGGCAGACCGCGAACGCTTCCGGCAGCAGCTTGTCCAGCGACTCGCCCTTGGCGATGCGGTCCTTGAACTCCTGGGTCTTGGCCTTCAGCGCGTCATCGGACAGCGCCTGCATTTGCGGCTCCAGCGCGTTGACCTTGCGGACGATGCCGTTGAGTTGCTTGAGCAGGCGCTCGTTGCGGCTGCCGAAAACGTTGGTAAGGAGTCGATTGAACATGGAGTCGCTTTGCTCGAAACGTATCTCGGATACAGGAAAGGGCGCCAAAGCGCCCTTTGGAACCGTCCATTGTAGCTGGGGGCGGGGTCCGCCACCCACAAGTACTTAGTCGCGTTTAACGGAGCTGCGTCCGGCCAGGAACGGCGCCGGGTTGACGTAGGCACCGTTCTTCCACACTTCCAGATGCACGTGCGCACCGGTGGAACGCCCGGTCGAGCCGGCCTTGGCGATCTCGGTTCCGGCCCGCACCAGGTCGCCGACCTGCTTGAGCAGCTGCGAGTTGTGCGCGTAGCGGGTGACGTAGCCGTTGCCGTGGTCGACCTCGATCACGTTGCCGTAGCCGGTGCGCTGGCCGGCGAAGCTGACCACGCCATCGGCCACCGCCATCACCGGATCGCCGGTGTTGGCCTTGAAGTCGATGCCCTTGTGGAACTGTTCGCCGGCACCGAAGGGGTCGGCGCGCGCGCCGAAGGTCGAGGTGACGTAGCTGTGCGTGATCGGCGCGATCGCGCGATCCAGGCTGCCCTTGGCGGTACGACTGGCGAGCAGCGTGTCGAGCACGGTGAGCTGGCTGCCGGCGTTGTCGAACTGCGCCTGCACGCCATCGAGGCCGCTGCGCATCTGCGCCGGGGTGATGTCGGTCGCCGGACCACCACCGCCCTGGCCGATCGGTGCCGTGAAGTCGAATTCGCCGCCCTGCAGGCCGCTGGCATCGACCAGGCGCTGGCCCACGGCGTTCAGGCGGGTCGCCTGCGCCTGCAATTCGGCCAGGCGCGCCGACATCGCGTTGAGTTCACGCTGGGATTCGCGGCGGATCTGCTCGGTGCCGGCGGTCTGCGCGGCCACTTCGGCGTGATCGAACGCCGCCATCGCGGCGAGGCCAGCCATCAGGCCCACCACCAGCGCCGCGGCGAGCGCGCGATACGGGGTTCGCGCCAGACGCTGGCCACCATGGGCCAGCACATGCTGGACGGTGGCGCGCAGGCGCGTGCGCAGGTTCGTCACCGGCGCTTCGACGTGGAAGCGAGGGTGGAACACGAAGCGATAGCCCGGATCCTTGCGGACCCAGCTGCGACTCACCTTCGGGCGTTTAAAGTGTCGTACGGCCTTGTAGGCTGAACCTGTCTTCTTCACATCGTCTCCGAATGTCCAAACCGCGCGGCCCCAAACCAACTCCGCCCCGCCCGGTCCCGAGCGCCTGGCAGGCCGTCCTGGCCGGCGGTGCCGCCGACCCGCTGAAGCGGGCCGAGTGGCTGGCGTCGCTGGATCATCAGCTGCGCATCGCCTTGCCGTTGCAGTTGGCCGCACATGCCCGGCTGGCCAACGTCGATGGAAACCGCCTGGTGTATTCAGTGGATGGCCCGGCCTGGAGCAGTCGCCTGCGCCTGTCCGGTGATGCCATCCTCGAAGCCGCCCGTTCCCTCGGACTGGCCGTGGATGCGCTGGCGATCCGCGTGGTGCGAATGCCTGCACAGCCGGGGGTGGGAGTCACGCAAGCCACGCCCCGTCGATCTGCTTCCGGCAGCGAGCGAACCGCCCTGCGGGCCATGCGCGAGCTCATCGCGCAGGGACCGGCCGGGGACCAGAGTGATGAAAACGCACCCAAGCCCACCCGGGCGGATCGGTTGCGCGCAAGGCGTCCGTCCCGACCGGAGGGTGCATCCTAGGGGTGTTGGCGACCCGGGGTGTTAAGGGATCGCTGGCGGTTCAGCCTCAAACCGGGACGTACGTCCCATAAATGGCCGGCCGCTGGGCGGGATCGACCGCCGGCTCGTCCTCGAAAGTGGCCAGTTCCCAGGCGTCGGTGGCGGCCAGCACCTGGCGGACCAGGGTGTTGTTGAGGGCGTGGCCGGACTTGTAGCCGGTATAGGCGCCCAGCACCGGATGGCCGAGCAGATAGAGATCGCCGACGGCGTCGAGGATCTTGTGGCGGACAAATTCGTCGGCGTAGCGCAGGCCGTCCTCGTTCAGCACCCGGAACTCGTCGAGGACGATCGCGTTGTCCATCGAACCGCCAAGGCCGAGGTTGCGCTCGCGCATGAACTCGAGGTCGCGCATGAAACCGAAGGTGCGCGCGCGACTGACTTCGCGGATGTAGCTGGCGGTCGAGAAATCGACCGTCGCCCTCGACAGCGAAGCCGGGATCGCCGGGTGGTTGAAGTCGACGGTGAAGTCGAGGCGGAAGCCTTCGTGCGGATCAAAGGCAGCACGCTTGTCGCCATCGCGCACTTCGATCGTCTTCTTGATGCGGATGAATTTCTTCGGCTTGTCCTGCTCGACGATGCCCGCCGACTGCAGCAGGAACACGAACGGGCTGGACGAACCGTCCATGATCGGCACTTCCGGCGCCGACAGGTCGATCCATGCATTGTCGATGCCGAGCCCGGCGAGGGCCGACATCAGGTGCTCGACGGTGTTGACGCGCACGCCATCGGTGGCGAGACCGGTGCACAGCATGGTTTCGCTGACGAGATCGCCGCGCGCGGGAAGTTCCACCGCCGGCTCGAGATCGACGCGCCGGAACACGATGCCGGTATCCACCGGCGCCGGACGCAGGGTCAGGAAGACCTTGTCGCCGCCATGCAGGCCGACGCCGGTCGCACGGATGACGTTTCGCAATGTGCGTTGACGGATCATGCGCTGGCTTGATCGACGGCCTTGATGGAAGAAGACGCGCCGACCGCCTCGCGGTTGACGCAGCGGTTCAGGTTATCACGGCGCCGCGACAGCACTCATATACAACCTGAATGAGCGCGCCGCAGCGCGCCTGGAACTGGAGGAACGAGCTGTTCCTGTGAGGGACAGAAGCCTCCGCTAGCGGCGCAGCTAGCGGAGGTTGGATCGAGCCCGACCGGCCGGCCCCTCGCGCCCGCGAGGGAGGTGTGGGCGGCGTCAGGACCGGCCGGCCAGAACCGGACCGGCGATCAGTCCGCCTGGCGGCGGAGGAAGGCCGGGATGTTGAGGTAGTCGCTCGGCAGATCGGCGATCGCCGGGGCCGCGCTCGGCTCCGCCGTGCTGGCCGCGCCCTGGCTGCGTCCGCGCAACACCGACGAGATCGACTGGGTCGGGTTGTAGGGATCGCTGACCGCATCGACCGGCAGGCCGGTGGTGCCGTCGAGCTTGGGACGCTCGCGCACCAGCTCCACCTGCGGGCGACGGCTCGGGGCCGGAGTGCGCTCGAAGCTTTCCGTGCGCGGGGCGAGGCGACCGCTGTTGACCGGGTTGAGGCCGGTGGCGACCACGGTGACGCGCACTTCGTCCTGCATGTCGGGATCGAGCACGGTGCCGATGACGACGGTCGCGTCTTCCGACGCGAAGTTCTCCACAGTGCGACCGACTTCGTCGAACTCGGCCATGGTGAAGTCGGGACCGGCGGTGATGTTGACCAGGATGCCGTTGGCGCCGGACAGGTTGACGTCGTCGAGCAGCGGGTTCTGGATCGCGGCTTCGGCGGCGGCCTGGGCACGATCATCGCCACGCGCGTGGCCGGTACCCATCATCGCCAGGCCACTTTCGCTCATCACGGTGCGGACGTCGGCGAAGTCGACGTTGATCAGGCCCGGACGGACGATCAGGTCGGCAATGCCCTGCACTGCGCCCTGCAGCACGTCGTTGGCGGCGCGGAAGGCCTGCACCATCGTCGCGTTGCGGCCGAGCACGGTGATCAGCTTCTCGTTGGGGATCGTGATCAGCGAGTCAACGTGCTGCGACAGCTCCTCGATGCCCTTGAGCGCGACCTGCATGCGGCGGCGACCTTCGAACGGGAACGGCTTGGTAACGACGGCGACGGTCAGGATGCCCATTTCCTTCGCCAGTTGCGCGACGACAGGCGCTGCACCGGTGCCGGTGCCGCCGCCCATGCCGGCTGTGATGAAGACCATGTCGGCGCCGTGCAGCGCCTCGATGATGCGCTCGCGATCTTCCAGCGCGGCCTGGCGACCGACTTCCGGATTCGCGCCTGCGCCGAGGCCCTTGGTGACGTTGCCACCGAGCTGCAGCTGCATCTTCGCGCCGCAGTTCTTGATCGCCTGGGCGTCGGTGTTGGCGGTGATGAACTCCACGCCATCGACGCTGCTGTTGACCATGTGCGCGACGGCATTGCCGCCACCGCCACCCACGCCAACGACCTTGATGACCGCGTTCGGGGTCATCCGCTCTACCAATTCAAACTGTGCCATGTGTATACCCTCGCTGGTTGTGTCGAAGCCATTGGCGGGATGCGCCTCCCGTGAACCCTCTGGCGATGTATTGCATTGCTGCGTTCGTGTTGCTTCATTGCGTGTTGCGGTGTCGCACTTTCTTTCCGTATCGCGGCCTTCAGAACTCGCCGCGATACCAATCCTTCAATTTGTTGAGGAGGCCGCCGGCGCGACCGCCCGGCAGCAGCGAACGCGATGAACGCCGCGGCTGTTCGTGCTGCGCGCCCATCAGCAGCAGGCCGACGCCGGTGGCGTGCACCGGATTGCCGACCACTTCGCCGAGGCCGGTGACGTGCTGGGGAATGCCGATGCGCACCGGCATCTGCAACATTTCCTCGGCCAGTTCGACCACGCCTTCCATCTTCGCGGCACCACCGGTCAACACCATGCCGGCGCGCACCAGTTCCTCGAAACCCGAGCGACGCAGTTCCGCCTGCACCATCTCGAAGATTTCCTCATAGCGGCCCTGCACCGCGTGCGCCAGGGTCTGGCGCGGCAGGCGGCGCGGCGGACGATCACCCACGCTCGGCACCTGGATGGTTTCTTCCGCGGTAGTCATCTGCGCCAGCGCGCAGGCGTAGCGCACCTTGATCTGTTCGGCTTCCGGCGTCGGCGTGCGCAGCATGTGGGCGATATCGCTGGTGACGTGGTCGCCGGCGATCGGCAGCGATGCCGTATGCGAGATCGCCCCTTGCACGAACACCGCGATGTCGGTGGTGCCGGCGCCGAGATCGACCAGGGCGACGCCGAGCTGGCGTTCGTCTTCGGTCAATACTGCGGTCGCCGACGCAAGCGAAGCGAGTTCGAGTTCATCCACCTGCAGGCCGCAGCGCTGCACGCACTTGCTGATGTTGGCCGCGGCCGACTGCGCGCACACCACGAGGTGCGCGTGCACTTCCAGGCGCACGCCGGTCATGCCGACCGGATTGCGGATGCCTTCCTGGGAATCGTCGAGCACGTATTCGCGCGGGATGGCGTGGAGGATCTTCTGGTCGGCGGGGATCGCCACGGCTTTGGCGGCATCGAGCACGCGATCGAGATCGTCGTAGCTGACTTCGCTGTCGCGCAGCGGCACGATGCCGGGCGAGTTGCGGCACTGGATGTGGTTGCCGGTGATCGAAGCGTAGACCGAGCGGATTTCGCAGCCGGCCATCAGCTCGGCTTCTTCCACCGCGCGCTGGATCGACTGCACGGTCGATTCGATGTCGACCACCACGCCGCGCTTGAGTCCGCGCGATTCGTGGGTGCCGAGACCGATCACCTCGATCGGATTGCCCGGGGAGTATTCGCCGACCAACGCGGTCACCTTGGAGGTGCCGATGTCGAGTCCGACGATGAGCGACTTGTCGCCTTTGCGATTCATGAGATGCGGTACGCCGTGTATGGAACGTGGAACGGAATGCGGAATGTGCTTGCGATCGGTGTCGGCAGCGGCGCCGGCAATGCCGGCTTCGGCGCAGGCGTCGATATCGGTGCCGTGGGCTTGGTGGTGGCCGGTGCGGGCGCCCCGCTCCACACCAGCGCAAAGCCATTCGTGTAGCGGAGGTCGGCGCGCTGCAGCGGACGGCCTTGCTGCGCGACCAGGCGCGGCATCAATCCGGCGAAGCGTTCGATGCGCGCTTCGGCATCGTTGCGACCGACGATCACCTGGGTGCCGTCGGACAGCGCCATGCTCCAGCTGCCGCGACGATCCTGCGTCAATGCATTCACGCCGATGCCGGCGACCGCGAACAGTTCGCGCGATTTGGCATAGAGCGCCAGCACGTCGGCGACGTTGCGCGGATCGCCATCGAGTTGCGGCATGCCCTTGGGCAACGCCATGCCATCCTGGCGCGGGAACAGCAGGCCCTTGTCGGAGACCAGCTGCGACTTGCCCCAATAAGCGAACGGACGCTGCGCAACGACCTTGACATCGATCTCGTCGGGCCAGCGCTTGCGCACTTCCGCATGCGCGACCCACGGCAGCGTCGACAACGCGGCCTGCGCCTGGTGCAGATCGGTCGCGAAGAAGCCACGCTTCGTCAGCGGTGCCAGCGTCTGCCGCAATTCCGCTGCATCGGATGCGCTGAGTTCGCCTTCGATGTGCAGCTTGCGGAACGGGAAACGCTCGGTGCCGATCCAGCCGTTGAGCACGGCGACCACCGGCAGCACGATCACGCCGATCGCCACCAGTCCCGCGAGGATGCGCAGCAGGTTCCTCATGCGGAGCCCTCCAGCGTCTGCTCGAGGATGCGCCAGCACAATTCGGCGAAATCGATGCCGAGCTGCGACGCCGCCTTCGGCACCAGCGAATGACTGGTCATGCCCGGCGCGGTGTTGACTTCCATCAGCGCGAAGCGGCCATCGGCGTGGCGCATCACGTCGACGCGACCCCAGCCACTGCAGCCGGCGCTGCGGAATCCGGCCATGGCGAGTCGGCGGATTTCCGCTTCGTCATCGCCACTCAGGCCTGGGCAGATGTACTGGGTGTCGTCGGAAATGTATTTGGCGTGGTAGTCGTACCACTCGCCTGGCGGCACGATCTTGACCGACGGCAGGGCGAGATCACCGAGGATGCCGACGGTGTATTCGCCGCCGGACACCAGTTGTTCGGCCAGCAATTCGTGTTCGTAGGTCCTGGCGAATTCGACGGCAGGCGCGAGATCGTCTTCGCCCATCACGCGGAACACGCCGACGCTCGATCCTTCCGCCGACGGCTTGATGAAGACCGGGAAGCCCAGCGTGCGCACCGCGGCGGCGACATCTGCACCTGCGGGCAGGCGCACGAAACGCGCGGTCGGCAGGCCTTCCGACAACCACACCTGCTTGGTGCGAATCTTGTCCATCGTCAGCGCACTGCCAAGCACGCCGGGGCCGGTGTACGGAACGGCGAACGATTGCAGCAGGCCCTGCAGCACGCCGTTCTCGCCGTCACCACCGTGGAGGATGTTGAACACTCTGTCAAAAGCCGGGCGATCGAACTTCTTCGCAGCGAGTTGTTCGACCAGTGCCGGGATGCCGTCGACGCCATGGGCATCGACACCGCGCGAACGCAGCGCTTCCAGCACGTTGGCGCCGGAGTTCAACGACACTTCGCGTTCGGCGCTGACGCCACCGAACAACACGGCGACGCGACCGAACGCGGCGGCATCGGTGGTGCGCAGCGTGGGCACTGTGATCGTGCTCATGCCGCGCCTCCCGAAGTGAAACCTTCGCGTGCCAGCTTCTGCGCAGCCGCACCGATGTCGCCCGCGCCCATCATCAACAACAGGTCGCCGGGCTGGAGCACGTTGGCGAGCACGCCGGACAATTCGGCGGCGCTGTTCACCACCACCGGATCGACACGACCACGGGTGCGGATCGCGCGCGCCAGCGACTTGCCATCGGCGCCGGCGATCGGCGCTTCACCGGCCGGATAGACCTCGGTGAGCAGCAGTGCATCGGTGGTCGCCAGCACGTTGGCGAAATCGTCGAAAAGATCGCGGGTGCGGCTGTAGCGATGCGGCTGGAAGGCGACGACGAGGCGACGATCCGGCCAGCCGCCACGCGCGGCCTCGAACACCGCGGCGAGTTCGCGCGGATGGTGGCCGTAGTCATCGACTACCGTCACTTCCCCACCCTGCGGCAGCGTGAGTTTCGCCAGCTGGTTGAAGCGGCGACCGATGCCGGCGAAACCTTCCAGCGCATGCGCGATCGCCTTGGCATCGACGCCCAGCTGCCAGCCGATTGCAGCGGCGGCCAGCGAATTCTGCACATTGTGGCGACCCGGCAGCGCCAGCGTGATCGGCGTGCAGGTGCCATCGGGCAGGCACAGTTCGAAATGCATGCGCGCGCCCTGCTGGCTCACGTTCTCGGCGCGGACATCGGCGTCTTCGTGGAAGCCGTAGGTCAGCACGTGACGCGGCGTGTCGGCAGCGAGCGCGGCGACATCGGCATCGTCGATGCACAACACCGCGAGTCCGTAGAACGGCAGGCGATGCAGGAATTCCGAGAAGGCGCGACGCACGTTGGCGAAATCGCCGCCGTAGTTCTCGAGATGGTCGGCATCGATATTGGTGATGACGGCGATCAGCGGATTGAGGCGCAGGAAGCTGCCATCGCTCTCGTCGGCCTCGGCGACCAGCCACGGGCCACCGCCGAGTTTGGCGTTGGCGCCGGCCGCGAGCAGTTGGCCGCCAATCACGAAGGTCGGATCGAGCCCGCCTTCGGCGAGCACGCTGGCTGCAAGCGAGGTCGTCGTGGTCTTGCCGTGCGTTCCGGCAATCGCGATGCCGCGGCGGAAGCGCATCAGTTCGGCCAACATTTCCGCGCGCGGAACCACCGGGATGCGCTGCGCGCGCGCTTCCATCAATTCGGGGTTGTCGGCCTTGATCGCCGACGACACCACCACGCAATCGGCGCCGAGCACGTTGGACGCGGTATGGCCGCGATGAATCGTCGCGCCGGCTTGCACGAGGCGACGCGTCGAAGCGTTGTCGGCGTTGTCGGAACCGGAGACCTGGTAGCCGAGCGTGCACAGCACTTCGGCAATGCCGCTCATGCCGACGCCGCCGATGCCGACGAAATGCACGCGACGGAACTGCTGGGCGAGATCGCCCGCGTTCTGCAACCGGCGCTCGTGGATGGTGGAGATCATGCGGCCACCTTGAGAACGGCATCGGCGACGCGCTGCGCGGCATCGGGACGGGCGAGCGTGCGTGCGGCGCGCGCCATCGCCATGCGCCGGCATGGATTCGCGGCGAGATCGCGCAACACGCCGGTGAGGTTGTCGGCCAGCTGCGCGTCCTGGTGGAGCAGGATCGCGGCGTCGTGATCGACCAGGTATTGCGCATTGCGGGTCTGGTGGTCATCGACCGCCTGCGGGAACGGCACCAGAACACTGGCGACACCGACCGCGCACACTTCCGCCAAGGTGAGCGCGCCTGCACGGCAGACCACGATATCGGCCCATGCGTACGCTGCAGCCATGTCGGAGATGAAGGCTTCGACCGTTGCATCGACACCGGCGCGTGCATACGCGGCCTCGGCATCGGTGACCTGCTTCTCGCCGCACTGGTGGCGCACTTCGAATGCCTGCCCGCTCTGCGCCAGTGCCTGCGGCACCGCGTCGTTCAACGCGCGCGCACCCTGGCTGCCGCCGAGCACCAGCAAGCGCGTGCGACCACCGCGACCTTCGATGCGCTGCTCCGGCGTCGCCACCCGCGCGATCACGTCGCGCACCGGATTGCCGACCACCACTTCGCCCGCAAACGTATCGGGAAATCCAGTGAGAACTTCGCGCGCCATCTTCGACAACACGCGATTGGTCATGCCGGCGGCGCGATTCTGTTCGTGCACGATCAGCGGAATGCCGAGCTGGCGTGCAGCGAGTCCACCGGGGCCTGCGGCATAGCCACCAAAGCTGATCACCGCACGCGGCGAATGCTTGCGCAGCACCGCGCGCGCAGCGGATACCGCGCGCAGCAGGCGCAACGGCAAGCCGAGCAACGCCTTGGCGCCCTTGCCGCGCACCCCCTTCACCGCGATGGTGTCCATCGGGATGTCGTACTGCGGCACCAGGCGCGTTTCCATCGCGCCATCGGCGCCAAGCCAGCGCACGTCGATGCCGGCATCGCGCAGCACCTTGGCCACGGCGAGGCCGGGGAAGATGTGGCCGCCGGTTCCGCCAGCCAGGATCATCACGGGTCCTTGGCTGCTCATTCGTGTTCCACCTTGTCGAGTTCGCGCTCTTTTCCAAGCGTTGGCTCGACGCGACGACGTTGCTGGCCACCGGACGAACGACCGCGGCGCAGCAACTTGCCGAGATTCTGGGTGACGGCGGCACGGGCATCGTCGGCGGCAGTGCGCACCGAATTCATCGACGGCATCGCGATCGCGACTTCAGGCGCCTGCGGCGTTGCCGCCACTTCGCCGCGACGAATCGCGACCTGGCGTTCGGCGCGGGTCAGCTCGTACGACACGCGCAACAACAGGCCGAGTGCGGCGCACGTGGCGAGCAGGCTCGAACCACCGTAGGAAATGAACGGCAGCGTCAGGCCCTTGGTCGGCAGCAGGCCGAGGTTCACGCCAATCGAAATGAAGGCCTGCAACGCGATCCAGGTGCCGATGCCGAAGGCGCAGAAGCCGGCGAAGAAGCGCCGCATCTCCACGCACTTCAGGCCGATCACGAAAGCGCGGCCGACCACCAGCATGTACATCGCGATCACCGCGCACACGCCGACGAAACCGAGTTCCTCGGAAATCACCGCCATGATGAAGTCGGTATGCGCTTCCGGCAGGTAGGACAGCTTCTGCACCGAACCGCCGAGGCCGACACCCCAGAATTCGCCGCGACCGATCGCCATCAACGCATTGGTCAGCTGGTAGCCGCTGCCCAGCGGGTCTTCCCACGGGTTGAGATAGGAGACCAGTCGCTTCATGCGATAGGGCTCCATCAGGATCATCAGCGCCAGTGCCGGCATCAGCAAAATCGCCGGCATCAGCATGCGCGGCATGTGCACGCCGCCGAGCACCAGCATCACCGCGGTGATCGCCAGCAACAGCGCGGTCGAACCGAAATCCTTCTGCACCACCAGCAGGATCGCGCCCATCACGCAGGCGACCAGGATCGCCTTGAGCATCGCCTTCCAGGTGCCGCTCACTTCGTCGCGGAAGCGCACGAGGTAGCTGGCAAGCCAGACGATCATCAGCAACTTCACCACTTCCACCGGCTGGAAGCGGGTGATGCCGAGATTGATCCAGCGTCGCGCGCCCTTCACTGTCACGCCGAGTCCGGGCACAGCAACCACCAGCAACAGCGCGATGCACACCAGCGGCAACAACTTGCTCCAGGATTCGATGTCCTTGAGTTCGGTGCGCATCAGTGCCCACGCCAGGACCATGCCGCCGACGAGGAACACGACGTGGTGCGAGAGGAAGTAGAACGGCGACTTGCCGTTGCTCACCGCTTCCGGGAACGAGGCCGAGGCGACCATCACGGTGCCGAAGGCCAGCATCGCCAGGCCACCGATCAGCAGCCACGCGTCGTAGCGACCGGTGATGGCATCGGCGCGGGTGGCTTGCTGGACGCGGGATGCGATCGTCGCCATCAGCGCACCTTCAACGTGGCGAGGCCGACGAGGACCAGCACGACCGTGATGATCCAGAAACGGACGATCACGCGCGGCTCCGGCCAGCCCTTCAGCTCGAAGTGGTGGTGGATCGGCGCCATCCGGAACACGCGCTTGCCGGTGAGTTTGAACGACGCCACCTGGATCATCACCGACAGCGTTTCGATGACGAAGATGCCGCCCATGATCACCAGCACCAGTTCCTGGCGCACGATGACGGCGATCGTGCCGAGCACCGCGCCGAGCGCGAGCGCGCCGACGTCACCCATGAACACCATCGCCGGGTAAGTGTTGAACCACAGGAAGCCGAGACCGGCACCGGCGATCGCCGAGCAGATGATCAGCAACTCGCCCGCGCCCGGCACCGCCGGAATCGCCAGGTACTTGGAGAACTCGGCGTTACCCGATGCGTACGCGAACACGCCGAGGCCGCAGGCGACCATCACCGAAGGCATGATCGCGAGACCGTCGAGACCATCGGTCAGGTTCACCGCGTTGGAGAAACCGACCACCCACAGATAGGCGATCGCGATGAAGCCGATGCCGGCCAGCGGCAGCGCGATCGACTTGAACAGCGGCACGTAGAACGTGGTCGCAGCCGGGACGTCGGCAAAGGCCCACAGGTAGATGCCGATGCCGAGTCCGAAGATCGACTGCAGCAAATACTTCCAGCGCGACTTCATGCCGTTGGGATCGCGCTTGACGATCTTGATCCAGTCGTCCCACCAGCCGATCGCGCCGTAGGCCACCATCGAGAACAGCACGATCCACACGTACTTGTTGCGGAGATCGCCCCACAGCAGCGTTGCGGCGATCACCACGATCAGGATCAGCAGGCCGCCCATGGTCGGGGTGCCGGCCTTGGAGAAATGCGACTGCGGACCGTCGGTGCGGATCGGCTGGCCGCCACTCTTGAGCGAAGCGAGATAGCGGATCACGCGCGGGCCCCACCACAGCGACAGGCCGAGCGAGGTCAGCGCGGCGAGGATGGCGCGGAAGGTGAGGTAGTTGAACAGTCCGAAGTGGATCTGGAACTGGCCAAGCCAGCGGAATAGTTCAAGCAGCATGGCGCTCCCCTGTCGTCAACGCACGCACCACCCGATCCATCGCGCTACCGCGCGAACCCTTCACCAGCACGCGCACCCCGGCGTGCAATTCGCCGGCAAGCGCGGCGATCAAGGCGTCGTGGCTGGCGAATACCTTTGCGCCATCGCCGAATGTGTTGGCGGCTTCGGCACTCAATGCACCGAGCGCGTAGAGGCGCTGCAAACCGGCGGCTTTCGCCTGGCGGCCCGCTTCGGCGTGCAGCGCGGCAGCATCGGGGCCGAGTTCGCGCATGTCGCCGAGCACCAGCCAGCGTTCGCTTTCTGGCGATGCCGCCAGTGTCTGGATCGCTGCGGCGGTGGAACCGGGATTGGCGTTGTAGCTGTCGTCGACCAGCACCGCGCCGTTGGCGAGCGCATGGGTGGCGAGACGACCATCGACCGATGTCGCTGCAACCAGGCCACGCACGATGGTGTCGAACGGAATGTTCAAGCCCAGTGCCAGCGATGCTGCTGCCAGCGCGTTGGCGACGTTGTGTCGGCCAGGCAATGCCAGCTGGATGTCGGCTTCGCCTTGCGGCGTGACCAGACGGAACTGCGATCCGTCCGCGTTCGCGCGGATGTCGCGCGCGGTGACGTCCGCGCTGGCATCGATGCCGAAGCGCAGCAGGCGACGGCCATGCGCGCGCTGGGCGAAATACGGTGCGAAGGCATCGTCGGCATTGATCACCGCAACGCCATCCGAAGGCAGCGCGTCGTAGATCGCAGCCTTGGTGTTTGCGACGCCAAGCAGGCTGCCCATGCGTTCGAGATGCGCCGGCGCGATGTTGTTCACCACCGCCGTGTTCGGCTGGACGATACGAACGAGGTATTCGATGTCGCCGGGTTGGCCGGCACCCATCTCGTAGATCGCGAACGGCACGTCGTCGGGCGCGTCGAGCACGGCCAGCGGCAGGCCGATCTCGTTGTTGCGGTTGCCCGGCGTGGAATACATCGGGCCATGCGCCTTCAGGATCGCAGTGAGCAGCGCCTTGACACTGGTCTTGCCGTTGCTGCCGGTGATCGCGGCGACCTTCGTTGCGCGCGTGCGCTGCACCGCGCCCGCCCAAGCCGCCAGCGCGAGCTGGGTATCGGCGACGACGATCTGCGGAATCGCGGCGTCCGCGACTTCATGCGACACCAAAGCCGCGCGCGCACCCTTGGCGGCTGCACCGGCGACATGATCGTGACCATCGAAAGCCGGGCCCTTCAGCGCAACAAACAACACATTGCGACCCTGCGCATCGGGCAACGCACGACTGTCGCTGGAGACGGCATCGACGCGTACGTCGCCATTGCCGATCACCCGGCCACCGGTCATGCGCGCGATCTCGTTCAAGGTCTGCGCCTTCACCGGCTTTCCCCTGGCACGTAGACCTCCAGCGCGGCACGCGCGACCGAGAGATCGTCGAAGGGATGCTTGACGCCACGCACTTCCTGATAGGTTTCGTGGCCCTTGCCGGCGATCAGCACGATGTCGTCGGGACCGGATTCGCCGATGGCGAGATCGATCGCGCGACGGCGATCGCGTTCGACGATCACCTGTTCCGGATGCAGGAAGCCGAGCACGATGTCGTGGACGATGGTGTCGCCGTCCTCGTTGCGCGGATTGTCGTCGGTGACGACGACCAGTCCGGCCTTGTCCTCGGCGATGCGCGCCATCTGCGGACGCTTGCCGCGATCGCGTTCGCCACCGCAACCGAACACGCAGACCATGCGGCCCTTGAGGTGCGCGTGCAGCGAATCCAGCGCCTGTTCCAGCGGATCGGGCTTGTGCGAATAATCGACCACCACCAGCGGCAGGCGGCCATCGCCACCCAGGCGATTCATGCGGCCCGCGACCGGGCGCAACTGCGGTAGCAGCGCGGCGATGGTGTCGAAGTCGCGACCCTGCGCATGCAACACGCCGGCGACCGCCAGCAGGTTGTCGGCATTGAAGCGACCAAGCAGCGGTGACTGGATGCGCTGGCGGCGTTCGCCGATGCGCAGGTCGAAGGCGATGCCTCGGGCATCGAGCATGAGCGCTTCGGCGGCGATATCGGCAGTGCTGTCACCATGCGCCGACGTGGTGATGGCGCGCACGTGCGACGGCAGCTTGGTTGCCAATTCGCGACCGAAGGCATCGTCGATGTTGATCACGCCGACCTTGAGTTCCGGACGCTGGAACAGCCGCGCCTTGGCCGCGCCGTAGCTGGCCATGTCGCCGTGGTAGTCGAGATGATCGCGGGTGAGATTGGTGAACACGCCGATGTCGAAACGCACGCCATCGACGCGCCCCTGTTCCAGCGCGTGCGAGCTGACTTCCATCACAACTGCAGATGCGCCGGCATCGCGCAGCTCAACGAACAATTCGTGGGTTTCCAGCACCAGCGGCGTGGTGAATCCGGTCGCCACTTCCTTGCCGTACAGGCCGGCGCCGAGCGTGCCGATGGTGCCGCAGGTCACGCCAAGGCGATCCCATGCCTGCGCGATCAGTTGCGTGGTCGAGGTCTTGCCGCTGGTGCCGGTCACGCCGACGACTTCCATCGTCGCGGTGACATCACCATGGATGGCATTGGCGAAACCACCCATGCGCGCACGCAACTGCGGCACCGCGATCGCATTCGCGGGAACGATGACATCACTCGGTGCCGGCGGGTCGAAGAGCACCGCCACCGCACCGCGCGCCAGCGCTTCATCGACGTAACGCAGGCCGTGGCGACTGACGTCATTGCTGGTCGGCAGGATCGCGATGAAGGCCTGTCCCGCCTGCACGGCGCGACTGTCCGAGGAAAACCCGGTCACTTCGAGATCGGCGGGAATGCCCTTGACGTCCGGCAACAGTTCGGCGAGGCGACGCTTCATTGCAGCGACTCCTGCATCTGTTCCGGCGTCGCGGCGTCATCGTCCGTCGCGACCGGCTTCTTCTTGTGTCCCGGCGCCTGCGCGGCGATCCAGGTATTGATGTCGTCCGGCGGCACGTCCTGCAAGCGCAGCGCGCCTTCCATCACGTTGCGGAACACTGGGCCGGACACCACGCCGC
Organism: Pseudomonadota bacterium; assembly: GCA_018242405.1. GTDB lineage: Bacteria > Pseudomonadota > Gammaproteobacteria > Xanthomonadales > Xanthomonadaceae > Solilutibacter. The sequence continues at coordinate 662 of JAFEBZ010000221.1, read as the reverse complement.
CGTAATAGCCCTTGGAAATGTCGGGATTGTTGATCACGACCACCATCGCGAAGCGCGGATTGTCGACCGGCACCACCCCGGCGAAGAACGCCAGGTATTTCTTCGCGGCATAACCGCCATTGCTGGCCATGCGCGCGGTACCGGTCTTGCCGGCAACGTGATAGCCGAGGATCGCGGCCTGCGTCGCGGTGCCGCCGGGCTCGGTCACCGTCTGCATCATCTTCATGATGGTGTGCGCGAGTTCGGGCGTGATCACCTGCTTGCTCTCGCCACTGCCGCCCTTCACGAAGGACGGCACGGTGGCGACGCCGCCATTGGCCAGCGTCGAATACGCGTGCGCGATCTGCAGCGGCGTCACCGACAGGCTGTAGCCGTAGGACATCGACTGTTTGGTGGTGCCGTACCAGCGCGGCGGCGGCGGGAACAAACCGGCAGCCTCGCCGGGGAAACCACTGTGCGTGCTCTGGCCGTAGCCGAAGCGACGCACGAAATCGTAGAACTGATCGTTGCTCAGGCGCCGCACGATCAATGCCGCGCCGACGTTCGAGCTCTTGGTGATCACGCCGGTGGTATCGAGCACGCCGTGGTTGTGGGTGTCGGTGGTCCAGTAGTTGCCGTTGGGAATGCGACCCGGATTGGTATTGAACAGCGTGTGCGGCGTG
>JAFEBZ010000220.1 GCA_018242405.1 Pseudomonadota bacterium | reverse complement strand
TTCGGCCTTGGTGCGGTTGCCGCGCAGATAGTAGAAATCCATTGGCATCGCATTGCCGAATCGACTGCGGTATTCGCTGTGCAGCAATTCGTAGGGACCGATGTTGAGCGCGATGGCATAGGTATCAGGCTGTCGCGCCGACCAGTTCCAGGTCCAGGTCTTGTCGTTCTTGTCGACACCGAGCAATCGACCGTTGCTGGCGGCGGTCAATCCCGCGGGAACGGTGATGTGCTGGATCACGCGCAGCGGCTTGCCCATCGGATGATCGATGCACGGCCACAACAGATCGCAGCCCTCGCCTTCCACCGCAGTCGCCACCCATGGCTCGCCGGTGGGTGCGGTCGCCCAGACGATGCCGCCGTCCCAGGGCGCACGCTTCGCCACCAGCGGCTTGCCGTCGTAGCGGATGTGAACCTTGAAGCTTCCACCAGTCGTCACCGCCCTCGGCAGCGCGAATTCGATGCGGCCCTCGGTGTTCGGGCGATCCTTTGCCGCGACTGCAACGCCATCGACATCGAATGTCGTGATCGCATAGCGCGGATCAAGTTCCAGCGCGAAACGCGACAACGGCGACTTCGCCTTGAACACGAGCACGGCATCGCCACCCAGTGTCTTCGTCGCGGGATCGACGGTGAACGCGAGCTCGGCCTGCTCGAACACCACCGCCTTCTGTTCCGGACTCATGCCGAGCCCGGAGGTCATGGTGTGATCGGCGGCGGTGGCCGTGACCGCAGCGACTAGCAGCAAACTCGGAATCGGGGACACGCGCATGGCATCGGCTCGTTCAGCTGGAATTCGCAATGGTAACGAAGCACGGGCAGCGCCGCCCGGTCATCTTCGCCTCGTCTTCGCATCGGGGGCCGGATGATGCCGGGGACGATCATCGATGAGCCGACTCATGGGACAGATCCGCTCCATCCTGCTGGCGGAAGACACCGCCACCGATGCCGAAATGACCATCGGCGCGTTGCAGGGTGCCCACATCGCCAACCCCATCGTGCATGTGAACGATGGCGTCGAGGCCCTCGATTACCTCCATCGCAGTGGTCGCTTCGACGGTCGCGACGATGGCGATCCCGCGCTGGTGCTGCTCGATCTCCACATGCCGCGCATGGATGGCCTGCAGGTATTGCGTGCCCTGCGCGCGGAAAACGATTTTCGCGAGTTGCCGATCGTCATTTTCTCGTCTTCGCGCGACGAGATCGAACTCGCCCGCAGCGGCGGGCTGGGTGCGAATGCCTATGTCGTCAAGCCGGCCGACAGCCACCAGTACTTCGATGCGGTCGCGAACATCGGTCGCTTCTGGGGTACGCTCGATGAAACGCCGAAGGCCTGATCCATCATCGAACGCATGCACATCCTGCTGATCGAGGACATGGAGAGCGACGCCGAGCTGATCCGGATGGAGTTGCTGGATGAATGGCCGTCGCTGCAATTCGACTGGGTGAACGGGCGCCAACCCCTGATGAAGGCATTGGCACATCCGGCCCCGGACCTGGTGTTGTGCGATTCACGGCTGCCCGGCGGATTGCACGGCAGCGATCTCCGTGCGCTGGTCGAACACGCATGGCCGGATGTTCCCTTCGTGTTCTGCGTCGGCGCCGCGGATGATCCCGCGCTGCAACCTGTTTTCGCGAGTGCGAACGCCGTGGTCGACAAGAATCGCCTGCAGACGCTGGTGCCGACCCTCAAGCGGGTGATGGCGACACAGCGTCCGGCCTGATCGATTTACTGCGTCGACACGCTGGCACCGTTGCCACCGCCACAGAACTGCGCGCGATATTGCATCGCCTTGGGCATCAGGCGTTGCAGGTCGGCGATGCGGGTGCCGGCGCTCGGGTGGGTCGATGCGTATTCCGGCGGCGCGTTGCCGCCTTCGGACTGTTCCATGCGCTGCCACAGCGGGATCGCCTGCTGCGGATCGAAGCAGGCCGCTGCCGCCAGCATCAGGCCCATTTCATCGGCCTGGGATTCCTGCTTACGCGCATAAGGCAATTGCGAGGTCACACCATAGGCCGAGAACACCGCATTCTGCAGGTTGGGATCGATGCCGCTGACCGCACCGGCCATCGCACCGAGTTTCTCCAGGTTCTGCCGGGTCATGCGCTGCGCACCGTGGCGCAACAGCGCGTGGGTGATTTCGTGTCCGAGCACGACCGCGATCGCGTCGGCGTTTTGCGCTACCGGGATCAGGCCGGTATAGACCGCGATCTTGCCACCGGGCAGGCAGAACGCGTTCACCTCATCCGACTTCAGCACGTTCACGTCCCAGCTGAAACTCTGTTCGATATGCGGCGACTGCAAGCCGTGTTCCTTCGCCAGCTGGTCTTCCACCGCAGGGATGACCTTGATCAGGCGTGCCGCCACCTGGCGTATCTGCTGCGCAAGCTGCGAATTGGGATCGACCGGCTGTTCCTTCTGCATCACTTCTTCATAGGCCTGCAGGCCCATCGCCGATTCCTGCTGCGGCGTGATGCTGGCGTCGATGTGGACCTTCTCGCCGGTCTCCGGCTGGATCTGCGCCGAAGAGAACCACTTGTATGCGCCGTACAGCGCGATCAGTAGAACGATGATCAGTCGCGGACTGAATCCGAACCCGCGTCGCTGCGGATACTGGCCTTCGGGATCGATCTGCATGTGGTTCTCCTGGAATTCCCCGTTCTCAAAGATCGCGCGCTACGCGAAAACCGGTGCGCGCATTGGTGATGTCGCCGGCCTGCGCCACGCGCCACGACGAGCGTACCTGATCCGGTGCTCCCGCCCATGACCCGCCCCGCACGACCCGACTGCGGCAGCCCGGATTGAACCATGCAACGCCATCGGCCGGCGCGCGGCGGTAACCCTGGTGCCAGCAATCGGCGACCCACTCGCTGACATTGCCGGCAAGGTCGTGAAGGCCGAATGCATTCGCGACATCGCTCGCCACCGGAGCCGGGCCCCAATGGCCGTCGCCGTATCCGTGGAAGGCATTGGCCCAGCGATGGCCGCTCGGCGAGACATCGAGCGCGCCGGTCAGATTGCCCGCGCCTGCGGGCGGAGCGCCATCGCCCCACGGGAATTTGCCCTGCCCGCCGGCACGCAAGGCGTATTCGAATTCGGCCTCGGTCGGCAGGTGATAGGCACGGCCAGTCTGCGTGCGCAGCCACTCGACATAGGCCTCGGCATCGCGCACGTCGAGGTGCAGCACCGGCAGGTCGCCGGCTGCGGGCTGCCCGGCGTAATCATCGCGCCAGCTGACGCCACTGCGGCGTGCGAAATTGCCACTGCGCTCGTCGTAGACGATCGAGTTGCCGCGGCGTTCGGCGCGCGTGCGATAACCGGTCGCGGCGACGAAGCGCGCGTAATCATCGACCCGTACTTCGGTCATGCCCAGCGCGAAACCGCGTGCAAATGTCACCCGATGCGCTGGCGATTCCGCCTTGCTGGGACCCGGGGCATTCGGATCCGCACCCATCATGAAGCTGCCGGCCGGCACCACCCGCATCAATGGCGCGGCACCACCAGCGCGCAGGGCCTCGCTGAATTCCTGGCCCGGCACGAACTGGCCATAGCGTGTCGCGAGATCGATCCGTCGCGCCAGATCGGCCACCGATCCATCGTCGCTCACCGCGACCCGACGCATTTCCAGCAGCAACGCCCGTGCCGCGTCGATCGCGCCACGTTGCGACGGATCCTGCAGGCGAATCCGCGCATCGACATACATCGATTGCACCTGCTGCAGGCGCTGGCGTTCGAAGCGCTGCCATGCCGCGGCGATCACCTGACGATCGCCATCGGTCGCCTGCGCATGGCGCATCCACGCCACCACGTTGGCGTAATCGTGCGCATCGGCGGCGACCTGCGCCTGCGCGATCATCGCGTCACGCGTGCGCTGCAAGCCGGAGATCGCGCGCACATCGCCGGGACGATTGCGCAGTACTTCGCTGAAATCGGTGCGGGCACCGACAGCGATTTCCCCCAGGCGCCCTTCGCCGAGATCGCGTTCGCCCAACAGCAACAAGGCATCGAGTCCGTCGGAAGCATCGAGTCGGCCGAGGTAGCGCTGGATATCGGGATCGTTGGCATCCGCGACCCGCAGCACCGCGGCGATCTGGTGCGCTTGCGCGGCGGCACCCGGCCAATCGCCGGCATTGTCGCGGAGCGCGGCATCGCCGCGCGCGATCAGCTGGCGAATCGTCCGCTGGCGCAATTCCAGCGCAGCCGCATTGGCGGGATCGCTGCGCAGCACCGCGAACACCAGCGGCAAGGTGGAATTCGCATCCTGATAGAGATGGCCGCGCTGCAACTGGCGTCCGGCTTCGCGCAACGTCTTGGCGACATCCGCGCCATCGATCTGCGCAACCGGCGGATTCCAGTTCAGGTTGTAATGCGAACGTTCGTCGCCACCGACGGTGACGATGCCGCGGCGCAGCGCTTCGGCCGAATCCGCGTCGAGCTGCGACGGCGCGCGCGTGCACGCGGCCAGCACCAGTCCGGCGAGGAGGATCGCCCATCGCCCGGTTGCCGTCGTCATTCGCTGCATTCGCGTCTCGTACCGCATTTCGGCTATTGTCGCCCAATGACAGGAACACACACGCCGACCGCGGAATGGATCCGGGATCCGGCGATCCTGCGGGCACTCCGCAGCGAAGCCGGCCCGCGCATCGGCCTCGACACCGAATTCATCCGCGAACGCACCTTCTGGCCCGTGCTGGCGCTGGTGCAGATTTCCACGCCCGAGCGCATCCTGCTGGTCGATCCACGCATTCCCGGCATCCCGGAAGCCCTGCGTGAATGGCTGGACGACGCTTCGATCCTCAAGGTGATGCACAGCGCCGGCGAAGACCTGATCGCGCTGCGCCAGGCCTGCGGATCGTTGCCATCACCGCTGTTCGATACCCAGACCGCGGCCGCACTCACGGGCATGGGCGTAGGGCTTGGCTACCAGGCGCTGGTGCGCGAGATCACCGGTGTCGAGCTGGCCAAGGGCGAAACCCGCACCGACTGGCTGCAACGACCGCTGACGCCGGCCCAGTGCGAATACGCCGCTGACGATGTCCGCCACCTGTTCGCGCTGCATGACGCGCTCAACACGCGCCTGCACGTACTCGGTCGCGGCGACTGGTTGCGGCAGGACTGCGCGCTGGCGATCGAACTCGCGCGCGTGCATCGCGCCGATCCGTGGCCGCATCTCGGCGTGCGCGCCGCGCAGGCGCTCGATCGTCCCGCGCAAACGCGCTTGCTGCGCCTGTTGCGCTGGCGCGATCGTCGCGCCGTGGAACGCGATCTGCCGCGCAACTGGGTGATCGCACCGGAACTGGCGATCGAACTCGCGCGCATCGACCCGGTCGATCGCGATGCCGTGTCGGCGGTCCTGGCGCGCACGCCGAAAGCGCCGCAATCCCTGGCCGACGCGATCACCCAGGCGCTATCCACTGCGGCCACGGACGAAGCCGACATGCCCTTGGTGATCGACGACCGCAATCGCGACCGCAAGCAGCTGCAGGCCATGCAGACTGCCGTGGCGAAACGCAGCGGAGAACTGGGATTGCCCGAAGGCGTGCTGGCATCGCGGCGCATCCTGCAGGCGTGGCAGGACACGCGCGCATGGCCGGAAACGGTCAGTGCATGGCGCCGTCGCGAACTCGATGCACTGGTCGGCCCGACCGCGGAGGTCGCGGATGCGTAGCCATCGCTTCATCACCGGATTGTTCTGCACGTTGCTCGCCGCCTGCGCGACGCGGGCGCCCGCTCCAGCGACGCCATCGCAATCCGCGACAGTCACGGCCCCGCGCAATGGCAGCGCGGGATTGCAGGTGCCCGGCGTTTCGCCCGAACAATTGCATGCGGACTACTGGCTCGCACGCAGCGCCGATGCCGATCGCGTCCGGCTCGATGCCGCGCAGGTCGCCGCACTCGATGCCGAACAGTTCCAGCGCGACCCGACGTTCAATCGCCTCGGCGAATTCCCGGCAACGATGACCGGCGATCGCGTCCGCAGCTGGATCGAACAACTCGCGAAACGCCCGTCGGGATTGCTGTCAAAGGACGGCAGCACGATCAGCGACAGGCAGATCGACGACTGGATGTCCAGTCGCGCGCTCGATCGCATTCCCGCCAGCGTGCCGCTGCGCTGGGCGATCGTCACCCGCCGCGCCGATCTCCGCACCTTCCCCACCGATATCCGCGTCTTCCGCAACGCGCAGGGCATCCGCGAACGCATCGACCGCTTCCAGGAAAGCGCGTTGTTCCCGGGCACGCCGGTCGCCGTGCTGCATGCCAGCCGCGATGGCGAATGGGTCTTCGTCGCCAGTCCGACCTACAAGGCGTGGATGCATCGCGAACCATTGGCCTATGCATCACGCACGGAAGTGCTGGACTTTGCCCGCGACGCCACGCAACGGGTGATCGCGCCGCATCTGCTGGTCGATGGCCGCCAACTCGACATGAGCACCACGCTTGCACTCACTGCCACCGGCAAGGCGATCCTGCCGGTGCGCGGCAATGACGGCCAGCTGGCGCAACGCGAAGCCACGCTGCCCGCAGGCAGCACCGTCACCAGCGCCCTGCCCTACAACGAACGCAACCTGCTCGACCAGGCCTTCCGCCTGCTCGGCGAGCCCTACGGCTGGGGCCACGCCGACGGCACCCGCGATTGCAGCGGCTTCGTCTCCGATGTCTATCGCAGTGTCGGCGTGCAACTGGCGCGCAATACCGGCGACCAGCGCGACTCGCCGGTGCTGCAGACGCAACGCTTCGACGATCACTCCACGCGCGCGCAACGCCTCGCCGCGCTGGCACGCGCGCAACCGGGCGACCTGATCTTCATCCCCGGGCACGTGATGATGGTGATCGGCCATCTCGACGGCCGCACCTGGGTCATCCACGACACGCCGGGCGTGCGCATCAACGATGCCGCGGGCAATCCGCAGCCTTATTCGCTCGATGGGGTGTCGGTGACGCCGCTGGAACCGCTGCGCGCCGATGCGCAACGCGACTTCATCGACATCATGCTGGCCTTGCAGCACGTGATGCCGCGCCGCGACTAACCTCCAGGCACATATCCGCAACAACGCGCCGCAGCGCGCCTTGCAGCTAGCAAGCCGATGCATTTCGCGCTTAGTCAGATTTTTGTCGCGCGCGTCATCAGGAAGGATTGGTGGACGATGTTGCGCGCGAAGAATTTGTCGACCAACGCCGCGAATTCGTCGCGGAACTGCGCCAGCCGCAAAGGATCGTCGGCCAGCATCGCCACCACCTTGACCACCGGTCCAGCCGACTGCTCCATGATCGCGATGAAATGCCGGGGACTGAGCGCGGGAAAGCGCATCTCTTCCCGATAGAACTCGACATCGCGGACCTGGTCGCCCAGCCGTTGCAGGATGGTGGCGGGATCGCCCCATTGCGGCGGAGCCGCCACGCCCGGCGGCGGCGGCAAGTAGGCGGATACCAGGGTGAACATCCGGCCGATCATCATCTCCGGCGGCCAGGTCGAGAACGCAATGCGTCCTCCCGGCTTGAGCACTCGCAGCATTTCCGCGATGGCGACATCCGGCCGCGGTGCGAACATGTGGCCGAACTGACTCAGCACCGTGTCGAATGCGCCATCCGGATACGGCAGCGCCTCGACGTCGCCTTCGCTGAACTCGATCGCGACGCCGGCGAGGTCGGCATTCCTGCGCGCCTCTTCCAGCAATACCGGCGACAGGTCCAGTCCACGGACGTGTGCGCCCGCACGGGCGGCGGTGACCGCAACTACGCCGGTCCCGCAGCCGACATCGAGCACGGACTGCCCCGGGGCAGCGCCCGCGAATTCGACCAGCGCGGCAGCGGCGGGCGTGGTACTCGCGGCAATCGGAACGAATAGCGCCCAAGCCTCGCGCTGGACGGCCTTGAATTGCGCAAACGGATCAGTCGACATGCCGAATCCTTCCGGACAACACACTGATATCGGGAACTGGCGGAAACGGAGGGATTCGAACCCTCGATGGAGCTTTTGACCCCATACTCCCTTAGCAGGGGAGCCCCTTCGGCCTCTCGGGCACGTTTCCGGGAATGCTGGACTCCGGCCCATGGCCGGGTCGCTAGGATACCGTTGCAGGCGGTTCGCGTAAACCGCGCACGTTCTTTCGACTTACGCGTCGTGTTCGACGGGGGCGTCGTCGTCCTTCTGGATCTTCTGGTAGATCTCTTCCCGATGCACCGCAACATCCTTCGGCGCGGTGATGCCGATTCGTACCTGGTTTCCCTTGACGCCCAGGACCGTCACGGTCACCGAATCTCCAATCATCAGGGTTTCCCCGACTCTGCGGGTCAAAATCAACATCGAGACAACTCTCCAAAAATTCGGTCGGGGGTACCGGCTGAGCGCAGGCTTCAGCTATCTGTACATTCTAATCACATAAATCCCAACAGATCAGCCCCTTGCCTGCGCTGAATTGCCGGCCGTGCTTCAGGCCGCCTTCAGAGCCGCCCAATCCACCAGCCCGGTGAGAATCGCCGGCAATCCGGCGACATCATCACCACCGCCCTGGGCCATGTCCGGGCGGCCGCCGCCGCGACCGTTGATCTGGGTCGCCACCTGGGAGAGCAGCTCGCCGGCCTTGATCCGGCCCAGCAAGCCACCGCTGACACCCGCGACCAGGGCCACCTTGCCCTGCCCGTCGGCGCCGGCCAGCAGGATCGCGGCATCGCCGAGCTGCTGCTTGAGGCTGTCGACGGCGTCACGAAGCGATTTGGCATCGAAGCCTTCGACGCGTGCGGCCAGCAACTTGCCGCCCGGAATCGCGACCGCCTGGGCAACCAGATCACCGGCCGCACCGGACGCGGCCTTGGCCTTGAGCGATTCCAGCTCGCGTTCGGCCTTGCGCTGGCGCTCGATCAGGCCGCGGATCTTGTCGGCGACATCGCCGGTGGTACCACCCAGCAATTGCGCGGCTTCGGCAAGGCGATGCTCCTCTTCCGCGACATGGTCCAGCGCCGATTGCCCGGTCACCGCCTCGATGCGTCGTACACCGGCGGAGACGCCGCCTTCCGACACGATCTTGAACAGGCCGATATCGCCGGTGCGACGGACGTGGGTGCCACCGCACAATTCGATCGAACCGGGGCCGAACTTGAGCACGCGCACCTGCTCGCCGTATTTCTCGCCGAACAGTGCCATCGCGCCGAAATCGAGCGCTTCCTGCATCGCCATCTGGCGCGTTTCGCCTTCATGGTTGGCGCGCACTTCGACATTGACGCGACGTTCGATCTCGGCGACTTCGGCAGGCGTCATCGGCTGGAAGTGCGAGAAGTCGAAGCGCAGGCGATCCGGCGCCACCAGCGAACCCTTCTGCTGGACATGCGTACCCAACACCTGGCGCAACGCGGCGTGCAGCAGATGTGTCGCGGTGTGGTTGAGCACGGTGGAGGTGCGGCGACCACTATCAACCTGACCGCGCAGGCGATCGCCAACTTTCAGTTCACCCGATTTCAGTTCGCCGACGTGGGCATGGAACTGGCCGGCGAGCTTGCGGGTATCGGCGACGGCGATGTCGCCATTCGCGCTGGTGAGCACGCCGGTATCACCAACCTGTCCGCCGGATTCGGCATAGAACGGCGTGCGATCGAGGATCACCACCACCTCGCCCGGCACCGCGCGATCGACCGACTTGCCATCCTGCAACAGCGCGACGATCTGGAGATCACTGCCATCGAGGTGGTCGTAGCCGAGGAAGACGGTCGGCGCGAGTTGCGATGCCAGTTCCGCCGACAGCACCAGGCCGCCGCCGAACTTGCCGCCTTCGCGCGCCTTGCGCTTCTGTTCGTCCATTGCGGCGTTGAAGCCGTCGACATCGACCGACATGTCGCGTTCGCGCGCCATGTCCTGGGTGAGATCGAGCGGGAAGCCGTAGGTGTCGTAGAGGCGGAAGGCGTCTTCGCCGCGGATCACGCCATCGGTACGACCGGCGACATCATTGAAGATGCGCATGCCGGAATCGAGCGTCTCGGCGAAGCGTTCTTCCTCGGCGCGCAGGGCGCGCTCGATGGTCGCGACGTTCTCGCGCAGCACCGGATAGGCCTCGCCCATCAATGCATCGAGCGTCGGCACCAGCTTGAAGAAGAAGGTGTCCTTCATGCCCAGCATCCAGCCGTGGCGCAGGGCGCGACGGATGATCCGGCGCAGCACGTAGCCACGGCCTTCGTTCGACGGCAGCACGCCATCGGCGATCAGGAAACTGGAGGCGCGAATATGGTCGGCGATCACGCGCAGCGACTTGTTGTCGAGATCGCTGGTGTGGGTGAGTTCGGCCGCGTGCTTGATCAGCGCCTGGAATACATCGATCTCGTAATTGCTATGGACATGCTGGAGCACTGCGGTGAGGCGTTCGAGGCCCATGCCGGTATCGACGCAGGGTGCCGGCAGCGGCACCAGCGTGCCATCGGTCTGTCGATCGAACTGCATGAACACCAGGTTCCAGATTTCGATGAAGCGATCGCCGTCCTCGTCGGGCGACCCGGGCGGACCGCCGGCAATGTGTTCTCCGTGGTCGTAGAAGATCTCGGTGCAGGGGCCGCAGGGACCGGTATCGGCCATCTGCCAGAAATTGTCCGACGCGTAGGGCGCACCCTTGTTGTCGCCGATGCGGACGATGCGCGATTCCGGCAGGCCGATCACGTCGCGCCAGATGCCGAAGGCTTCGTCATCGTTGTGATAGACCGTGACCAGCAGGCGTTCGGCCGGCAGCTTCCACACGGTGGTGAGCAATTCCCACGCCCACTCGATCGCTTCCTTCTTGAAGTAGTCGCCGAACGACCAATTGCCGAGCATTTCAAAGAAGGTATGGTGACGTGCGGTGTAACCGACGGCGTCGAGATCGTTGTGCTTGCCGCCGGCGCGCAGGCAACGCTGGACGTCGGCACAACGCGAGTAGCTGCGCTTTTCCGCGCCGAGGAAGACATCCTTGAATTGCACCATGCCGGAGTTGGTGAACAGCAAGGTGGGATCGTTGGCGGGCACCAGCGATGCCGAAGGCACGATGGTGTGGCCCTTCGACGCAAAGAAATCGAGGAAATCGCGGCGGATGTCGGCAGTGGTCTTCATGGCATCTGGATCGGGACGGATGGCCCGCGATGCCAACGAGATGTGGGCGAAACAAGCGCGGACCAACGGGTCGACTAGGGTATCAGCACCGCCCCGCGCGGGTCACGAGCCGCCCGGAATTCAGGGGTCGTCGGGGTCGAAGCGAGTCGCCGCCCGGACCTGGTCCATGGTGTAGCCGCGACGAAGGAGAAAATCCGCCGCCTTGCGCTGAGCCGCGCGATCGTTCGCAAGTGCCTGCGGATGGCGACGGCGGACCAGCTCCCGGGCCTGCATGGCCCAGTCCGCTTCAACCCCCTCCATCGCGGCGGCCACCGCTTCCGCGGCCAATCCGTGCGTTTCCAGCTCGGCGCGGATCCGTCGCGGCCCATGTCCTGACATGGCACGGCTGCGCACCAGCGATTCGGCGAAACGGCCATCGTCCTGCCAGCCTTCGGCCACCATCCGCGCCACCGCAGCATCGGCGTCCGCCACCGGGACGCCGCGAATGGTCAGTTTCTGCAACAACTCCTTGCGGGAATGCTCGCGCCTGACCAGCAGTCCGAGCGCACGTTGCGCCGGGCTCGGTTCAGGCCGGGTGCGGCGGCGGGGGCGCGAGGAAGCTCCGCCCGCCGCCGCCCCGAAAGCGTCGTCCCGTTCGGACATCAGTCCTCGGCGTCTTCATTGCGGCTGGCCTCTTCCGGCACGAACTTCTCGCGCAGGGCCGCTTCCAACTCGAGTGCGACCGCCGGATTTTCCTTGAGGTACTGGCGAGCGTTTTCCTTGCCCTGGCCGATGCGTTCGCTGCCATAGCCGTACCAGGCACCGGACTTCTCGACCAGCTTGGCTTCGACACCCATGTCGATCAGTTCGCCTTCGCGACTGATACCTTCGCCGTAGAGGATCTCGGTGATGATCTGCTTGAACGGCGGTGCCAGCTTGTTCTTGACCACCTTGATGCGGGTCTGGTTGCCGATGATCTCGTCGCCCTTCTTGATCGCGCCGATGCGACGAATATCGAGGCGCACCGATGCGTAGAACTTGAGCGCGTTGCCGCCGGTGGTCACTTCCGGGCTCTGGCCCGGCATCATCACGCCGATCTTCATGCGCAACTGGTTGATGAAGAACACCATGCAGTTGCTGCGCTTGATGTTGCCGGTGAGCTTGCGCAGGGCCTGGCTCATCAGGCGCGCCTGCAGGCCGGGCAGCTGGTCGCCCATCTCGCCTTCGATTTCGGCCTTGGGCGTGAGCGCGGCAACCGAGTCGATCACCACCATGTCGACCGCATTGGAACGCACCAGCATGTCGGCGATTTCCAGCGCCTGCTCGCCAGTGTCGGGCTGCGACAGCAGCAGGTCATCAAGATTGACACCGAGCTTGCGCGCATACACCGGGTCGAGCGCGTGCTCGGCATCGATGAAGGCGGCGGTGCCGCCGGCCTTCTGGCATTGGGCGATGGTCTGCAGCGTCAGCGTGGTCTTGCCCGAGGATTCCGGACCGTAGATCTCGATCACGCGACCCTTGGGCAGCCCGCCGATACCGAGCGCGATGTCGAGCATCAGCGAACCGGTACCGATGGTTTCCACCGCCTCGACCGGGCGATCGCCCATGCGCATCACCGAACCCTTGCCGAACTGCTTCTCGATCTGGCTCAGGGCCGCGGCCAGTGCGCGCTGCTTGTTCTCGTCCATCGTGGTCTTCCTCTTCAAGATTGAATGTGTGTTCGCGTGTTGGAAACAGTGTCGGGTGTGGTGATCGCACAGGCTGCGACGGCTGATCCGATATCCAGACTGATGGCTGAACCGGTCGCGTCACAGCGGCGCGCTGCCCGGCTCGTCGTGGGAAAAAGCCGCGTCATGCGCTGGGCCGGATCAACCCGCAGTACAGGCCTTCGATCGCGAACTCCTGGCCGGGCATCACTTCGATCGGCGCGTAATCGGGATTGCGTGGCAACAGGCGAATGCCGTCGCGGCCGTTGCGGAACAACTTGACGGTGATCTCCTCGTCGATGCGCGCGACCACGATCTGGCCGTTGCGGGCGTCATTGGTGCGATGGACGCCGATCAGGTCGCCGTCGAAGATGCCCTCGTCGCGCATCGAATCGCCTTTCACCCGCAATAGATAATCAGGCTTGGGCGAGAAGAACACGCGATCCAGCACCACATAACTGTCGGAGCCGATGTCGGCACCGATCGGTACGCCGGCCGCGACCTGGCCGAGGATCGGCAGGCGCATGGCATCTTCATTCAAGCTTTCAAGATCCAGCGCAGCCTGCCCCCGGCTCGGCGGACGCAGGAGCTTCAGGCTGCGTGCCTTGCCCGGCGAACGCGCGATCGCGCCGGCGGCTTCGAGTGCTTCCAGGTGGTACTGCGCCGCACGCACGCCCTTGAAGCCGAAGGCACGGGCGATCTCTGTCTGGGCGGGGGCAACACCGTCCACTTCAATGCGCTCGGCAATGAAGTCGAGGATCGCCTGCTGGGTCTGGCTGAGGTCTGATTGGCTCATGTGAGTAGTAATACTGCTAACAAATTCGAATTGCAAGCCATTGGTTGCAATTCAATATAATTTATGTTTTAAGTAAATTAAATTCCGTAATTCGATCCTGAGATCAGTATGAAATTCTTCCCCGCCATCATCCTGACCATCCTCTCAACCCTCCTGCTCGGGTTCTATGCATTGATTTGGCAGACGTGGTCGAACCCGCCTATCGCCGGAACCGACAGCCTCTCCAACTTCGTGAATGCCATCGGCCTTGCCGGCCTGGTGTTGGCAGTGATGGCGCTCCGCGAGTTGCGTGCCCTGAAGAAAATCGCGATGCAACTCAAGAACGAAAGCGAGGGCTTCGTCTGATGCCGATCATCGTCAACGTCGACGTGATGCTGGCGCGCCGCAAGATGCAATCGAAGGAGCTGGCAGAGCGCATCGGGATCAGCCAGACCAATCTGTCGTTGCTCAAACAGGGGCACGTCAAGGGCATGCGCTTCGAGACACTGGACGCCATCTGCCGCGTACTGGATTGCCAGCCCGGCGATTTGCTGGAATATCGTCCCGAATGAGCGAACTCTCCTGCCCCTGCGACCCTACCCGCCGCTACGCCGACTGCTGCGGCCCGCTCCATGCCGGCGCCTCGGCTCGCGATGCCGAAGCGCTGATGCGCTCGCGCTACAGCGCCTACGTCATGGGGCTGGAAGACTATCTAGTGTCGAGCTGGCATCCCTCGACCCAGCCGCAGCCGCCACTGCTGGAACCCGGCGCCAGATTGAAATGGCTGCGTCTGAAGGTGATCGAACATCGCGTCATCGACGACGATCATGCCGAAGTGGAATTCGAGGCACGCTGCCTGGAAAACGGTGTTCGTCGCGATCTGCACGAACGCAGTCGCTTCGTCCGCGAACGCGGCCACTGGTTCTACATCGATGGCGTGATCGGCTAGCCCGCTTCGTCCATCAGTCCGCGCAGCGCCATCGCCACCGTCTGCCGACGCACGGCATCGCGATCGCCATCGAAGTGGAAGACCTGGGCACGCGCGTAACCGCCGCGGCGCTTCCAGCCGATCCACACCGTGCCGACCGGCTTGTCGTCGCTGCCACCACCAGGCCCGGCGATGCCGGTGACCGCGACAGCAATGTTCGCGCCGGAATGGATCAGCGCACCGGACACCATCTCGGTCACGCACTCACGGCTGACCGCGCCCTGTTGTTCCAGCGTCTGCGGACGCACGCCGAGCAAGGCCTGCTTGGCCTCGTAACTGTAGGCGACCATGCCGCAATCGAACCACGCCGACGATCCGGCGACATCGGTGGCGAGTTTGGCGATCCAGCCACCAGTGCAGCTTTCCGCGGTGACCAGCGTCAATCGCCGCGCCTGCAGCCAGGCGGCGACTTCATGGATCAGGTGCTGGAGTTCGCTATCAGAAAGAGTGGCCGCCATCGGTGATCGCAATCGCAGGGGGTGATCGATTGCCCATCATGCCTGTGGCGGCCACTCCGTCAATAGTGGCCGGTCATGTTGAGGAACCAGCCGTGGTAGCGGTAGTCGAGCTGGGTCAGGTCACCACTGAACGTGGTGAAGTTGTAGCCGACGCCGATCTTGAAGTTCGCGTTGATCTGTCGATCCAGTCCGATCAGCCAGCCGTTGCGGGTTCCGCCATCGCGAACCTTGAGCACGCGGTATTCCGCAAGTCCGTCCCAGCGCGCGATCAGGTGGTAGCGGAACTGGATGGAAACGAAATCGGCGCGACTGTCGAGCCACGGGCCGACACCACGTCCCATGCGGTAATCGCCCCAGCGACTCGCGACCTTGCCTGCGACCTGCCAACGATCATCCAGCTGCCGGATGCCTTCCAGCGACACCACCTGCGAACGCTGGTCGTAGAGATTGACGTCCAGCTGCCCCAGCGACGCGCGATCGTAGAGATAGGTGTACTTGCCGAACGCTGCCCAGCGCGTGCTGTCGTGTGGACGCCAGGCAAAGCCGAGATTGACTTCGGCCAGGCGCGCGCCTGCGGCCGGGTTCAGGGCATCCTTGGTGTCGGCATAGTTGGCGCGCGCTGCCAATCGCCAATCCTCGTTGAGGCGATACGACAGGCGATTGGTGGTCACCCATTGCGTGCGTCGTTCCGCACCACTGTCGCGGCGATATTCGAGCTTGCTCGACCAGTCCGTGATTTGATCAGTGCGTCCGCCGCTGACGCTGTAGGCGCGACGGTTCACGCGTCCGTCGAAGGCATCGAGTTGTCCATCCATCAGGGTGAAGCCGAGATTCCAGCCCGGGGCAGGACGCAGATCCAGGCCGAAGGTGTGGACGAGGCCACTGCCGTTGTCGGAGTTGTCGCGCATGTACTGGCTTTCGTTGTACACGTTGGCGTAGTTGTTCAGGCGCCAGCGCTGGCCGATGGTCCAACCCGATTGCAGGGTACTGGTGTTGAAGAAGTTGTCGCGGGCCGTGTGGTCGGTGCTGTAGTTGTAGGCACCATAAATCGTGTGGTCGGGCGTCAGGCGGTATTCGGCATCCAGCTTGCCGCCCTCGCCGCGACTGCCGCTGCTGATTTCGGCACCAACACTGGAACGACTGCCGAACTGATACTTGCCGCCGAGGGTCAGCAGGTTGTTCTTGCGATACAGGCCACCATCATCGTCCAGCGTGTATTGGCCGATGCCATACAGTTCCAGCGATGTACCCAACCGATAGCGATAGCTGAGCGCAAGCAGGGTGGCCTCCGCCGCATAACCGATATCGCTTTCGCTGCGATGGGTCAGCTCGGCACCGACGCGACCATTCTTCGTGACCTGCCAATCGGCGGTGAGCTGCGCCTGTTCCAGCACCTGCGTCCCGCGCCCGGCATGGCTGTAGCGACCGTACAGGCTGAAATCCCTGGTGAAATAACCGAGGAATTCCGCGCCGTATTCCTTGATGGGCTGGCCGCTGTCGTCGCGACTGATCGAGAATCCGGCATCGACATCGCGCCACCACGCACCGAACGTCCATTCGCGTTGCGTCCACCCCAGTTCCTGCAGGTTCACGCGACCTTCGATCGCACGCGCTTCACCGGAACGCGCATCGCTGAACGGGTTGCGTTGCAGGAAGCTCAAACCGCCATTGTCGGAATAGAAGATCGGTGCGACGGTGGCCTTGCTGCGGGTCACTTCGGCCTTGAGATAAGTCCCGCGTCCCGCCTGCAGGGTGAGGTCGACGCCTTTCAGCGAATAATCGTCGCCGCTGCGGTTTTCATTGACGTAGGTGCCGCCGATGGCGAAGTGATCGCCCAGCCATTGCTTGCCGCGCAGGCCGACGGTGGCGTTGTCGGCATCGAAACCGGTCGGCACGTATTCGTAATCCACCAGCAGCATCTGCTGGTAGCCATCGAGCGGCGTGTCGCGCGTCAACGTGCGCACCGCCTGCTGGGTGATCTGCGCCAGCGGACGCGTCAGGATCAGGCGTCCCTGCAAATTGTCCATTTCGTAGTCGACGCCCGACTGCAATGCTACCCGCGACTCCACGCTTCCGGTCACCGGATCGCGCACTTCCAGCACCACCTGTTCCGATCCCGGCAGGATGTCGCTGTGGCGCATGTAATAGAGGCTGCCGCCGGTGCCGAGGAATTCGCTGTGACCCGCCGCCGTCTTCGCCTCGGAACCGAACACTTTCACCAGACTGCGCGGATCGCCTAGGGTGGTGGCGGCCTGCGAACGCCAACTCACGGCCGCGCCGTACAACGCACGCTGGTATTGCGCGTACTGCGTGCCGGTGAATCCGCTCAGGAAGTTGCCCCACAACGCCTGGTTCTGCGCCCAATCCACCCGCAGGTAGAACTTGCCCTGGCTGTCGACATCACGCCACGTGCGTGAATCGTCGCCATAGACCGGATAATACTGATCCGGATCGAGGCGGCGGAAAATGTCGACGGGTGTCGCATCGAAGAATCCATCGAACAGATGCCCCAACTTGTTTTCCCCGGTATCGGCCTGCGCGGTGATGAGATATTTGCCGCGCCATTTGCCTTTCGCGTAGAACGCCAGCCGCCCTTCGCTGAGGAAGCCGTCGGCAGTGCCAGCATCCGCGCCCAGCGCGTCCACGCTGCCACTGGCGCTGTTGCGCGAGAAGGTGAGATCGGCGATCGCCGCGATGAAGGCATAGCGCCCGCTGACCTGCATGTCCAGCGGTGTCTCCGATACTTGCCCGCCCGACGACTTCACCTGGATCAGGTAGCGATGCGGCCCCACCGGTTGCAGGAATTCGGCGACGAATTTGCGTTCCTGGTCGACGGGGAATGTCTGGCCGTCGATGGCAATCTGCATGCCCTCCGGGATGTCGCGCCCGAGGATCCGCACGCGCGATCCGTACACCGGGATGTTGCGCAGGCGAAGATCGCTTTTGCCGTAGATGGAATCGACGACCTGCACCGATTCCGCGGTGGAGACATCGAGTGTTTCGGCATGATCGGGTTGGACCTGGTCGCGCAGCACCTGCACGCCACGCGCGCGATCGGCCGGCGTGACCAACTGGATGCGACGCGGATTGGTTTCGTCGAAACTGCCGTCCGCCGCATAGGCCCGCGCGATGTACTGCAACTCATCGCCGACCTGCAGATGCACGTCCGCGGGGAGATCGCCATTCCATTCCGCATCGGTCACCGCCCCGACCGGCATCTCGATCTTCGCCAACGGCCGCACGCGATCGCTGTCGGTTCCCTTGTACACCAGCACTTCCAGGCGCTGGTAGAACGCCGGGTAGTTGCTGTATCCGTGGAAGCGCAGCGGTTCGCTGATCCTGCCGTCCTTGAACGATGCCAGCGTGCCCGTCGCAACGCTGAGCACCGTCTGCCCGAGCGTTGGATCTTCGGTCGCCCAGATCATTCCACCCTGCGGCAATTCCACGGTGAAACGTCCGCTGATCGTCGCCTGTCCGGACGACAGCACGCGGCTTTCGCCCTTGTAAACCTGCCCGACGACCGTCTCGACGCGACGGTTCTGCTGGAGTGAATCGGGATCGTCGCCCAATGCTATCGGTCGCTCCTTGCCGAAGGCGCGGATCTGGAACAACGGACCGTTCTTGCCAACGCACCCCTTGTCGTCGCATTGCAGGGGCGTGGTCGGCGTGGATGAAACGGCGTCGCCGGTTGGCGTTTCCTGTGCCGAGGCAATCCCTGCCGGAATCAGCATGGCAAGCAGGACCGCAGCGGCGTGGCGAGAGAGATTCCTGATGATCATGTGTGCGTCTCCCCTCAACGCCCGCCAGGACAAACTGCAGTACGCGTGGTCGATGCCGGCTCGACCCGCAAACACTGCCTCGCTGTTGCGGAAAGCCGCGCGGCGATCGCGCCTGCCACCGCTTCCGCGCGTCGTCGACTCAGCTTCATGTTGTATTCCGCCGTATCGATCTTGTCGGTGTGGCCGGAAATGGCGATGACCGTGTCCGGCGCGCTCTCCACGCGCCTGGCGATCGCGTCCAGCAATGGCAGGTACTTCGGCCGGATCGTCGACTTGTCCGAATCGAACAGCAGGACGCCGATGTCGATGTCCTTGCCCACGGTGACCAGGGTCTGTCCGTCGACTTGCGCACGCAGTTCGACCTGGGTCGAACGCTGCACCTCCGTGGGCAAACGCTCATCGAGCGCGGATTTCACCGCTTCGGCGCGCTGGAATGCCAGCACCATGTCATCGGCATTGGCGACGATCACCACGCTGCCACCCCGTGCATCGCGCAAGTGGCCGGCGATGCGTTCGATCACCGGAAGATGCGCTGCCGGAACGGTCGCGCTGCTGCCTTCGAAGAAGACATCGCCCAGATCGATTTCCTCGGCCTTGCCGCCGCGCAGCTGCGTCCTGGGCACCTGCACGCCGAAGTCGAAGCGGACCGGAACCCCGGGCGGGATGCGGAAAACGCGCGGATTTTCGGTGGTGAAACGGCTTCCCGGCGGCAACGTCGCGACATCGACCTTGACCAGGAAATTGCGTCCGCGCGCCCAGCGTCCGCCATCGATGCCGACCAGATGGAAGCGGCCGTAGCGATCGGTTTCCATCAACAGGCCTTCGACAGTTCCCAGGCGCACGCCCGGCAAGCCGCGTTC
>JAFEBZ010000021.1 GCA_018242405.1 Pseudomonadota bacterium | reverse complement strand
CGCCGACACGCCGTGAATACGTCCATGTAGGCTCGTACGCAGCATCCATGCTGCGTACGGTCGGCGCTACAGACGAACCGCATAGGCGCCGCCGGTGGCGCTTTCAAGCGAAAGCGCCACGCGACTTCTTACTTCTTGTCGGCCACCGGCTTGCCGTTGGCGTCGACCACCGTCACCTCGCCGAGGTTCAGCGCGCGCACTGGCGCCTCGATCTTCTTGAGGTCGCCGACCACCACCCACGTCAGCGCTTCCGGATTGATCTCCCTGGCCGCATCGGCCACCTGCGCCGGGGTCAACTTCGCGATCTCCTCGTTGCGCACCTGCACCCAGTTGTCGGGACGCCCGTAGCGCACGATTCCGGTCATGGTGCCGAGTACCGCACCCGCAGTTTCGTACGCACCCGGCTGGCCGCGCAATTCGTTGTTGACGACCTTGGTGACTTCATCCTGCGTCGCCGGCTTCTTGCCGGTGGTGTAATCGCTGATCTCGCGACGCGCTTCGGAAATCGATTCCGCGGTCTTGTCGATCTGCACCGGCGCGATCGCCAGCCACGGACGCTGGCCCTGCGCATCCACTGCCATGCTGCGCGCACCGTAGGACCAGTGCTTGTCCTCGCGCAGGTTCATGTTGAGGCGCGAGGAGAACACGCCGCCGAGGATGTCGTTGGCCATCGCCAGCTTCACCGCACCGGCATCACGGGTGGACGGCACCAGTTCGGCGGCCATGATGTTGGCCTGCACTGCGCCCTGCTGGTCGATCAGGAACACGCGCGGCTTGGTCGGCAGCGCCACCTGCGGCACGTTCACCGCCTTCGGTGCTACGCCTTCGCCCTTCCAGTCGCCGAGATGGCGATTGAGCACCGGCAGCAGCTTGTCCATCGTGGTGTCGCCGACCACGACCAGCGTGGCGTTTTCCGGACGCACCCATGCACGGCGATAGGCTTCGAGATCGTCACGCGAGATCGCCGCCAGCGACGCTTCGGTGCCGGAGCCGGTCATCGGCATCGCATAGGGATGGCCTTCGCCGTACAGCAGCGGCGGCAGCACGCGCAGCGCCGCAGTGGTCGGCCGCGCCTTTTCCTGGCGGATGCCGGCGATGCGGGTCGCCTTGACGCGATCGATGTCGGCCGGCGCGAACGTCGGCTTGCGCAGCATGTCGGCGAACAGGCCCACCGATGCATCGAGCTTGCCGGTCAGCGCCGACAAGGTTGCGGACGAACCATCGAGACCCGCGCTGGAACCCATCTGCGCACCGAGCGCTTCGGCTTCCGACTTGAAGGTCAGCGCGTCGCGGCCGGCGGCGCCTTCGCTCAGCATGCCCATCGCGAACGATGCGGTGCCGGGCTTGCCGCCCTGATCGCTGGAATAGCCGCCGTTGAACAGGTAGTTCATCTGCACTACGGGGATTTCATGGCGCTCGGCGAGGATCACGGTGGTGCCGTTGGCGAGCTTGCCACGCTGCATCGCCGGGAAGGTCAGGGCCGGGAAATGGTCGACCTTGGGCACGCCGGCCTTGCGGTCGACATCGCTGGCGATGGTCTTGAACTTCGGATCGACCTTCGGCATCACGAACGGCGCCGGCTTCACGCTCGGATCTTCCGCCAGCGCCTTGCGTTCGCCGGGTTCGACCACGAAGACGTGGCTCGGCTTCTTCAGCCACGCATTGCCGACCTTGATGACATCGGCTGCAGTCGCGGCCTGGACGTTGGCGATGCTGGTGCGGAAACAGCCGGGATTGCCGGTGTAGATGGCGCACGACGCCAGTGCATCGGCCTTGCCGCCGAAACCGCCGATGCGCTCAATGCCGCGAATGAAATTGGCTTCGAACGTGGTGCGCGCCCGCGACATTTCGTCGGCGCTCGGGCCGTCGCGCAACAGCTTCTGCAATTCCTCGTCGATCACCGCTTCGACCTTCCCGGGGTCGACGCCCTGCTTGACCATCGCGGACACGAGGAAATTGCCGCCGAGCTGCGATGCGTCGTTCGACACGCTCACCGAATCGACCAGCTTGTCCTGGTAGACGAGGCGGCGATCGAGGCGCGAACTGGCGCTGCCACCCAGCACCTGCGCCAACAGGTCGAGCATGTCGGAATCACGCGTACCCACCTGGGCAACGTTCCACACCCGCATCATCCGCACCTGCGGCACCTTGTCCTGCAGCACGGTGCGTCCGCCTTCCTTCAGCGGCGCCGGATCGGCCTTCGGTTCCTTCATGGTCGGCGTCGCCGGGATGTCGCCGAAATAGCGCGCGGCCTTTGCCTTCGCGGTGGCGAGATCGATGTCGCCGGCCAGCACCAGCACCGCGTTGTTGGGGCCGTACCAGGTGCGGAACCAGGTCTTGACGTCATTGAGGCTGGCGGCGTTGAGATCGCTCATCGAGCCGATCACGGTGTGGTGATAGGGATGTCCCTTCGGATACATCGTCTTGGTGATGACGTCCCACACCTGGCCATAGGGCTGGTTCTCGCCCTGGCGCTTTTCGTTCTGGACCACGCCACGCTGTTCGTCGAGCACGCCCTGATCGATCGCGCCGAGCAGGTGGCCCATGCGATCGGACTCCATCCACAGCGCCATGTCGAGCGCGGTGGTCGGCACGTTTTCGAAATAGTTGGTGCGGTCGGTATTGGTGGTGCCGTTCTGTCCGGTCGCGCCGGCTTGTTCGAACGGAGGGAAGTAGTCGCCCTTGTGGTTTTCCGAGCCGTTGAACATCAGGTGTTCGAACAGGTGCGCGAATCCGGTACGGCCCGCCGGCTCGTTGAGGCTGCCGACGTGATACCAGATGTTGACCGCCACGATCGGCGCCTTGTGATCCTCATGCACGATCACCCGCAGGCCGTTGGGCAGGGTGAACTGCTGATAGGGAATGTCGACCGCGGGCGCATCGCCCTTGGCGAACACGGTGGCGGGCACGATGGCACCGCAGGCACTGGCGGCGATGGCGAGCGCGAGTGCGGCGTGGCGAGTCTTCAAACGCATGGGTTCTCCCCCTTGGACACGGAACTTCGAAGCGTACCGGTTCGCATCGACCGATACACTGGCCGAAGGTCATCCCCGTCACTCGCGACTGAATCGCTGAACGCTGCCGTGCTCCACGTCATCCTCCACCGACCCGAAATCCCGCCCAACACCGGCAACGTGATCCGTCTCTGTGCCAATACCGGCGCGCGACTGCACCTGGTGGAACCCCTGGGG
>JAFEBZ010000219.1 GCA_018242405.1 Pseudomonadota bacterium | reverse complement strand
TGTTCCCTGCGCTCTGCGGCGCGGAACACCGGGCATCGTGCCTCTGGAGACCGCTGGCCGCGCATCGCTGCGCGGGCCTTGGAGGATTCCAGCGCTACAACACCACGGCGGACCGCGGGAGCGCTTGATCGTTCATGTTCAAATTGTGGATGCCGACCGCATCACCTCCGAAAGAGGCGACGCCGCGCGGCGGTATGTGGAGCACGGATGCACGAATGCGTCCGACGTTTCGCGTTCGCTGCCGCCCAGCCGGTTAACATGGCCGCCCCGTGGACGGTGGTGCCGGTTGCGCGGATTCGCTGCAGCAGGCTTTCGGCCAAAGATCGCAGCGAAATCAGGAACTTGTCCCGTCCTTATAGTGTATCAGATCGAGCATGGCCAATTCAGGAACGCCAACCGCCAGCGTCGGAGTCCGCATGGTCCGGGTCCCCGAGGATCGGGAAGGCCAGCGGCTGGACAACTTCCTGCTGGGCCAGCTCAAGGGCGCGCCCAAGTCATTGATCTACAAGATCGTTCGTTCCGGCCAGGTGCGGGTGAACGGTGGTCGCGGCAAGCCCGAGCGCAAGCTGGTGGCCGGGGATGAGGTCCGGATTCCGCCGGTCCGGCTGGAGGAAGCCGGGGAGTCCGCCCCTCCGCCCAAGAGCCTGCTAGCGGCGCTGGACGCCGCGATCGTGTTCGAGGACGCCCGCCTGCTGGCCCTCAACAAGCCGTCGGGACTGGCCAGCCACGGTGGCAGCGGCATCCGCCACGGTGCGATCGAATCTCTCCGCGCATTGCGACCGAACGAATCGCTGGAGCTGGTCCATCGCCTGGATCGCGACACCTCGGGCCTGCTGATCATCGCCAAGAAGCGCTCGGCGCTGCGCGAGTTGCAGGCGCTGATGCGCGAGGACCACGGCGCCGGCATCGACAAGCGCTACCTGACCCTGCTGGTGGGCAAGATGCCGAACGGCACCATGGACGTCGATGCGCCACTGCACATCGGCCTGCGCCAGGGCGGCGAACGCCACGTACAGGTGAACGCCATCGGCAAGGAATCCATGAGCCACTTCAAGTTGCTGCAACGCTTCGGCGGGCATTCCTATTGCGAGGTGCGGATCGAAACCGGGCGCACCCACCAGATCCGCGTCCACGCGCAACACATCGGCCATCCGGTTGCGGGTGACGACAAATACGGTGACGAGGAAATCAATCGCCGCCTGCGCGACCAGGCCGGATTGCGGCGGTTGTTCCTGCACGCGGCGTCACTGCGCTTCGCGCTCGATGGTGGTCGTGCCGACTACGTGCTGGATGCGCCGCTGGCACCGGAATTGCGGGACGTGCTGGACAAGCTGGGATAGAGGGGACGCGCGGGCGTCATTGCACCGTCGTGTGGTACATCTCGCGCAATTGCTGGCGATAATCGGCCAGCGATGGCAGCCCCACCGCGGCGCGGCGCGCATCCAGTTCCGCCTCCGAGTCCGTATCTGCCGGCTTCATGGTCATCGTGCCTTTGTCCGCCGTGCTGAATTGCGAACCGTAATGTTGCGGTTTTCCTTCGTTGACCAGTACGCGATCAGTCAGCATGGCCTGGTCGATGGGCGACACTTCGCCGGATTCGGCCCTGGTCATCAAGTCGAGTGCGCGACGCTGCAAGGCCACGTCGCCATCGGCGTGTTGCAGCAGCAACCACAGGGCGTTCGAACCATCCGCGCCGACTTGCGTACGCCCGGGCCAGCGCTTGGCGTTCATCAACGTCGAACGCAACCACGCCAGGTTGTCGCGGTTCACGGCGGCCAGGGCGTCCATTTGCGGTTGGGCATATTTGTTGTCGATCGAGGCGTGCTGGGCCTGCTGGTCGATGGCGATGCGCCGGAGGATTTCGTCATGCAGCGGCATGTCCATGCGCGCGATGCGCGCGGCATCGAGTTTTTCCGCATCAGCGAGGAATGCCGGCCATTGCGGTTGCTTGCGCAGGGCGTCGAGTCCGGGGCGATCCTTCGTGCGCAAATCCTCCATGGATATGTCACCGCGCGGAATGTGGCGCCGCAAATAGTCGAAGGCTTGCGCGAAGCGATTCTGCCGGGACAGGCATTCCGCCGCCAGCAGCGGCGCATTGACCGGGGCAGGCACCGACGATGCGTCGTAGGAAATGATGAGCCGGCTGCACGTGTCGTAATCGCCCGCACCATAGGCCTGGAAGATCCGTTCGGCATCGGGGAGCGTGGCTTGTTGGCCCGTACTGCTTGCGGCCAGTGCGGCGATCAGGGCAAGGGCGTACATCGCGTCTCCTCAATCCGTCAGCGCATCGGCCTTGGCCGCACAGATGAAATCGTTCTCGCTCAAGCCGCCGACATCGTGGGTCGAATAGCGCACCACGCAGCGGTTGTAATGCACCGACAGGTCGGGGTGGTGATCCTCGCGATGGGCGACCAGCGCGAGGGCGTTCACGAAGGCCATCGTCCGGTAGTAGTCGTCGAACTGGAAGGTCCTGCTGATGGCGTGGCCGTCCTCGACCAGCTCCCAGCCGGGCACCTGCGGCAGCAAGTCGCGCAGCTCCGCCTCGCCCAGCCGGTGCGACGCGCCGGAGCGCGGGCTGCAATGGGCCTGAACCAAGGGAATCATGTCGGACATGGGAACTCCTGAAGGTGGCTCGGGTCGGACGCCGGGGCAGCTAGAATACCGGCATGATCGATATCTCCGAAACCGCGCAGACGCATTTCCGCAAGCTGATCGAGCGCGAGGACATTCCCGGCCTCGGCGTGAAGCTGTCCGCGCTGCATGCCGGAACCCCGCGCGCAGACGTGCGCCTGGAATTCGCCGCGCCCGGCGATCTCTCCGGCGATGAATGGGCGGTGGATTGCGAAGGCTTCACGTTGTGGATCGATGCCGCCAGCGTTGCTGCACTGGATGGCGCCACGATCGATTACGTGGCGCAGGCGACCGGCGGCCAGTTGCAGATCCGCGCACCGAAAGTGAAAGGCGAAGCGCCCGGTGAGGACGCGTCGCTGGCGCAGCGCGTGCATTACATCGTGGAAAACGAAATCAATCCGCAGCTGGCGTCGCATCGCGGCAACGTGCGGGTGGAAGAAGTGAGCGCCGATGGCGTGGTGACGTTGCGCTTCGGCGGCGGCTGCCACGGTTGCGGCATGGCCGACGTCACCCTGAAGCAGGGCATCGAGAAGACCTTGCTGGAGCGCGTGCCTGGCGTGACCGCGGTACGCGACGCCACCGATCACGACACGGGCGATGCGCCGTATTACCAGCGCGATGAGGCCGGGCAGACACCGGTTCAGCAGGGGCACCGCTGACCCATGTTCGGGCCCGATGATCTCGCAGCGGCCCTGAGCAATCGTCGTCGCAGTCTTCGTTCCATCCGCCCGCAATCCGAATCGCCCTTCCTGACGAGTTGGCGGGCGTGGCTGCACGCCGCGCCGTCGAAAGCGGCATCTCCCGCCTATCCGGAATCCGACCTGCGCGAACTGCTGGCCGCGCGCGCGTTGCCCAGGCGCAAGCCGGCATCGCGCATGCAGCTCACGCGCTGGCAGAGCTTGCGCAGCCTGTTTCGCAACAGTTGGGACAACGAAGACGATGGCAACCGTCGCCTGCGCATCGGTTCGGCGATCGCCAGCCTGGTGATCAACATGTTCTTCGCGGCGATGTTGTTGTGGTTGATGTACCTGCGTTTCATGGTGCGACCGCCGCAGGAAGAAGAGGTGGCGACGCGAGTGCAGCTGATCGGACAGGGCGCGCCGGAAGAAGAGGGAGGCGGCACGCCGACACCGCAACCGGAAGTCACCGTCGCGCGCGCATCGCCGCGCGAGACGAAATCGACAACGCCCGAATCGGCCGCGCCGGAAAGTGCCGCGGTGGCGCCATCCCAGGTGCAGGCGCAGGCGGAAGCGGTATCGACGATGCAGATGCAGGCGCCGCAAACGCCGGTCAAACCGGTTCCATCGCAGCCGTTGCCGCCATCGACGCCGATCCTGGTGGCCAAGCCGACCGCGGCCATCCCGAAGTTCACCCAGCCACCGCAGCAGATGCCGCAATTGCCGACGCCGGTCGCGCCGCCGCAGCCGGAATTGCAGGCGCAGGTGTTGCCCAACATCCCCGAACCGAAGCCGGCTGAGCCGACACCGTTGCCGAGCGTGCGCACGCAAGCGGTAGCGATGCCAACACTTCCAACGCAATCACGGACCGTGACGACTGCGGATCTCTCCAAGTCCGTGCGCGATGTGCCGACGCCACCAGCGCCGGCGGCTGCATCCGCGGCGCCTGCTTCGGCAGCCGCGTCTTCGGCGTCAGGTGCGAATGCGTCACTGCGCGGCAACGCCGCGACAACAGGCGCGCCTTCGACGACGGCAGGCAGCGGCACCGGTATCCAGCCCACGGGTCGCGGCACGGGCGCGGGAACGCAGGCGAAAACCGGTGGCCCACCGACGCCGCTGAAGAACGACGACTGGGGGGCGGCCAGCCGCAACGTGGCGGGACAGTCGCGCGGCGCGATCAACGGTGGTCGCAATGGCGGCGCCAACAGCAACAACTACGACACGTCAGGTACGGCGAAATACGGCGCGGATCAGTTCACGGTGCGCATCAAGGATCCCTACAAGGAAGGATCGTGGGTGAAGCGCCAGGTGCGCAAGGATGATCCGACGATGTTCGCGCCGTACTGGGTGCCGAACGAAACCCTGCTCGAGGAATGGGTGCGCAAGGGCGTCAAGGAAATCGAGATTCCGCTGGATGGCAGCGGCAAGCGCGTCATCAAGTGCAAGATCTCGTTGCTTGCGCTCGGCGGCGCTTGCGGCATCGCGGGCGGCATCAATGGCGTGCAGGACAATCCGGCGCGCGCGCGCAAACCGCCGGCGGTGCCGTTCAAGTCGAAGTATTTCGATGATCCGTCGGCGCTCGGCGCGCCGGAGAAGGGCGCCGAGGTGGAGCAACCGAAGTCCGACGCGGTGAGCAAGCCGTAAGGCGCCACCGGCGGCGCCGATGCGGTTCGTCTGCAGAGCCGACCATACGCAGCATGGATGCTGCGTATGAGCCTACATGGACGTATTCACGGCGTGTCGGCGGTTGCAGACAACCGCGATAGGCGCACAGCCGGGCGATATTTTTGCGCGCTCAATGCGCGGTGGCGAGATCGCCGAGATCGCTCTTCTGCGCGGAGAAATACGCCGCCACGTCGGCGATGTCCTGGTCGCTCAGGTCCTTCGCCTGCAGACCCATCACCGATTGCTGGCGATCGCCGTTGCGATACATCTGCAGCGAATGCTCGATGTAGTCGGCGTACTGTCCGGCGAGGCGCGGGTAGGTCGGGTCGATCGGCGCGTTGCCGGCCGGGCCGTGGCACTCGGCGCACGCCTGGCGCGTACCGGTCTTGGTTTCGGCCAGCACCTTGCCGTGTTCGGCATTGCCCGACGGCATGCTCGCCATCGAATTCGGCGTGATCTGGTGGGCTTCGCCCTCGGCCTTGGCTTCGTGGCCTTTTTCACCGCCGCCGGAACAGGCGGACAGTAGCACGGCAAGCGCGGCGACGGCGGCAATCTTCGAACGGTTCGTCATCGGTGCGCTCACTTCGTCTTCAGGCTGCTGAGGTAGGCGGCGAGATTGGCCAGATCCTGGTCGGAGAAGCTCTGGGCCTGCGCCTGCATGGTCGGATGCTTGCGCTTGCCGGCCTTGTAGTCCATCAGCGCGTTGTGCAGATACTGCTCGGATTGCCCGGCGATCATCGGCACGTGGTAATTCGGGTAGGCGTTCTTGTAGCCGGTGATGCCGTGGCAGCCCTGGCAGGTGTAGGCGAGATCCTTGCCCTTGGCGGCCTCGCCCTTCGTGGCGGCGGCGGGCGCATCGGCGGCCTGGCCCAGCGCGGGCAGGGCAAGCAGGGCGGCGAGAGCGACGTTCAGCAACAGCGGCATTCGCATCGGCGGGTTCCGGTTCGTGCGGCGCGTGGCCACGTGACATGCAATCGAGGCAGTATATCGCGCCCGTTCATCAAGACGAAGGTGCCCCTCCCGCCCCCTGGAGTACGCACGGGCCGGAAGTCATGGTGACCTCCGGCAGATTGGTCGATGAACCGGGGTGTTATATCTTGCCAGCACACCAACCCAGAGCCTGATTTTATGTCGATTTCGACGCGTTCCCGCCCGACTGCGCCGTTGCTGCGGACTGCCTTGGCCATTGCCTGCGCGACATTGTTGTTGGCGCCTGTTGCCGGCTGCAAGAAACAGGGCGGCTCCGGCGATGCCCAAGCGGCGACGAAGGATGGCAAGGGCGGCAAGGATGCCAAGGGCAATGACGCCGTATCGGTGGAAACGACGCCGGTGGCGGTGCGCGAGATGACCGCGAGCTTCAGCGGTACTGCACCGCTGGATGCACGTGGCGATGCGCAGGTCGTGGCCAAGACGTCCGGCATCGCCGAGCGCGTGTTCGCCGAGGAAGGCCAGCACGTGCGCGAAGGCCAGGTGCTGGTGCAGCTCGATTCCGCGCAGCAGGTGTTGCGCGTGCAGCAGACCGCCGCGCAGGCGGAAAAGCTGGCACGCAACCTCGCGCGGTCGGAAGAACTGGCCAAGCAGAAAATGGTCAGTGCCAATGATGTCGAGCAATTGCGCTTCGACCTGCAGAATGCGCGCGCCCAGCTCAACCTGGCGAAGCTCGACCTGTCCTATACCCGCGTGACCGCGCCGATTTCCGGCGTGATCGCCCAGCGTTCGATCAAGGCCGGCAACCTGGTGCAGATCAGCACGCCGATCTTCCGCATCGTCGAGAACGATCGCCTTGAAGCGACGCTCAACGTGCCGGAACGCAGCCTCGAGGCGATCCGCAACGGCCTGCCGGTGACGATGACGGTCGATGCCGTGCCCGGCAAGACCTTCGAAGGCAAGGTGACGCGCATTTCGCCGGTGGTGGATTCCGGCAGCGGCACTTTCCGCGTGGTTTGCGCGTTCGACGGTGGCGGCGTATTGCAGCCGGGCATGTTCGGACGCATCGCGGTGGTGTTCGATCGCCGTGCCGGTGCGCTGGCGATCCCGCGCATCGCCATGCTCGAGGACGACAACCAGGCCGCGGTGTTCACCGTGCGCAATGGCAAGGCGGCGCGCGTGCCGATCAAGACCGGCTATGTCGATGGCGAATGGGTGGAAGTGTTGTCGGGACTCAAATCCGGCGATCCGGTCGTGACCGCGGGCAAGGCCGCGCTGCGTGACGGTGTCGCCGTGCAGGTGATCAACGCCAAGGTCGCAACGCCGCAGGTCGCGAAGACGCCATGAACAACTCCACCGATGGGCACGAGGGCCACGGCGCCAAGCAGGCATCGGGCGGGTTGATCGCACTGGCGACGCGCCGTCGCGTCACCGTCGCGATGTTCTGGGTGACGATGTTCCTGTTCGGCGTGATCGCGCTGGCGGCACTGAAGGTCAACCTGCTGCCCGATCTCAGCTATCCGACGCTGACCGTACGCACCGATTACACCGGCGCCGCGCCGTCGGAAGTCGAGACGCTGATTTCGCAGCCGTCGGAAGAAGCGCTGGGCGTGGTCAAGGGCCTGCGCAAGATGAAGTCGGTATCGCGCACCGGCCAGAGCGACGTGGTGCTGGAATTCGCCTGGGGCACCAACATGGACCAGGCCAGCCTCGAAGTGCGCGACAAGATGGACGCGCTGCAGTTGCCGTTGGATGCCAAGCGTCCGGTGCTGCTGCGCTTCAACCCGTCGACGCAGCCGATCGTGCGCATCGCGCTGGCGCCGAAGGTCGCGCATCCCGGTGCCGACGGCATTGATACGCAGCTCGTCGGCCTGCGCCGTTACGCCGACGACGATCTCAAGAAGAAACTGGAAACCGTCGCCGGCGTCGCCGCAGTGAAGGTGGCTGGCGGCCTCGAAGACGAAGTGCAGGTCGACATCGACCAGCGCAAGCTCGCGCAGCTGGGCCTCAGCGTCGACACCGTGATCCAGCGCCTGCAGCAAGAGAACATCAACGTCTCCGGCGGGCGCCTGGAAGAAGGCAGCCAGCGCTACCTGGTGCGCACGGTCAACCAGTTCCCCAACGTCGACGCCATTCGCAATCTGTTGCTGACGGTGCAGAGCGCCAGCACCGGCAGCAATGACGCCACGTTGCGTTTCGCGCGCCTGGCGGCGAGCAGCGGTTCGGCGGAAATGATCGCGGCGGCATCGGCGGCGGAAAGCGGTGGCAGCAGCGGTACCGTGCCGATCCATCTCGGCGATGTCGCGACAGTGCGTCAGGGCTTCAAGGAGCGCGAGGCGATCATCCGTCTCGAAGGCCGCGAAGCGGTCGAGCTGGCGATCTACAAGGAAGGTGATGCCAATACCGTCGCGACCGCCGATGCCCTGCAGAAGCGCCTCGATTCGATCAAGGGCGACCTGCCCAAGGACATGGACCTGAAGATCATCGACGACCAGTCGATCTTCATCCGCAATGCCATCCATGACGTCAAGCTGGACGCGGTGATCGGCGGCGCGCTCGCGATCCTGATCATCTTCCTGTTCCTGCGCGATGGCTGGAGCACGTTCGTCATTTCGCTGTCGTTGCCGGTGTCGATCGTCTCGACGTTCTTCTTCATGGATCGCTTGGGGCTCAGCCTCAACGTGATGTCGCTCGGCGGCCTCGCGCTGGCAACCGGCCTGGTGGTGGATGACTCGATCGTGGTGCTGGAATCGATCGCCAAGGCGCGCGAACGCGGGCTCGGCATCGTCCAGGCGGCGATCGCGGGAACGCGCGAAGTCGGCATGGCGGTCGTTGCATCGACCCTGACCACGGTCGCGGTGTTCCTGCCGCTGGTGTTCGTGCAGGGCATCGCCGGCCAGTTGTTCCGCGACCAGGCCTTGACCGTGGCGATCGCGGTGGCGACGTCGCTGGTGGTGTCGATGACATTGATCCCGATGCTGTCGTCGATCCGCGGTCGCAACATCGACAGCTTCCCGGAAGAACCGCCGCATCCGCAGTGGATTCCGCAGAAAGGCTGGCAGAAGCCGCTTGCCTTCATCGGTCGCGCAGTCGGCTGGATCGTGCGTTTCATCGGCTACGGATTCGCGTGGATCGTGATGCGACTGTGGAACGGCCTGTCGGCGATGATCGGCCCGGTGATGCGCAAGGCCAGCGATCTCGCGATGGCCCCTTACGAGCGTGCCGAACGCGGCTATCTGCGCCTGTTGCCGGCGGCCTTGCGGCGCCCCGTGCTGGTGGGCGTGCTGGCCACCGCGGCATTCGCGGGTGCTTTGCTGCTGGTGCCGACGCTTGGTGCCGACCTGATTCCGCAATTGGCGCAGGATCGCATCGAGATGACCGCGAAGCTGCCGCCGGGCACGCCGCTGCGCATCACCGATGACGTGCTGCACCAGGTTGCGACGGAGAACGCGAAGACTCCCGGCGTGCGTCTGCGCTACGGCGTCAGCGGCACCGGTACGCGACTGGATGCCAGCCCGACCGAAAGTGGCGAGAACATCGGCAAGCTCAGCATCGTGATGGAGAAGAGTGGGGATACCAAGGCCGAGGCTGCGGCAGTCGCAGCCTTCCGCAAGAGCATGGCCAGCCACCCGGGTGTGCAAGTCGACTTCGCCCGTCCGGAACTGTTCGCGTTCGCGCCACCGCTGGAAATCGAAGTGCGCAGCGACAGCCTCGACACATTGAAGACTGCCGGACAGAAACTCGCGGCGATGCTGCGCAACAACCCGCACTACACCGACGTGAAGTCGAGCGTGGAACAGGGCTTCCCGGAAATCCAGATCCGTTTCGATGCCGATCGCGCCGCCGCGCTTGGCCTGACCACGCGCCAGATTGCCGACGTGGTGGTGAACAAGGTGGCAGGCAACGTCGCCACCCGCTACAGCTTCCGCGATCGCAAGATCGACGTGCTGGTGCGCGCCAATGAAAGTGATCGTGATTCGGTCCAGGCGATCCGCAACATCATCGTCAACCCTGGCAAGGGTGCGCCGGTGACGCTGGCTTCGGTCGCCGACGTGGTGCAGACCACCGGTCCCAGCGAAATCCATCGCGCCGACCAGCGTCGCGTCGCCATCGTCTCCGCGAACCTCTCCGGCATCGATCTCGGTGGCGCGGTGAAGGAAGTGCAGAAGATGGTGGCCGATGATCCGCTCGGCGCCGACGTCGGCATGCACATCGGTGGCCAGGGCGAGCAGCTTGGCGATTCCATCAAGTCGCTGTTGTTCGCCTTCGGCCTGGCGATCTTCCTGGTCTATCTGGTGATGGCCTCGCAGTTCGAATCGCTGCTGCATCCCTTCGTCATCCTCTTCACCATCCCGCTGGCCTTGGTCGGCGCGGTGCTGGCGCTGTTCCTGACGCGTTCGCCGGTGTCGGTGGTGGTGTTCATCGGCCTGATCCTGCTGGTCGGCCTGGTGGTGAAGAACGCGATCATCCTGATCGACAAGGTCAACCAGTTGCGCGAGGAGGGCATGCCCAAGCAACAGGCGTTGATCGAAGGCGCGCGTTCGCGATTGCGCCCGATCATGATGACCACGTTGTGCACGCTGTTCGGATTCCTGCCACTGGCGCTGGCCTTCGGCGAAGGCGCGGAAGTGCGCAGCCCGATGGCGATCACGGTGATCGGCGGCTTACTGGTGTCGACGCTGCTGACGCTGGTGGTGATCCCGGTGGTGTATGACCGACTCGATCGCCATGACGATGCGTTCTATCGCGAACGCGGCCGGCGCAAGCACGAAGCGATGGATGTCATCGAAGACACTGCCGCATCCGGCCAAGAATCCGTCTGAGGTCGCACGATGACACTTGCCGAACTCAGCATCAAGC
This sequence comes from Pseudomonadota bacterium, assembly GCA_018242405.1. GTDB lineage: Bacteria > Pseudomonadota > Gammaproteobacteria > Xanthomonadales > Xanthomonadaceae > Solilutibacter. The sequence goes on along the minus strand of JAFEBZ010000219.1, from coordinate 727 downwards.
GCCCGGTCAGCACGATCATGCTGTTCGTGTCGCTGGTGGTCGTGGGCCTGATCGCCGCGGTGCGCTTGCCGCTGGAATTGATGCCGGAAGCGAGTGCGCCGTTCCTGTTCGTGTCCTTGCCGTATCCCGGTTCGACGCCGGAGGAAGTGGAACGCAATGTACTGCGTCCGGCCGAGGAAGCGGTCGGCACGATGAGCGGCATCAAGTCGATCCGCGGTCGCGCCAATGCCGACGGTGCGCAGTTGATGGTGTTTTTCAGTGACTGGAGCCGCGACGTCGCGATCACCGCATCCGACGCACGCCAGCGCATCGATGCTGCGCGCGATCAGTTTCCCGACGATTTCCAGCGCTATTTCATCTGGAAGTTCTCAACCAGCGACCAGTCGTCGATGACGATTCGCCTGGCCAGCAAGTCCAGTGATTTGAGTACGCAGGCCGATCGCATCGATCGCGATTTCAAGCGTCAGCTCGAACGCTTGCCTGGCGTGGCACGCGTCGAGGTCGAAGGGCTGCCCGAGCAGGATGTCGAGATTGCGTTGCATCCCGATCGCCTGACGGCTTCAGGCGTCGCCCTCAATGAGCTGGTGAACCGCCTGCAGTCGGCGAACTTCGCGGTGTCTGCCGGCGAGATCGAGGACAATGGCATGCGCCTGCGCGTGCAACCGATCGGGGAGCTGCGCGATCTGCAGCAATTGCGCAACATGCCGGTGAACGCGAAAGGCATTCG
>JAFEBZ010000218.1 GCA_018242405.1 Pseudomonadota bacterium | reverse complement strand
GGAAAGCGTGTTGGCGAGGAGCTCGGCATTCCGGTTTACCTCTACGAAGCAGCGGCGTCGCGCCCGGAGCGGAAGAACCTCGCCTTCGTGCGCGAAGGCGAATACGAGGCGCTGGCGAAGAAGGCGTTGGACCCGGCCTGGAAGCCCGACTTCGGTCCCCACGCCTTCAACGCCAAGGCGGGCGCGACGGTGATCGGCGCGCGGGAATTCCTCATCGCCTTCAACATCACGCTCAACAGCCGCGAAAAGGCCCACGCCACGGACATCGCCTTCGAGCTGCGGGAGAAGGGCCGCGTGGCGCGCCGTCATCAAAAGAACGCGCTCTACAGCTCCGGCGAAGAGTTGAAGTACGCGGAAGGCCATTTCCCCTGCGGCAACTGCGATGAGCACGACGAGGCCAGCTTCGAGGCGCTTGAACAGCATTGCCGTGACGAGCACGGCTACGACCTGCGCCACCTCCTCGCGCTCAACGGCGTGGACGCCGCGAAGCCCCTCGGCCAGCGCGCCTACCGCGCGGGGATCTTCGCGCACTGCAAGGCCATCGGCTGGGTGGTGGAGGCCTACGGCCGCGCCCAGATCAGCGTGAACCTCACGGACTACAAGGTGACGAGCGCCCACGAAGTCATGGATGCCGCGCGGGAGCTAGCGGCCGAGCGTGGCCTCGTCGTGACGGGCGGCGAGATCGTCGGCCTCGTGCCTTACGCGGCCATGGCCGAGAGCGGGCGCCACTACCTGCGCGCCATGGGCCGCTCGCCCTTCGTGCCCGCGGTGGATCTCGTGCAGACCGCCATCCACAGCATGGGCCTCGCCGATGTGGCGCCCTTCGAAGTGGACAAGAAGGTGTTGGGGATGCCGGTCTCCGGTCCCCTCGTCTCCATGCGCGTGGACGCTTTCACGGACGAAGTGAGCCGCGACACGCCCGCGCCGGGCGGCGGTTCCATCGCGGCGCTCGCGGGCGCGTTGGGCGCTGGGCTCTCGAGCATGGTGGCGAACCTCACCCAGCCGAAGGCCAAGGATGAAGGCCACGAACTGGAGCTGCTTGCCATCGCCATGGAAGCGCAGGCGCGCAAGGGTCAGCTCCTCGCCGCCGTGGACGCGGACACCCAGGCCTTCAACGGCTACATGGACGCGCTGCGCCTCCCCAAGAACACCGATGCGGAGAAGGTGGCGCGCAAGGCGGCCATGCAGGCGGGCCTCAAGGAAGCCGTCGCCGTGCCCATGGCGACGGCGGAACGGAGCCTCGCCACGATGAAAGCCGCGCAGCGCGCCGCCGAGAGCGGCAATCCCGCCTCGCTCACGGACGCGCTCGTGGGGGCGCAGATGGGCTTCGCCGGGCTCCGCGGCGGCCTCTGGAATGTGCTCATCAACCTCAAGGACATTGACGACGCGGCCTTCGTCGCGCGCGAGCGCAAGCGTTGCGACGCGCTGCTGAAGGAAGGCGAGGCGCTCATGGCCTCCATCGCCGCCGAAGGCGACGCGCGCCTCGCCGCGATGATTGATTCCAAGAAGCGCTGATGCACCCGGCCCTCGTCCCCTCGCGGGCCTGGCAAAAGGGCCGCGAAGGATGCGTCGCTGAAGCGGTCCAGCCCGCGAGGGAGATCCGTCCTGGCGACCTTGTGCTGCTGGGCCTTTGCAACGAGGTGGGCGTCGTCGCCAACGGCGGGCGGCCCGGCGCGGCGGAAGGGCCTGCCGCCTTCCGCACGGCGTTCGGAAGGTTGCCGCTCCGCGTGCTGCGCGGGCGCCGCCTCCTGGACGCGGGCGACATCCCCGCGGACGCGCCGTATGAGGCTTTTCTTGAAGGCGCCGAAGCGGTCGTGTCGGCGGCGATCCGGGCGGGCGCGACGCCGATCATCCTCGGCGGCGGCCATGACTGCTCCTACGGCGTCTGGCGCGGCCTCGCGGCCATCAGTGAAACGGCCGTGCTCGCCGTGGACGCGCACCTGGATGTGCGGCCCACCCATGCGCCCAGCTCCGGCAACCCCTTCTTCCGCATGATCGAGGCGGGCCTGCGGGGCGCGGATCTGGCGCAGGTGGGCCTCCAGCGTTTCGCGAATTCGGAAGAACACGAAACCTGGTTGCGCTTGAAGGGCGCGTCGCTCCAGTTCCTGGAGCCGGGCCGCGAAGGGCGGGCCCTCGAAGCGGCCCAAGGCGCGCTGGAAGCCTTCTCCTCCAAGGGCCGCCGCATCCTGGCCACTTTCGACCTCGATGCCATCCGCGCCGCGGACGCGCCCGGCGTGAGCGCGTTGGCCCCTTGGGGCCTGGACGCGGGCACGGCGCTCGCCATCGCCCAGGCCTGCGGCGCCTGTCCCGCCGTCGCGGCCTTCGACCTCATGGAGCTGGCGCCTCCCCTGGACCGGGACGGCCAGACCGCCAAGCTGGCGGCGTACCTCGCCGCGGCCTTTCTGGAAGGCCTCGCGTCACGGCCTTCGTGATGCTGGACACGCCTCCGGCCGCTAGAATCATGGGGTTGGGAGAAGCCATGCCTGCCGCCGTCCGTCCGCTTCAGACCGTCGAGAGCGTCCTCGACCTCGTGGGCAACACGCCCCTGCTGCGCCTGAAGCGCTTCGCGCCGGACTGCGAGCTGTTCGCCAAGCTCGAATACCTCAATCCCGGCGGCAGCGTGAAGGACCGCATCGGCGTGGGCATGATCCTGCGCGCGCAGAAGGCCGGAAAGATCAAGCCCGGCGTCTCCACCATCATCGAACCCACCGCCGGCAACACCGGCGTGGGCCTCGCCATCGCCGCGAAGGCGCTGGGCTACCGCTGCATCCTCTGCGTGCCGACGAAGTATTCGCGGGAGAAGATGCAGCTCATGAAGGCCCTCGGCGCGGAGCTGGTGCTCATCCCGAAGGCGGACGGCATGAAGGGCGCCATCGCCAAGTGCCACGAGCTGGCGGCGAGCATCCCGCACAGCTTCGTGCCCCAGCAGTTCGAGAATCCCGACAACCCGGACAGCCACTACGAGACGACGGGCCCCGAGATCTGGGAGCAGATGGAAGGCCGCGTGGATGGGCTCGTCATCGGCGCGGGATCCGGCGGCACCTTCACGGGCACGGCGCGTTTCCTCAAAGAGAAGAACCCCAAGCTCATCGCCGTCTGCGTGCAGCCCGTGGGCTCGGTCTACTGCGGCGCGCCGCTGCAGGAGTGGAAGGTCGAAGGCATCGGCAACGGCTTCATCCCCGGCAGCCTGGACATGAGCCTCGTGGATCGCGTCCTGGATGTGAAGGACGAGGACGCCTTCCAGGCCGCGCGCGAACTCATCGGAACGGAAGGCTGCCTCGCGGGGCCGAGCTCCGGCGCCAACGCCTGGGCGGCGCGGGAGCTGGCGACGACGCTGCCGAAAGGCGCGCGCATCGTCACGCTCTTCCCCGATGGCGCCGAGCGCTACCTGAGCAAGTTCCCCGTGGCCCAGCTGGACATCCAGGACTGACGATGACCCCCGCCGAACTCGCCGGAGGCTTGCTGGACAAGGGCGCGGTGAAGCTGTCGCCGGAAGCGCCCTTCACCTGGTCCAGCGGCATGAAGGCCCCCATCTACTGCGACAACCGCCAGCTGCTCGGCGACGCCGCGCTCCGCTCACGCATCGCGGAGGCGCTCGCCGTGGCCGCGCGCTCGCTCGCGCCCACGCTCGTCGCGGGCACGAGCACGGCGGGCATCCCCTGGGGCGCGCTGGTGGCGGACCGCCTCGCCCTGCCCTTCGCCTATGTGCGCCCGGAGCCCAAGAAGCACGGCATGGGCCGCCAGGTGGAAG
>JAFEBZ010000217.1 GCA_018242405.1 Pseudomonadota bacterium | reverse complement strand
GGCATTGCGTTTCACCAGGCCTTTCATGGTCGCTTGCGTCATGGCGTTGCTGCGTTGCGGAAGAACCGCCATTTTACCGCTGGATTCCGCTCAGGTTCGAAATGCTCTAATGGGGTTTCGTTTCGATTGCGGAGATTTGCGATGCGCAGGATGCTCGTGGCCACCCTTGCGACAGTGACCGCCGCCATTCCCGTCGCGCAGGCGGGCGAGGGCATGTGGACGCCGCAGCAGCTGCCGGAGATCGCCAAGTCGCTGAAGACGGCGGGACTGAAGCTCGATCCCGGACAATTGGCCGATCTCACCGGCGATCCGCTGGGGGCGGTGGTGTCGCTGGGCAATTGCACCGCCAGCTTCGTGTCGCCGCAAGGCCTGGTCGCGACCAACCACCACTGCGCCTACGGTGCGATCCAGCTCAATTCCACCGCGAAAAAGAACCTGATGGCGACCGGCTTCAACGCCGGGAAAATGACCGATGAGGTCACCGCCGGGCCGTCGGCGCGCATCTTCGCGCTGGAACGCATCGACGACGTCACTGCGCAAGTGCAAGCCGCCATCGCTTCGGCGACAGCGCCGATCGATCGCACGCGTGCGGTCGAAACACTGGAAAAGCGCTTGCTGTCCGCCTGCGAAACCGGGGGGGGCTATCGCTGTCGCCTCTACAGTTTCTTCGGCGGCAATACCTATCGCCTGTTCAAGTACATGGAAATTCGCGACGTGCGCCTGGTCTACGCACCGCCGTCGTCGATCGGCAATTTCGGCGGCGAGGTCGACAACTGGATGTGGCCGCGCCACGCCGGTGATTTCTCCTTCCTGCGCGCGTATGTCGGCAAGGATGGAAAACCGGCTGCGTACAGCAAGGACAACGTGCCTTATCAGCCGAAGCATTGGTTGAAGATCGCCGACCAGCCGCTGCGGGCCGGCGATTTCGTGATGGTCGCGGGCTATCCGGGATCGACCAGCCGCTATGCCTTGGTCGATGAATTCCGCAGCACCCAGGACTGGCTGTATCCGACCATCAGCAAGACCTACAAGGAACTGGTGGCGATGGTGCAGGCGACGGGCGCGAAGAATCCCGAGGTCGCGGTGAAGTACGCCAGCACCGTGCGCGGCTGGGAAAACACCCTGAAGAATTTTGATGGCCAGCTGGAAGGATTCCGTCGCACCAACGCGCTTGCTGCCAAGCAGGCGGAAGAGTCCGCTGTGTTGGCGTGGCTGAAGAAGCAGCGCAAATCCGGCGAGCCGGCGCTGGCGGCCTGGAACACCATCGAAACGCTCAATGCGCAATCGGCGAAGACACGCGAACGCGACCTGACGGTTTCGCAAGTCGGCGGCACGCTGGGCGCGACGGCGGTGCAGCTGTATCGCCTGGCGATCGAGCGCGCCAAGCCCGATGCGCAGCGCGATTCCGGCTACCAGCAGCGTGATGTCGTCGGCATCGAGGCCGTGCTCAAGCAGATGGACAAGCGTTACGACAGCGGCATGGACAGCCAGCTGCAGGCGTATTGGTTGAATCGATACGTCGGCTTGCCGGCCGACCAGCATGTCGCCGAGCTGGACACGTGGATTGGTGGCAGCGATGCCAAGGCGGTGAAAGATGCCGTGGCGCGCATGCACAAGAGCGCGCTGGGCAAGGATGCCGAACGCACGAAGTGGCTCAATGCCGATCGCGCTGCGTTCGAGGCCAGCACCGATCCGGCGATCAAATACGCGGTCGCGGTGACGCCGACGCTGATGAAGCTGGAGGAAGCGCGCAAGACGCGCGCCGGCGAGCTGCTGGTCGCGCGACCGATCTATCTCAAGGCGCTGGCCGATTACCGCAAGGCGCATGGCAAGGCGGTATATCCGGATGCCAACTCGTCATTGCGCATCACTTTCGGCAACGTGACCGGTTACACCAAACTCGACGGCAGCAAGCAGGCGCCGTTCACCGTGCTCGACGAGATCGTCGCCAAGACCACCGGCAAGGAACCGTTCGATACGCCGAAGGCCGCGCTCGATGCGATCAAGGCCAAGCGCTACGCGGGCCTGGAAGACGCCAGGCTCGGCAGCGTGCCGGTCGATTTCCTCTCCGATCTCGACATCACCGGCGGCAATTCAGGATCGCCGGTGATGGACGCGCACGGGAAGCTGGTCGGTCTCGCTTTCGATGGCAACTGGGAATCGGTGGCGTCGAACTGGGTGTTCGATCCGGTGATGACGCGGATGATTTCGATGGACCAGCGTTACATGCGCTGGGTGATGACGGTGGTCGATCCAGCGCCGCAGCTGCTGCAGGAAATGGGGGTGAAGTGACAGCTCGCACGCGCTGGTGCGTGGGTGACCAGATCCGTTGCGCGGGACGCCGCAAGTACGTCCATGTAGGCTCGGACGCGCCATCCATGGCGCGTACGCCCACGCACCGGACTGGCGCACCCACTTCCGCGCGCGTGTTGTTGCTGAAGGAGTGAGGAGCAAAAGCGTAGCAAGCTGTTGCTCTCACGCCTTCCAGAAAGCATCCACCGGCGGCGCCTATGCGGTTCGTCTGTAGCGCCGACCGTACGCAGCATGGATGCTGCGTACGAGCCTACATGGATGTATTCACGGCGTGTCGGCGGCTGCAGACAACCGCGATAGGCGCACAGCCGGGCGATGCCCTACACCGAGTAATCCAACTCATAGTGATGCACGCCAGCATCGATGCGGATCGTCATCTTGCCGCGGATGCCTTCGAGTGCATCCGTGCCGGACCCCGGCACGATGTCGACTTCAAGCGATGCATTGCCGCCATCCATGATCCCGCGATGGCAGGTCATGAAGCTGCCGGCGTGGCCATCGAGCGTGCCGGCGATGCGTTCTATCGCGACGTAGGCCGCCGACCCACTCGCGGGATTGCCGCCCGAAATCATCTGCACCACGCTGGTCGCTTCGAGCGCGCCGCCGAACTGCTTGTCGAAGCGGAAGCTGCCGGTTTGCGCGCCGTCGCCGAGATCGAGTCCCGGTTCCATTTTCATCTGCAGGGCGAAGGTTCCGGTGACGATCGGCATGGCAGGTTCCGCGGGTGGGGGAAGGCGGACTATACCGGCGAATTCGCTACCGGCCCGTGCAGTCGCGATAATGTGCGGATGAGTGATTCCCTGCAGGACTGGTTGGCGCGTTTGCAGCGCCAGCATCCCACCGCCATCGAACTCGGTCTGGACCGCGTGCGCGAGGTCGCCGCGCGCATGCAGCTGGCGAAACCGGCGGGCTGCATCATCACCGTCGGCGGCACCAATGGCAAGGGATCGACCGTTGCCTTCATCGAAGCGATCGCGCGTGCCGCAGGCCTGCGCGTCGGTGCCTACACCTCGCCGCATCTGCTGCGCTACAACGAGCGGGTGCGCATCGACGGTGTCGATGCGGGCGATGCCGATCTGGTCGCCGCGTTCGAGGCGGTCGAGTCCGCGCGCGGCGATATCTCCCTGACCTATTTTGAAGTCGGCACACTGGCGGCGTTGTGGCTGTTCGCGCGGGCGGGGCTCGATCTCGCCATCCTAGAAGTCGGCCTGGGCGGGCGCCTGGACGCGGTGAACATCGTCGATCCCGATGTCGCCGTCATCACCACTGTCGATCTCGATCACATGGATTGGCTCGGCGAGGATCGCGAGGACATCGGTGTCGAGAAGGCCGGCATCGCACGGGCGTGGAGACCTCTGGTGCTGGGTGATGACGAACCACCGTCCAGCGTGTTGCGGCGTGCCTACGCGATCGGTGCATCGGCACTGCGGATGGGTTGCGATTTCTTCGTCGACCGCGCTGCCGAAGATGACGGCTGGCAGTGGCGCGAACCGGGCTTCATCCTCGACCTGCCGATGCCGGATCTCGCCGCCCCGGTGCAGCTGCGCAATGCCGCGGTCGCGATCACCGCGTTGCGGGCATCGCCGCTGGAGATTCCCGACGACGCCTGGGCACGGGGGGTTGCTTCGGCGCGCGTGCCCGGTCGGTTGCAGCGACTGGAGTGCGCGGGGATCGAATATCGGCTCGATGTCGGCCACAACCCGCAGGCCGCGCAGGCGCTGGCCGAGTGGTTGCGTGATCAGCCGCGACAAGGGCGCGTCCATGCGATCTATGCCGCGCTGGCCGACAAGGACGTGGAAGGCGTGACCGCCGCGTTGGCGCCACACATCGATCACTGGCATCTGGCCGGGCTGGATGTCGAAGGACGGGCGCAGGATGTGGATGCGCTGGCCGCACGGGTGAAGCTGCCCGGCGCCACGCTGAATGCAGATGTCGCCGCGGCATTGCATCGCGTGGAATCGATCGCCGTGCCGGGCGATCGGGTGTTGGTGTTCGGCTCCTTCCATACCGTGGAAACGGCCCTGCATGCACTGCGTTCAGCGGGCTGCCGGGAAGTCGACAGTCCGGCACCGGTATAATTGGCGAAAACTCGCTACGAGTCCCCGCGCCGAATGGATCGTCCCGTGAAACAGCGCCTCTGGGGCGCCGCCGTCTTGATCGCATTGGCGGTCATCTTCCTGCCCATGCTGGTCAAGGGGCCGGCGCCCGACAGCGGCGTGTCCGACGTGCCGCTGGATTCGCCGAAGGCGCCCGACGCGACGGTCAAGACCCAGGAACTGCCGCTCGACGTGCCCGGTGCCGTCGGCGCGAATGGCGCGACCGGAATGCCAGCGCCGCAAGCCAATGCCGACACTCCGGCCAGCGCGAGCGCAGCCACTTCGGCAGCGGCTGCCACGCCTGCGCCGACCGACGCCAAGCCGTCACCCGCGACTGCCGCCGGCGATTACGCCGTCAGTTTCGGCAGCTATGGCAGCAGCGGCGATGCCGATCGCGTCGTGCAGGCGCTGACCGGCATCAAGTTGCATGGTTACAGCGAGAAGGTGTCGCTGGCCGGACGCGATGCCTGGCGCGTGCGCGTCGGGCCGTATCCGACCCGCGAAGCCGCCGAGGTCGCGCGCGTGCAAGCCGGACAGCTCAATGCGCCGGTCAAGGCGCAGGTGATCGCGCTCGACGCCAGCACAACGCAAGCGCCAGCACCTGTTGCGTCGACCTCCACTGTTGCTGCGACGCCAGCCATCGCGACCACGCCGATTGAAACGCCGACGCCGAAACCGGCGGCCGATGTCGCCAAGCCGAAGCCCGCAGTGCCGACTACCAAGCCGGACAAGCCGACTGCAGCCGCGAAACCGGCCAAACCCGTGCAGGCCAAACCTGTCGTTGCCGAGCAGGACGATGACGCGCCCGCGGTGCCGAAGCACGATCAACCCAAGCCCGAACCGCAACCGGCGACCAAGCCTGCGGCAGCCGGTACCGGATTCGCGGTGCAACTCGGCGCGTTCGCCAATGCCGCCGAAGCCACTGCGCTGCGCGACCGCGCGCGCGCCGCCGGGTTCAGCGCGACCACCGATACCGTCAAGACCGACAAGGGCGTGTTGACGCGCGTGCGTCTCGGGCCGGTGATGACGAAGGATGCGGCCAATGCGTTGAAGGCCAGTGCGCAATCGAAACTGGGCGTGGGCGGCATCGTTCGTCCCAGCCCCTGAGGAAGACGAAGATGTGTGGAATCATGGGGATCGTCGGGACGCAGGACGTCGCGGCGCAACTGTATGACGGTCTCACGGTGCTGCAGCATCGCGGCCAGGACGCAGCCGGCATCGCCACCAGCAACGGCAACGTGCTGCGTGTCGACAAGGGCAAGGGCCTGGTCAGCGATGTCTTTGATGCCGCTTCGATGTCGCGGTTGCGCGGTCGCATGGGGATCGCACATTGCCGCTATCCCACCGCAGGCAGCGAAGGCAGCGACGAAGCACAACCGTTCTATGTCAACGCGCCCTACGGCATCGCGCTGGCGCACAACGGCAACCTGATCAATACCGAGGCGCTGCGCCAGGAAGTGATCGAACAGGATCGCCGCGGCCTCAATACGTCGTCCGACTCCGAAGTGCTGCTCAACGTGTTTGCGCACGAACTCGATGCGCAGGATGGCATTTCGCCCGAGTCGGCATTCCGCGCGGTGGAAGGCGTGATGCGGCGGGTCAAGGGCGGTTACGCCGTGGTTTGCGTGGTGATGGAACTCGGGCTGGTCGCCTTCCGCGATCCCAACGCGATCCGTCCGCTGGTGCTGGGCAAGCGGGTGGCGCCGACCGGTGACGAATACGCGGTGGCCTCGGAATCTGTCGCGCTCGATCTTGCCGGTTTCGAGCGTGTGCGCGATGTCGCGCCGGGCGAAACGGTGGTGATCACCCAGGACGGCAAGCTCCACGCGCAGATCACCGCCAAGGACGTCCTGGCGCGTCCGTGCGTGTTCGAGTACGTGTACTTCGCGCGCCCCGACTCGATGATGGACAACATCTCGGTGCACAAGGCGCGCATGCGCATGGGCGTGTCGCTGGGCGAGAAGATCCTGCGCGAACGACCCGGCCACGACATCGACGTGGTGATCCCGATTCCCGATACCAGCCGCGATGCCGCGCTGGAAATCGCCCACGTGCTTGGCGTGAAGTATCGCGAAGGCTTCATCAAGAACCGCTACGTCGGCCGCACCTTCATCATGCCGGGGCAGGGAGAGCGCCAGAAGTCGGTGCGTCGCAAGCTCAACCCGATTCCGCTGGAATTCAAGGATCGCGTGGTGTTGCTGGTCGATGATTCGATCGTGCGCGGCACGACTTCGCAGCAGATCGTGCAGATGGCGCGCGACGCCGGCGCCAAGAAGGTCTATCTCGCCTCCGCCGCGCCGCCGGTGCGCTATCCGAACATCTATGGCATCGACATGCCGAATCCGGAAGAACTGATCGCGCATGGCCGCAGCGAGAAGGAGGTCGAGGAGCTGATCGGTTGCGACTGGCTGGTCTACCAGGATCTCGAGGACCTCGAGGCCGCAGTCGCCGGCCCCAAGAACGCCGGCATGCATTTCGATACTTCGTGCTTCAGCGGCGAATACGTCACCGGTGTTGCTGACGGCTATTTCGAAGCCTTGCAGGCGCAGCGTTCCGACGAGGCCAAGGCCAAGCGTCGGGCCTGACGCTCGCGCGATGGGCGATCTCCACGCCGCGGCGAAGGCAGTCCTCGACTGCGACGATATCGTCGGCAAACCGGCCGCTGCGCGCGCATTGGCGGCAGCGTTTCATCGCGGCGAACTGGTGGCGGATGAAACATCCGCACCACCGCAAGCAATCGCGATGCCGGGTCGTCCGGCCACGCCGAAACTGGTGCATCCACGCGATCTGCCGCGTCGCGGTTTCGGTTCGAACGAAGGGCGCGCGGCCTTCATCCACGCCGTCGCTCACATCGAATTCAACGCGATCGATCTTGCCTGCGATGCGATTTATCGTTTCCGTGGAATGCCTGCGGAGTATTACGCCGACTGGGTGATGGTCGCCGATGACGAAGCGCGCCACTTCCTGATGCTGCGCGAACGACTGCAGGCCTTCGCTCACGATTACGGCGATTTTGACGCCCATAACGGCTTGTGGGAAATGGCCGAGAAGACCGCGCACGACGGTCTTGCGCGGATGGCGCTGGTGCCGCGCGTGCTCGAGGCGCGTGGTCTTGACGTGACACCGGGGATGATCGTCAAGCTGCGCGCGCTCGGCGACGATGAAACGGCCGGCATCCTCGAAATCATCTTGCGCGAGGAAATCGCGCACGTTGCCGCGGGATCGCGCTGGTATCGCTGGCATTGCGAACGTGCGGGCGTCGAACCACGATCACGCTTCCGCGAATTGCTGAAGGAGTACGCCAGCGGCGTGTTGCACAAACCCTTCAATATCGAGGCGCGAACGCAGGCCGGCTTCGATGCGGAAGAACTGGAAAGCCTGCTCGCGGCAGCGGATTGATTACTTCGCCAGCGGCAGCGCGTCGAGGCGGGCACCGTCGCGGTCGACCCGCAGCACCGAACCCTGTTCGTACCAGTCGCCGAGAACGATGCGGCTGTTGCCGCCTTCTTCGTCGTGGATTGCCGGGCGATGGGTATGGCCGTGGATCATCCGGCGGAGCCCAAAGCGCTTGAGCCATTCCTGCACGCTGGTCGGCGAAACGTCACCGATGGTTTCCGCCATCCCGCTCGATACCAGTTCGCCGTAGCGCGCCTTGCTCGCCGCGCGTGCCTGCGCCGCGAAGGCGAGTCGCGCTTCCAGCGGTTGCGCGAGGAATTGCGCCTGCCAGCGCGGATCGCGGGTCTGGGCACGGAATTGTTGATAGGCAAGGTCGTCTGTGCACAGCAGGTCGCCGTGAAGGACCAGCGTCGGTTCGCCGTACAGATCGATCACCGCGGGATCGGGCAGGATCGCCATGCCGGCGCGGCGTGCGTAGTCGTTGCCGACGAGGAAATCGCGATTGCCGCGAATGAAGAATGTCGGGACGCCGCTTGCATGCAGTTCGCGCAGTTTCTTCGCGACAAAGGCGCCGGCAGGCGAGGGGTCGTCGTCGCCGACCCAGGCCTCGAAGAGGTCGCCGAGGATATAGAGCGCATCGGCGCCGCGGGCCTCGCCATCGATGAATTCGCCGAACAGCGTGGTGATGCCGGGGCGTTCGGGATCGAGGTGGAGATCGGAAATGAACAACGTCGTCATGGGGGGATTTTATGCCTCCTTGAATCCGAATCGGCTTGTTGCCGCATCCAAGTTCCCAAAGCCAATCCGAAAAGGGGAAAACCATGTTTGATGCCGACCCAACCGCGACTGCGGGCCGGAAGTCGATCGTCTTGCGGGCGCTTGCCAGAGCCCTGCTTCTGTCCGCCATCCCCGCGATGGCATTCGCCGGGAGCGCGGCGCTGCCGGACACGCCGGCCGGCCGGCTTGGCGGCCAACTGATCCATCACGTCAACAGCGACAGTGCAGCCGGGATTCGCAAATGGGCGCCGACGATACTTTCAGCAGAAATTCCTCCCGGCGATCGCGAAGCATTCGTCGCATTGCTGGCGTCATCGGCGCGCGACAGCGGTGGCCTGGACGTGATCGACGTACGTTCCGATCCACGCCACCCGGGCATGCTTCAGGTGGCGGTCAAGGCACGGAGCAATGGTCGTCAGGGTCTGCTCGTGCTGACCGCCGATGTGGCGCATCCCGACCGTCTCGCGCAGGCCGATCTCGTGGCCATGGATGATCCCAGCCTCTATGCGCACTGGCCCAAGGATGCGCCAACGCATGAGGCATTGACGAAATTGATCCGCGCCACGCTCGACCAGCTCGTGCGCACGAATGATTTCTCCGGCTGCGTGACGGTTTCGGACGGCGCAACAACGATCTTCGACGAATGCCGCGGCCTTGCCGAACGCCGCTTCAACGTCCCGGTGGATCACCAGACGAAATTCCACATCGGCTCGATGGACAAGATGTTCACCGCTGTCGCCATCGCGCAATTGGTGGAAGCCGGGAAATTGTCGTGGAACGATACGCTGGCGCTGCGGGTTCCGGAATATCCCGACCAGGTCACGGCGAAGAAAATCACCGTGTGGCAACTCCTGCATCACACCGCGGGGCTGGGCGATTTCCTTGTTCCCGAACTCTTCGAGCACCGGGAGAAATTCGTCGATCCGGAAGATTATCTGGGCCTGATCGCCCGGCAACCAAAAGTGAGCGAACCCGGCAAGCAATGGAGCTACAGCAACGCGGGTTACATGCTGCTCGGCCGCATCATCGAGAATGTTTCCGGCGAGAATTATTCCGACTACATGCAACGCCATGTGTTCGCGCCGGCGGGCATGGATGCCAGCGGTTTCGACAGCCTGGACGATGTCGTGCCAAAACTCGCCGTCGGTTATTACCGTGAAGGCCCGTTCTCCGATGCCTGGAAGGCGGACTGGTTCAAGACCCTCTACTGCGGTGGTCCGGCAGGCGGCGGTTATTCCACCAATGCCGACCTGCTGCGGTTTTCCGCGGCATTGCGTGCGGGCAAGCTGGTCAAACCCGCAACCCTCGCGAAAATGTTCGACGATGAGGTGCCCGCAGGTCCCGGTGGCTATGCCGCAGGATTTGGCGATCGCCTCTCGCACGGTCGCCACATTCGCGGTCACGCAGGGGGAATCGAGGGCACGGATACCAATCTGGCGATCGTCTGGGAAACCGGGGCGACCGTTGCCTTGACCAGCAATGAAGGACCGGGGCAGTCCTGGTTCTTCGCCGAACGCATCGCCGATTTGCTTGCAACCGAAGGAGAAAAACAATGAATCTGTTCATCCTGATTCCCCTGGTCGTGATGTCGGCCCCCGTGCTGATCGTCCTGATCGTCCTGCGTTATCGCCACCGGCAAACACAGGAACGCTATCGCGCATTGCTCGCACTCGCCGACAAGGGCGTGGAGCTGCCGACGCAACTCCTGGTCGAGCCCGGCATCGACTATTCCGAACGCCGCCGCGCCCTCGTGCTCATCAGCAGCGGTCTCGGCTTGATGCTGATGCTGTCCGTCCTGCCCGGCGAACTGGCCGATGGCCACAGTCTGCGCAGCCTGTGGGGCCTCGGTCTGTTGCCACTGATGACGGGGCTGGGCTATCTCGCCAGCTGGTGGTTGAACCGCCGTGACGAGACCCGTGGCTGATCGCGACACCGGGTCGGGCATCGACAAGGCCCTGATTGCCAGGGTCTTGTTGGGCAACGACCAGCGCGCCTTCGAGCAGTTGGTGCGTCGCCATCAGGGCATGGTGCGTGCGCAGTTGCGGCGATTGCTGCATGGCGACGCAGCGATGGCTGATGACCTGGCGCAGGAAACGTTCCTGTTGGCATGGAAGAAGCTGGGTCAATTCCGCGGTGATGCGCAGTTCTCGACCTGGCTCTATCGCATCGCCTACAGCTGTTTCCTGCAGGCGCGTCGTCGGACTTCGTGGATCGGGAGCCGAGTGAAGGAAGACGCCGTGGATGAATTGCACGCGCCAACGGAAACCGTCGATCTGCAACTCGACCTTGCCCGTGCGATGCGTCATCTTTCCGATGCCGAGCAAGCTGTGCTTTTGCATTGTGTCCAGTTGGGGCTGAGCCACGAGGAAGCCGCCTACGTACTGGAAATGCCGCTGGGTACGGTGAAAACCCACGCCTTGCGCGGAAAATCGAAACTCAGGCAGCACATGGCAGAGTGGCAAGCGACCAACCATCCGGGAGAAACACCATGAATCACGACAACGACGATGCACTCGACTCACTGTTGCGCGATGCCTTCGACGGGCCGGTCATGGATGGCGGTTTCAGCGATCGTGTCATGCAGGCGCTTCCCCGTCGCCGACGCGCGCGATCATGGATATTGGTAGCGGGCATCTGTTCGGGCGTGGTCGCGGGTTGGCTGGCCCTGGGCCCGGCGTCCGTGTTGCGTGCAGGCTGGCGCGACTGGCTGCATCACGACATGTCGTCTGCGGCCATCATCCTCCTGCTGGTCGTGGCGGCGATGTCGTTGCTGGGGTTGGTCTGGGGGCTGGCCGAAATCGAGGATCAGCAAGGGCAGGGGCTGGGTGCGCCGCGCTAAAATACGCGGACTATCGATGGCAAGTCGCAACTATTCATGACCGTCCGCACCCGTTTCGCTCCCAGTCCCACCGGCTACCTCCACATTGGCGGCGCGCGCACCGCGCTGTATTGCTGGCTGGCTTCGCGCCATTCCGACGGCCAGTTCGTCCTGCGCATCGAGGACACCGATCGCGAGCGCAGCACCCAGGCAGCGATCGACGCCATCCTCGAGGCGATGGAGTGGCTCGGGCTGGGTTACGACGAAGGCCCGATCTACCAGACCGATCGCCTCGCGCGTTATCGCGAAGTGGCCGAGCAAATGGTTGCCGCCGGCACTGCCTATTACGCCTACGAAACCAAGGAAGAACTCGAAGCGATGCGCGAAGCGGCGATGGCCGCCGGCGAAAAGCCGCGCTACAGCGGTCGTTATCGCGACGAAAAGGCGGAATTTCGTGACGATCCCAATCGCGTGATCCGCTTCCGCAATCCGCGCGAAGGCAGCGTGGTGTTCGACGACCTGGTCAAGGGTCGCATCGAGTGGCAAAACACCGAACTGGATGATCTGGTGATTTTCCGCAGCGACGGTTATCCGACCTACAACTTCGCGGTGGTGGTTGACGATCTCGACATGGGCATCACCGACGTGGTGCGCGGCGACGACCACGTCAACAACACGCCACGCCAGATCAACATCTATCGCGCGCTGGGCACCGAGCCGCCGCGTTTTGCCCACCTGCCGATGATCCTCGACGAGCAGGGCGCCAAGCTCAGCAAACGCACCGGTGCCGCCGACGTGATGCAGTACCGCGATGCCGGCTACCTCCCGCACGCACTGCTCAACTATCTCGCGCGCCTCGGTTGGTCGCATGGCGACCAGGAGATCTTCTCGATCGCCGAACTGATCGCGTTGTTCGAGTTGAAGGACGTCAATGCCAAGGCCGCGCGGCTCGACATGGCCAAGCTCGGCTGGCTCAACCAGCAATACCTGAAGAGCGACGATCCCGAAGCCGTTGCGAAACACCTCGTGTGGCACTTGCAGCAGGCGGGTTACGACCTCGCGAAAGGACCGAAACCGGCCGACATCGTGGTCGCGTTGCGCGAACGCGTGCAGACGCTGAAGGAAATGGCGGAGAAATCGGCAGCGTGGTTCGGGCCGCTGGAACACTACGACGATGCAGCGGTCGCCAAGCACCTCAAGCCGGAAGCGCGTCCTGCGCTGGAAGAAGCCCGTCGCCGTCTTGCCGCGCTCGCCGAATGGAGCGCAGCCTCCGTGGGTGAAGCGTTGCACCAGGTCGCCGAAGCCTGCGGCGTCGGCATGGGCAAGGTCGCGCAGCCGCTGCGCGTTGCGGTCACCGGTACCCAGGTCAGCCCGGACATCAGTCATACCGTGTATCTGTGCGGCCAGGCTGAAGCGCTGGCCCGGATCGACGCCGCGTTGGGCAAGATCGCCCAAGGTTGATTCAGGCAGGCTTGAGTCGGGCCGATCGCGGCCCCATCATCTGCCCATGGGCCGCCACGATCACCACGACTGCACCGATCCCGTGCATCACGTCGATGATGCCGGCAGTTTCATCGCTGCCGTGCAGCACGCATGCAGCCAGCGCGGGCTACGGTTGACGCCGATTCGCGAGCATGTGCTGGCGCTGATCGCCGATGCCGGCCAGCCGATCAAGGCTTACGACCTGCTCGACAAGGTCCGTGATGGCGAGGGTCCCGGCGCCGCCGCGCCGCCGACCATCTACCGGGCGCTCGATTTCCTGCTCGCCAACGGCTTCATCCACAAGCTGGAGTCGGTGAACGCTTTCGTCGCCTGCCACCACCCCAATTCGGTGCAGCATTCGGTGCCCTTCCTGATCTGCAGCCGCTGCCACAGCGCGGTCGAACTGGAAGACCAGGCCATCGTCGAACTGCTCGACAGCAAGGCCCGGGAACTGGGATTCAGCCCGCAGGCGCAGACGCTGGAAGTGCATGGCCTGTGCGCGGCCTGCAGCAAGATGGCCTGATTGAAATGTTATATAATTTCATTCATGGGTCACGCCGCAGCTGAAAACCACGGACATGCCGGGGGCTGGATCGACCGTATCGGTGCGACCGGCTCGTTCCTGTGCGCCATCCACTGCCTGGCGGCGCCGCTGGTTCTGGCGCTGATCCCCACATTGGGCGCGGCAGCGTGGTTCGGTACCCGGGTCGAGGTCGGATTCGTCCTGTTCGTCTCGGTGATGGGGCTGCTGAGCGTGCTCACCGCCTGGCGCCGCCACCAGCAACACCATATTCCGGCGACCATGGTGCTCGGCATCGCCGTTCTCTGGGCCGGAATCCTCGTTCCCAAGCTGCATCACGAGCTGACCTGGCATGTCCTGGCGATGGGAACGGGTGGCCTGCTGGTCGCGTCCGCCCATATCGCCAACCTGCGCGCCAGCCGCCGCCACGCCGATGGTCTGTGCTGCGCGGCCGAAGCGCGCTAAAATAGCGGGTCATTCCACACACACGCCGCGGGCACGTCGAGTCTCCGGGCACCACAGAACGGGAGAAACACGATGGGCAAGGGCGACCGCAAGACCGCCAAGGGCAAGCGTTACAGCAGCAGCTACGGCAATGCCCGCAGCGCCAAGGCCGTGACCAAGACCGCCGGCACCACCGCCGCGCCGGTGGCCAAGAAGGCCGCCGCCAAGAAGGTGGTTGCGAAGAAGGCAGCCAAGTCGGCCTGATTCCGGCGACATGCTGCAGATACGAAGCCCCGCGATGCGGGGCTTCGTTTTTTGCGGATCAGCGCCTGGCGCCGTTCTCCACCGCCGTCCACACGCGCAGCAGGTTGCCACCGAGGATCTTGCGGATGTCGCCATCCTTGAGCCCGTGCGCCTGCAAGGCCGCGACCAGGTTCGGATAATCGGCGACGCTTTGCAGCTGCGTCGGCAACGCGCCATCGACGCCGTCGAAATCGGAACCGATGCCGACGTGATCGGCGCCGATCAATTTCACCGCATAGACGACCTGGTCGACCACTGCGGAAATATCGGTCTTCGGTGTCGGATGTTCGCGATCCCAGCGCGCGGCGAATTCGGCTTCGTCCTCGATCGGTTTGCCGGCGGCCTTGGCGGCGAGATTGCGCTGGCGCAGGTCCTCGCGTGCGCGGAAGCTGGCCTGCATGTCGGCGGCGGCCCTGGGATTGACGAAACCGGTGCCGAAGGTGAGTTGCACCACGCCGCCCTTCGCGGCGATGGCTTTCGCGATTTCGTCGCTGGCGTTGCGCTCGAATCCGGGCGTGAAATGGCGCATGCCGGAATGGCTGGCGATCACCGGCACGCGGCTTAGCCTGATCGCTTCCAGCGCCGATTCGTCGGACAGGTGCGAGACATCGACCATGATGCCGAGGCGGTTCATCTCCTTGACCACGTCGCGTCCGAACGGACTCAGGCCATGCCATTTGCGTTCGACGCCATAGGAGGAATCGGCGATGCGATTGGCGGCGCTGTGGGCGAGGGTGATGTAGCGCACGCCGCGGTTGTAGAAGAATTGAAGGCGGCGAATATCGCTGCCTATCGGCGCGCCGTTCTCCATGCCGAACGGCAGCAGCACGACGCCGGGCTTGCGACGAGTGACATCGCGTGGTGAACGCAGCAGTGCGAACTTGTCCGGGTGGCGCTGCACCAGCGCCTCGATCGAATCGATCATCGTGTTGGCGACCTGATAGGCCGTGTCGTCGGCGTCCTGCTTGGGCGACGTGTAGATCGACATGAAGGCGACCTTGAGTCCGCCTTGCTGCGCCTTCGGCCAATCGAATTCGCGATCGGTGCGCTGGCCGAGATCGCGCCAACCGTTTTCCTCGATCATTTCCGGGGCGTCGATGTGGGTGTCGACGATGATGGCGTCGTGCGCCAGCTTGCGTGCGGCGGGCGTGGCTTGCGCCAAAGCAAGCGTTGGCAATGCGGCAAGGAGGGTGGTGACGAGCAGGGAACGCAAGAGCTTCATGGTGCGATCTCCATCAATGTCGGAATGATGTGGTCAGGCGATCTGTTTGCCATTGGCGTAGACGGACCGTGCAAGGCGACCACCCAGCCAGTAGCAGAGCTCGGCCGGTTGCGTGACGTTCCACAGCACGAAATCGGCGCGCTGGCCGACACGCAAACTGCCGCGATCGTGCAGGGCAAGTGCGCGTGCGGCGTGCGTGGTGGCGCCACGCAGGGCTTCTTCCGGCGTGAGGCGGAAATGCATGGTGGCGAGCTGCATCGCCTGGCGCAGTGAACGCAACGGCGATGTTCCGGGGTTGCAGTCGGTGGCGACGGCCATCGGCACGCGATGTCGGCGCAACAGGTCGAGCGGCGGAAGTCTGGTTTCACGCAACACGTGGAAGGCGCCAGGCAACAGCACGGCGACGGTGCCGGATTCCGCCATCGCGCGTACGCCGGCTTCCGAGGTGTGTTCGATGTGGTCGGCGGAGAGTCCGGAGAATTCCGCGGCCAGCGCCGCGCCGCCGAGATCGCTCAGTTGATCGGCGTGCAGCTTGACCGGCAATCCCAGCGCGCGCGCGGCTTCGAACACGCGGCGCGTCTGCGCGGGCGAGAAACCGATCCCCTCGCAGAAGGCGTCGACGGCATCGACCAGCCCTTCCGCGTGCAGGCGCGGCAGCCACTCGATGACTGCATCGATGTAGTCGTCGGCGCGTCCGGCGTACTCCAGAGGCAAGGCGTGGGCGGCGAGATAGGTCGTGCGCACGCTGATGCCGGTACGTTCACCGATCTGGCGCGCGACCCGCAGCATCTTGCGCTCGTTGTCGAAATCAAGGCCATAGCCCGACTTGATCTCGAGCGTGGTGACGCCATCGGCGATCAGATCAAGCACGCGTGGCAATGATTCTTCCAGCAACTCCGCTTCGCTGGCGGCGCGCACCGCACGCACGCTGGAGAGGATGCCGCCACCGGCGCGGGCGATCTCCTCGTAGCTCGCGCCCTGCAATCGCAGTTCGAATTCGCCGGCGCGATCGCCCGCGAAGACGACGTGGGTATGGCAGTCGACGAGTCCCGGGGTGATCAAGCCGGTGGTCTCGATTGGCGTTGCGATGGTGGCGAGTTCAGAGGGAAGCGCTGCACGCGGTCCCGCATGAACGATGCAGCCATCGCGCCAGGCCAATGCGCCGTCTTCGATCAGGCCATAACCAGTCCGTGCCTGATTGGAGCCGGTATCGAGCGTAGCCATGGTCGGCCCGAGCAGGAGTCCGCTGTCGGCTGGATGTTCAGTCATGTGGAGTCGCCGCTGAAGGCGTGGGGGATTGTTGCAGCAATCGCAGGGCCAGCGCCTTGTACACCGGCATCCTGCATACCAGCATCGAGGTCGTGCGTGCGATCAACGCGACGGCGAGAATTGGCAACAGCATGTCGCTGCTGTCGGTCATTTCCATCGTGATGATGGCGGAAGTCAGCGGTGCCTGCGTTACGCCGCACAGGTAGCCGCACATGCCGAGCAACACGACGGCCGAGGCGGGGGCCGCCGGGAACAGCGGTGCAAGGTTCTGGCCGAGTCCTGCGCCGGCGGAGAGTGCGGGCGAGAACAGGCCGCCGGGAATGCCGGCGAGATAGGACACGAGATTGGCGAACAGTTTGGCGACGCCGAAGCCGTGGCCGGGGATGTCCTGCTGCAGCAATGCACCGCGCGCTTGCGCGTAGCCGGTGCCGAAGACGCCGTCGCCGAATGCGAGTCCGAGTGCCGATAGTGCGATGCCGCAGGCAATTGCGAGCAGGACTGGATGGCGGTTGCGCAGCGCACCGATCACCAGTACTCGTGGTGAGGTCAAGGCAAGCAGGGCCCGACTGAAGAGACCGCCGGCGAGACCGCACACGATCCCGCAGGCCGGCACTGCCAACCAGCCGCTGCCGAAAGCGATGCGCGTCGAAACATGGCCGAAGTAGACGTAATCGCCCAGCAAGCCCAGCGATACCACGCCGCCGATGATGACTGCAGTCAGCAACGTGCCCGAGAAGCGGTGTTCGAAGGCGCCACCGAGTTCTTCGATCGCAAAAACGACGCCAGCCAAGGGCGTGTTGAAAGCCGCTGCGATGCCCGCCGCGCCACCAGCCAGCAGGAAGCGTGCGCCCTGTTCCGGATCGTCGAAGCCGAAACGCCGGCCGATCCAGTGCATGAGGCCGGCACCGATATGGACGGTGGGGCCTTCGCGTCCGATCGATGCGCCGCCGAGCAATCCCGCAAGGGTCAGCCAGAGTTTTGCGAAGGCGATCTTCGGCGAGAGCTGGGCCTCGCGCCATTCGACTGGCTGTTCAAGCGCGGCGATGACCTGGGGAATGCCGCTGCCGCGCGTGGCCTGCATGCCGCGCGCAGTGAACCATGACAGCAATCCGAACATCAGTGGCGGCAGTGCCAGCGATGCCAGCGGCCATTGCTGGTGCAGCCATGTGAACCCGCGAAAGGCGGCGTCGCTGCCCTTGGCGAACAGGATGGAAGCCAGTGCCACCACGACCGCGCCGCACCACAGTGCCGCCCGCCGACGCCAGCTTTCGGACGAGGCGAGCAGGATGGGGGCGTGCGGTTGCGGATCCATGACGAGGCATTCTCGCATGCGCGCGCGAGCATCCGGCACAATGAGCGAATGCCGAACGCAGCCCTCATGCAACGCACTCCCTCCGGTTGGCAGACGCCGGGCATCGCCAATCTCCATTCGCATGCCTTCCAGCGTGCGATGGCCGGGCTGGGCGAACGTCAAACCCATCCCGAGGACTCGTTCTGGACCTGGCGCGAAACCATGTACGCGCTGGCGTCACGCTTCGATCCCGAGTCGCTGCATGCGGTGGCATCGCAGTTGTATGCGGAAATGCTGGAAGCCGGTTACACCACGGTCTGCGAATTCCACTATCTGCACCATCAGCCCGATGGTCGTCCGTATGACGATCCCGCGGCAATGTCGCGTGCGCTGATTGCAGCCGCGCGCGAAACCGGCATCCGCTTGACCTTGCTGCCGGTGCTGTACATGACAGGCGGATTCGATGGTCGGGCGTTGTCGGAACGCCAGCGTCGCTTCGGGCACGAGGTCGATGCCTATCTGCGCCTGATCGACATCCTGCGCAAGGAAGAGGGCGAGTCGTTGCGCGTCGGATGCGCGCTGCACAGCCTGCGCGCGGTGCCGGAAGCGGCGATGCAGGAGACGATCGCCGGATTGCCGAACAATGCGCGCATCCACATCCATATCGCCGAGCAGATGCCGGAAGTGGAGGAATGCGTGGCGGTGCGCGGGCAACGCCCGGTGCGCTGGTTGTTCGATCATGCCAATGTCGATGCGCGTTGGACGCTGGTGCACGCGACCCATCTGGATGCGGGTGAAATTACGACGCTGGCGAATTCGGGCGCGACTGCGGCGATCTGCACCACGACCGAAGGCAATCTCGGCGACGGCTTCTTCCCGTTCCGCGATTACCTCGATCATGGTGGCCGCTGGGGCATCGGTTCCGATTCGCACATCTCGACCTCGCCGATCGAGGAGCTGCGCTGGCTGGAATATGGCCAGCGCCTGCAGCGCCAGCGCCGCAACATCGCCATCAGCCCGGCATCGCCCAGCGTTGGTGAAACCTTGCTGACCGGCGTCGCCGCGAGCGCCGCGCGATCGACCGGCTTCACGCAGCAGGACCGGGTGGTGCTGGACGCCGAGGCCCCGATCCTGGCTGGCGCCACGGCGGCCGACGTGGCCGATCGCTGGGTGTTCTCCGGCAACCGGCCGGCGGTCCGTTCGGTTGAGGTGGCCGGTCGCGAGGTGGTGACAGAGGGCAGGCATATCGCCCGCGCGGCCATCGAGGCCCGCTACCGGCAGGCGATGGCCCGGCTTTTGCTGGCGTAGCCGTTTCAGCCGCAACTGCTCTTGCAGTGCACAACGGGGGGTGCGAGAATCACCGGATGCGCACTTGCACCGACGCCATCTTCCTGTCTGCCGCCGCCATGGCCAGCGGCATGACGTCGCGCGCGCGCCGACCGTACGAGTACTGACTCCGGCCGGTTCGAATCGCTGCGCGCGTGCAGCCAAGTGAAGCCCGGCCCAGCGCCGGGCTTTTTCGTTTCCCCCATCCTCGTTTCCCGCCTGTCACCTTCTTCCGGTTGAATGCCCCGATGAAACATTTCCTCAATACCCAGGACTGGACCCGCGCCGAACTCGACGCCGTGCTGGCCGATGCCGCCCGCTACAAGCAGCAGCGTTTCGGCGATGCGCTGAAAGGCAAGGGCGTCGCGCTGGTGTTCTTCAATTCGTCGCTGCGCACGCGCACCAGTTTCGAGCTGGGCACGTTCCAGCTCGGCGGTCACGCGGTGGTGCTGCAACCCGGCAAGGACGCGTGGCCGATCGAATTCGATCTCGGCACGGTGATGGACGGCGAGGCCGAGGAACACATTGCCGAGGTGGCCAAGGTGCTGTCGCGCTATGTCGACCTGATCGGCGTGCGCGCCTTCCCGAAGTTCGTCGACTGGTCGATCGATCGCCAGGATCGCGTGCTGAATGGTTTTGCCAAGTATTCGACGGTGCCGGTGATCAACATGGAAACGATCACCCATCCCTGCCAGGAACTGGCGCACGCGCTGGCATTGCAGGAACACTTCGGCACGGCCGACCTGCGCGGCAAGAAGTACGTGCTGACCTGGACCTACCATCCCAAGGCGCTGAACACCGCGGTCGCCAATTCCGCGCTGACGATTGCGACGCGCATGGGCATGGACGTGACCCTGCTGTGTCCGACCGAGGAATACCTGCTCGACGAACGCTACATGGGCTGGGCGGCGCAGAACGTCGCCGAGAATGGCGGTTCGCTCACCGTCAGCCACGACACCGACAGCGCCTATCGCGACGCCGACGTGGTCTACGCCAAGAGCTGGGGCGCATTGCCGTACTTCGGCAACTGGGAGAAGGAGAAGCCCATCCGTGACCAGTTCAAGCACTTCATGGTCGACGAACGCAAGATGGCGCTGACCAACAACGGCGTGTTCTCGCACTGCCTGCCATTGCGCCGGAATGTAAAAGCCACCGATGGCGTGATGGATTCGCCCAACTGCATCGCCATCGACGAAGCCGAAAACCGCCTGCACGTGCAGAAGGCGGTGATGGCTGCCCTCGCAAAGCAATAACGCTCTTCATATTTCGAGAATTTCCAGATGACCGCTTCCCCCGCTTCAATCAATACGTCCAAAGACATCGTCCTCGCCTTTTCCGGCGGACTCGACACCAGTTTCTGCGTGCCCTACCTGAAGGAGCGCGGCTGGAACGTGCATACCGTGTTCGCCGACACCGGCGGCGTCGATGCGGAAGAACGCGCCTTCATCGAAGCGCGCGCTGCCGAACTCGGGGTGGCCTCGCACGTCACCGTCGATGGCGGTCCGGCAATCTGGGACGGCTTCGTCAAGCCGTTCGTGTGGGCGGGCGAGGGTTACCAGGGCCAGTATCCATTGCTGGTGTCCGATCGCTACCTGATCGTCGATGCGGCGCTGGCGCGCGCGCATGCGCTCGGCACCAACGCGATCGCGCACGGCTGCACCGGCATGGGCAACGATCAGGTGCGTTTCGACCTGGCAGTGAAGGCCAGCGGCGATTACCGCATCGTCGCGCCGATCCGCGAAATTCAGAAGGAGCACACCCAGACCCGCGCCTACGAGCAGAAGTATCTGGAAGAACGCGGTTTCGGCGTGCGTGCCAAGCAGCAGCAATACACCATCAACGAGAACCTGCTGGGCGTGACCCTGTCCGGCGGCGAGATCGACGCCTGGAAGGCGCCGGGCGAGGGTGCGCGTGGCTGGTGCAAGTCGCGCAGCGAATGGCCGGCGCAGCCGCTGCGGGTGACGCTGAAGTTCATCGAAGGTGAAGCCGTCGCGATCGATGGCGTCGCGATGCCCGGCGCGCAGTTGCTGGCAAAGCTCAACGCATTGTTCGCGCCTTACGGCGTCGGTCGCGGCATGTATACCGGCGACACCACGATCGGTCTCAAGGGGCGCATCGTGTATGAAGCGCCGGGCCTCATCTCGTTGCTGGCAGCCCATCGCGCGCTGGAGGAAGCGGTGCTGTCCAAGCAGCAGAACCGCTTCAAGCCGGAGATCGCCCGCAAGTGGGTGGAAGTGGTGTACGAAGGCTTTTTCCACGATCCGCTCAAGACCGATCTCGAAGCCTTCCTCAAGTCGAGCCAGCACACGGTCAACGGCGAAGTGGTGCTGGAAACCTCCGGCGCGCGCGTCGACGCGGTCGAAGTGCGTTCGCCGCACATCCTCCATGCCAAGGGTGCGACCTATGCGCAGTCGGCCGACTGGGGCGTGGAGGAAGCCGAAGGCTTTATCAAGTTGTTCGGCATGAGCAGCACGCTGTGGGCCGAAGTGAATCACGACGGCAATGTCTGACCTGCTCGCCGCCACCCTGGAGCACCTCGCCGCGCTGGTGTCGTTCGACACCCGCAATCCGCCGCGCGCGATTGCCGGGGAGGACAGCATCTTCGGCTACCTGCGTGCGCAGTTGCCGGGTTTCGATGTCGAGGTGATCGACCACGGCGCCGGCGCGGTGTCGTTCTTCGCGGTGCGTGGCAAACCGAAGTTCCTGTTCAACGTGCACCTCGATACCGTGCCGGATTCGCCGCACTGGAGCGCCGATCCGCATCTGTTGCGAGTGACGGACGATCGCGCGATCGGCCTTGGTGCCTGCGACATCAAGGGCGCGGCTGCGGGGCTGGTGGCAGCCGCCAACGCGACGAATGGCGACGCTGCCTTCCTCTTCACCACGGATGAAGAAGCCAACGATCCGCGTTGCATCGCGGCGTTCCTCCAGCGCGACCACGGTTTCCGCGATGTCGTCGTGGCGGAGCCGACCAAGGGCGCGGCGGTGCTGGCGCATCGCGGCATCAGCGCGGTGCGCATGCAGTTCCATGGCACGGCGGGGCACGCGTCCGGTGCGCAGGCGATGCAGGCGAGCGCCTTGCACCAGGCGATTCGTTGGGGATCGCAGGCGCTGGATTTCGTGCAGTCGCACGACGTGCAGGAATTCGGTGGCCTGCAGGGATTGCGCTTCAACATCGGGCGCGTCGAAGGCGGGATCAAGGCCAACGTGATCGCGCCGGAGACTGAGCTGCGTTTCGGATTTCGGCCGCTGCCTTCGCAGGACATGGATGCGCTGCACGCGCAGTTTCGCGGATTTACCGCCGATGGAGTCGATTACGAGGAAACCTTCCGTGGTCCGTCGCTGCCGGGTGGCGCGGCGAGCGCGGCGGAAGTGCGCCGACACGATGCGCAGGAATTCGCCGAATCGCTGCAGTTGCCGATCGGTTCCGCCGTCGATTTCTGGACCGAGGCCTCGCTGTTTTCGGCAGCCGGGATGAATGCGATCGTCTACGGTCCCGGCGACATCGCCCAGGCGCACAGCGCCGACGAATGGGTGTCGCTGCAACAGCTTTCCGATGTTGTTTCCAACTACCACCGATTGATGGAGAACTGAAATGAACGCGCTCGCCCTGCCTTCGACCGTCCTGCGTGGCGATCGGGGGAATCTTCCGGAAACATGCTGACCTTCGACTGCTGACAATGACCGATCTGCGCACCACCATCGTCCGACTGTTGTCCAGCATGGGCAGCACCAAGGAAATCCAGCAGTACCTCAAGCGCTTCTCGCAACTCGACGCGGCGCGCTTCGCCGTGGTCAAGGTCGGCGGTGCGGTGCTGCGCGATGACCTCGAGGCCCTCACTTCGTCATTGGCATTCCTGCAGCAGGTTGGTTTGACGCCGATCGTGGTGCATGGCGCCGGTCCGCAGCTCGACAGCGAGATGCAGGTCGCGGGTATCGAGAAAGTCACCATCGACGGCCTGCGCTACACCGATGCCCCGGTGCTGACAGTCGTGCGCCGGGTGATGCGGCAAGAGAACCTCAAGCTGGTCGAGGCGTTGCAGGCCGAGGGCGTGCGCGCGACCTCGATCCAGTCGGGTGTGTTCGAGACGTCGTTCCTCGATTCCGAGCGTTACGGACTGGTCGGCAAGGTCACGCGCGTCGATACCGATGGCATCCTCGCCGCGATCAAGGTCGGTTCGATCCCGGTGATCGCGTCGCTGGGTGAAACCGCCGACGGCCAGATCGTCAATGTCAACGCCGACTGGGCCGCGAACGAACTGATCAAGACGCTGCAGCCGTACAAGATCGTGTTCCTGACCGGCACCGGTGGTTTGCTCGATGACGCCGGCCGGGTGATCGATTCGATCAACCTGTCGACCGAATACGAGCACCTGCTGGCGCAACCGTGGATCAACGGTGGCATGCGGGTGAAGATCGAACAGATCAAGGACCTGCTGGATACGTTGCCGCTGTCGTCGTCGGTGTCGATCACGCGTCCTTCCGAACTGGCGAAGGAATTGTTCACCCACAAGGGCTCGGGCACGCTGGTGCGGCGTGGCGAACGCGTGCTGCAGGCGAAGAGCTGGGATGAATTGGATTTGCCGCGCCTGCGCGAGCTGATCGATAACGCGTTCGGGCGCAAGCTCTTGCCGGATTATTTCGAGCGCACCAAATTGCTGCGGGCCTATGTCAGCGAGAACTATCGTGCTGCGGTGATCCTCACTGACGATGGCGGTCGCCCCTATCTCGACAAGTTCGCGGTGCTCGATGACGCGCAAGGTGAAGGGCTCGGTCGCGCGGTGTGGCAGCAGATGCGCGCGGAAACGCCGGCGCTGTACTGGCGCTCGCGTCGCCACAATCCGATCAACGCCTTCTATGACTCGGAAGCCGACGGCAGCCTGAAGAACGGCATGTGGAAGTGCTACTGGTACGGTGTCGACGACTTCACCACGATTCGCGAATGCGTGGAGCAGGCGATGGCGCGCCCGGCGACGCTGGAAGAACCGGCATGACGAAGAAAATCGGACTGGTTGGTGCGCGCGGGCATGTTGGCGAAGAGCTGATCCGGCTGGTCGCAGCGCATCCCCATTTCGAACTCGGCTTCGTGTCGTCGCGTGAACGCGATGGAAAGCGCGTGGCTGACCACGTTGCCGGCTTCGAGGGCGAGCTGCGCTATCGCAACCTCTCGCATGAGGCATTGCCGGGCGAGGACGTCGATGCCTACGTGCTGGCGCTGCCGAATGGCAAGGCCGCGCAATGCGTCGCCGAAATCGACAGGCGAGGCGATGATCCGGTGATCATCGATCTCTCTGCAGACTACCGTTTCGACGATGGCTGGTACTACGGCTTGCCGGAACTCACCCGCAATGCATATGCCGGCCAGCGTCGGATCAGCAATCCCGGCTGCTATGCCACGGCGATGCAGCTGGCGATCGCGCCGTTGCGCGAACACCTGGTCGGTCCGGTACAGTGTTTCGGTGTCTCCGGCTATTCCGGTGCAGGCACTACGCCCAGCGACAAGAACGATCCCGCCAAGCTGCACGACAACCTGATGCCGTATGCGCTCGCCGGCCATCTGCACGAACGCGAAGTCACGCGTCATTGCGCGGCGGTCGAGTTCATGCCGCATGTCGCGCCGCATTTCCGCGGACTGACCATCACCGCGAACCTGCATCTGGATCGCGCTTTCACCCGCGACGAAGTACTGGCACTCTACCGCGATCGTTATGGCCACGAAGCGCTGGTCGATGTCTTCGACGATGCACCGTGGGTCAGCAGGATCGCGCACGCGCATGGCGTCCACGTTGGCGGTTTCACGCCTGCCGATGACGGCAAGCGCTGGGTGGTGGTGTCGACGCTCGACAACCTGCTCAAGGGCGCGGCGACGCAGGCCCTGCAGAATCTCAATCTCGCCTTCGGGTTCGATGAGCTTGAAGGTATCCCTCACGAGGCACGGGCATGAGCGATCTCCTCTGGCAGAAATCGGGCGTCAAGGTCGATGCCGACATCCAGGGCTTCCTGGCCGGCGACGACGTCATCCTCGACCGCGAATTCATGCTGTATGACATCGAGGCCAGCCGCGCCCATGCCCAGGGCTTGCAGCGGATCGGCGTGCTGACGGCGGATGAGACGAATGCGATTGACGCCGAACTGCAGGCGCTGGCCCAGGACTTCGCCGCCGGCGATTTCGTGCTCGACGAGCGCTACGAGGACATGCATTCGGCGATCGAGGCGCGCCTGATCGAACGCCTCGGCGAGGCCGGCAAGAAGATCCACACCGGGCGCAGCCGCAACGACCAGGTGCTGGTGGCGACGCGGCTGTGGCTGCGTGATCGCCTGCGCCAGATGCATGCCTTGTGCATCGAGGTCGCGACCATCGCGCTGGAACGCGCGCGCGGCGAGAACATTCCGCTGGCCGGTTATACCCATCTGCAACGGGCGATGGTCTCGTCCACGGCGATGTGGTGGAGCGCCTGGGCGGAGGGGTTCATCGACAATGCACAACGGGCATCCGACACATATCGGCTGATCGATACCAATCCGCTGGGCAGCGCGGCTGGTTATGGCGTGAATCTCGCGCTCGATCGCGACCACGTCACCGAAGCGTTGCACTTCGGTCGCCTGCAGGTATCGCCGATCGGGGCGCAGCTGTCGCGCGGCAAGTTCGAACTGGCGGCACTGGAAGCGCTGGGCAGCGCGATGCTCGACCTGCGCCGGCTCGCCTGGGATCTCAGCCTGTTCACCAGCGGTGAATTCGCCTTCGTCCATCTGCCGCCGCAATACACCACCGGCAGCTCATTGATGCCGAACAAGCGCAATCCCGACGTGATCGAATTGATGCGTGCGAGCTATGCGAGCGTCGCTGCCGCCAAGTGCGAGATCGAACAACTGTTGTCGTTGCCGTCCGGCTACCACCGCGACCTGCAATTCAGCAAGGGCGCGATCTTCCACGGCTTCGGGCGTGGACTGAAGGCGCTCGCGTTGCTTCCGGACCTGTTGCGCGAATTGCGCTGGAATGAAACGAAGATGGCACAAGCGCTGGAGCCGTCGATGTACGCCACCGATCTTGCAATCGAACTGGCGCGCGACGGCCTGCCGTTCCGCGATGCCTATCGTGAAGCCGCGAATCCCGAACGCTGGGCGCAGCGCGATCCGCAGGCGAGTCTCGATGCACGCGTTTCGCCGGGCGGGCATGGAGATTTGCGCCTCGACACCTTGCAGGCGCGACTGGACGCCTTGCGCAACTAGTCGTGCCCGATTAAAGCAGCGAAGCGGGCAGGGCGCCTTCGAGGCGCAGCAGGAATTCCTTGGTCGGCAGGCCGCCACCGAAACCGGTGAGGCTGCCGTCGCTGCCGATCACGCGGTGGCAGGGAACGATGACGGGAATCGGATTGCGACCGTTGGCCGCACCGACCGCGCGTACCGCCGATGGTTGGTTGATGTGGCGGGCAAGATCGCCGTAGGTCCAGGTGTCGCCGAACGGGATCTCGCGCAGCGCCTGCCACACTGCGAGCTGGAACGGCGTGCCGCGTGGCGCCAGCGGCACATCGAAGATGGTGCGCTTTCCGGCGAAGTAATCGTCGAGCTGGCGTTGCGCTTCATCTATCAACGGGTGCGCGCCCTCGATCCAGCCGTCGTCGCGTTTCATCGGATGGCGATTGCGCGGGAATTCGATTGCACGCAGGCCGTTGTCATCGGTTGCGACCAGCAAGTCGCCGACCGGACTTGCGATATGCCTCCAGCGGACGATCGTCTTCGTCGTCATTTCGGTTGCGGTTGCAGCACGGAATCGAAGGTGCGCGGATCGCCGTCATTGGCGCGTAGCGTCAGTCCGAGCAGGCGCATCAGCATGGGGTAGACGTCGACATTGTCGAATGTCGGCAGCGTCGTGCCTGGCGTAAATGCCGGGCCATGCGCCACGAAGGTTGCGCGCATCGACGGCAGGGCGGGATCGTAACCGTGCGAGCCGCGATCGCCTTCGCTGGCGCGTTTGGCGGCGCCGGAGCGCGCGATCATGTCCCAGCCCTCGTCCATCTGGCAGACGATCGGCGGTATGCGCGGATTGCTGCCGTAGTGCCAGCGTGTCGGCAGCGCGTCTTTCTTCCAGCATTCGAAATGATCGTGGCGACCGAGCAGCTTGCGTGCGGAAATCGCTTCGAAACCAGGATTCGGCGTGAATTCCGGAACTTGGCCGAGCGCGACGGCCTTGGCTTCCTCCTTCGTCACCACGTCCTCGACCACGACCACGTTTCCTTTCGGGACCTTGGCGAAGCCGTGATCGGAGACCAGCACGATGTTGGTGCGATCGAGCTGTCCATGTGCGCGCAGCGCGTCGATCAGGCGACCGATCGCGGCGTCGGTTTCGCGGATGGCGGCGAATGCTTCTGGAGATCCAGGGGAGTGTTCGTGTTCGGCTTCGTCCACTTCATCGAAATACAACGTGGCGAAGGCCGGGCGTGTGGTCGCCGGTTCGTCGAGCCACGTGGCGACGGTGTCCACGCGCGTATTTGCGCTGACCTTCTTGTCGTAGACGCGATAGCGCGACGGCCGCACGCTTTCGATCGCGGCCTGGCTACCCGGCCAGAACAGGGTGGCGGAACGCAGTCCGGCTTTCTCCACGCTTACCCACACCGGTTCGCCGCCCCACCAGCGCCCGTCACTGACTGCCGCCTCATCCGACAATTTGAAGTCGCCCAGCACGGGGTCGTGCATGGTGTTCTGGATGATGCCGTGATGATCGGGACGCAGGCCGGTGACGATGGTGTAGTGGTTGGGAAAGGTCAGTGACGGATACGACGGGCGCATGCCATCGATTGCATGGACGCCCCCGCGTGCGAGACGCGACACGTTCGGCATCAGTTCGGGAGTAACGTCCTGTGCGCGCAGGCCATCGACCGAAATCAGCAGCAGTGGCGGTCGCGATTGGGGCGAGGTCGGGGCAGTGGCGCAACCTGCCAGCAACAGGCAGGCGAGCAGCAGGAAACGCAAGGAATTCAGCAGGCGGGCTTGCGAATGCATGGCGGGAACCGGATGGCCTAACATCGCCATTCTGGCATTTCGGAGCGACTCGATGGGTGAACATCTGCAGCGGATCGCCGCGTGCGCGGCGCTGGCCATCGCCTTGGCGGCTCCGGCTTCCGTACTGGCGCAGGACGAGAAAATCTCGACCGTCACGGAAAAATGGGATCGTTACGCCTACGGCAACCATCGCTATGCAGTGGATGTCACCGTCGCCGCGCCGGCCGTGCAGGTGACGATTCCGTGGCGATTGCGCGATCGTGCAATCGGCGAGCACAAGCTCATCGTTACCGGGCCGGATGGCAAGGCGATCGCCAACGTGCTGCGCCGCCATGTCGACCAGGTGTCGGCGACACTGGTGTTCGAGCCGATGCAAGGAGCGGGCCGCTATCACGTCTATTTCCAGCCGTTCCAGCAGACCGGAAGTCGCAACTATCCGAAACTGACCTATCTGCCGTGGCAGGACAGCGCTGAATCCGCGTGGAGTGCGCGCATCGGCGCGACGTCGCCGGCGAAACTGGATGCGTTGCCGCGGGCGAAGGTTGCCGGCTACGAAGCGGTCGATCCCTTCGACGCCTATACCGACATGGAACGCATCGCATCGCCTGCGGAGATCGCTCGAGTGTTGCAGGGCGCGCAACAGGCGCCATTCCTGCTGTTCGGCGAGGATCGCGCGCATCCCGTGCGGATGTTCGACCAGTTGCCGATGCGCTGGGCGGTGCGTGGCCCCGGCAAGGAGCTGCATCTGGCGGCGGAACGCGGCGAATTCCTGAGTTTCCAGCTTGGCCTGTGGGCACCACGACGTGCCGTGAACGATGTGCGCATCACGCTCGAATCGCTGCAGGGCGCAAACGGTGCGCGCATCGATACTTCGAAATTGCATCGTTTCGCGCTGGGCGGCATCGATTACACCGGACAATCGTTCACGCAACGCCACGATGTGAAACAGGGTGCGATCGATCCGTTGTGGCTTGGACTCGACATTCCCGCCGATGCCAAACCGGGTCGCTATCGTGGCATTGCAGTCGTGACGACCGATGGCGGGAGCCAGCGCCTGCCGATCGAGATTGAAGTTTCATCCGCGCAAATCGCCGCGCATGGCGACGACCAGCCGCAGAACCTCACGCGCCTGCGCTGGCTCGATTCCACGCTCTACCAGGACGACAGTGTGGTCGCGCCGTACACGCCGGTGCAGGTGCAGGGTGATGTGTTGTCGATCCTCGGTCGCCACGTCCGCATCGGCAGCGATGGTTTGCCCGCCGCGGTCGACAGCGAATTCACGCCGCGGATGACGGCGATCGGCAACACGCCACGAGCATTGCTCGCTGCGCCGATGCGCCTGGTGGTCGATGACGGCAAGGCGAATGTCGCGACCGCCACATCGTCGCCTAGGGTCGAAACGGTCGGTCCGGCGCGTGTGCGCTGGACCGCGACATCGCGGGTCGGATCACTGCAGCAGGACGTGCAGGGCGAACTGGAAGCCGATGGTTCGATGCACTACCGCATCGCGCTGAAGGCGGCGCAGGCCACGTCGCTGCGCGATATCCGCCTGGAAATTCCCTTCGTCGCCGATGCTGCGCGCTACATGATCGGCCTTGGGCGTCCCGGCGACGAAACCGCCGACCGCTTCGACTGGAAGTGGGACGTGCAGAAGAACCAGGACGGCGCGTGGATCGGCGACGTCAACGCCGGCATGGAATTCCATTTCCGCGACGAACATTACGAACGCCCGCTCAATACCAATTTCTACCACGACAAGCCGCTGAAGATGCCGCTGTCGTGGGACAACGGCGGGAAGGGCGGCATCCGCATGGCGCGCAATGGTAATCGCTACGAAGTGGTCGCTTTCAGCGGCCCACGCACGATGCAGGCGGGCGACACGCTGCGCTACGACATCGAGTTGCGGATCACGCCGTTCAAGACCATCGATCCGCCACGTCATTTCGCCCAGCGCTTTTTCCACAAGTACGCGCCGCTGGATGAAATAGCCGCCGCCGGCGCCACCGTGGTCAACATCCACCACGCCACGCCGATCAATCCGTGGATCAATTATCCCTTCCTCGAACCGGGGAAGATGAAGGCCTATATCGATGCCGCCCACGCGCGCGGCATGAAGGTGAAGATCTACAACACCATCCGCGAACTCTCCGACCACGCGCCGGAAGTGCCGATGCTGGAAAGCCTGGGGTCGGAGATCATCAGCCCCGGCAAGGGCGGTGGCTGGTCGTGGTTGCAGGAACATCTCGACGGCGATTACATCGCGGCCTGGCACGTGCCCGAGATCCGCGATGCGGCGATCATCAACTCCGGCGCCAGCCGCTGGAACAACTACTACATCGAAGGGATGGACTGGCTGGCGCGCAACGTCGGCATCGACGGACTCTATCTCGATGACGTCGCCTTCGACCGCGTGACGATGAAGCGCGTGCGCAAGGCGCTGGCGGCGCATCGCCCCGATCCGCTGATCGACCTGCATTCCGCCAACCAGTACAACGAACGCGATGGTTGGAACTCCAGCGCGCTGTTGTACATGGAGCAGATGCCGTATCTCGACCGCCTGTGGTTCGGCGAATACTTCGATTACCAGAAAACCTCGCCGGCGTACTGGCTCACCGAAATCTCCGGTATTCCGTATGGCCTGATGGGCGAGATGCTGCAGGACGGTGGCAATCCGTGGCGCGGCATGGTATTCGGCATGACCAACCGCATGCCGTGGACCGGCGGCGATCCGCGCCATCTGTGGAAGGCTTGGGATGCGTTCGGCATCGAGAAGGCCGAGATGATCGGCTGGTGGGCGCCTGATGTTCCGGTGAAGACCGGCCGCAAGGATGTGCTCGCCACCGTGTACCAGCGCGAACACAAGGCGATGATCGCGATCGCATCATGGGCGCCTCAGACGACGTCGCTGCCGCTGCAGATCGACTGGAAGGCGCTCGGTATCGATCCGGCCAAGGCGACGATCACTGCATCGGCGATCGAGGGATTCCAGCCTGCACGCACCTTCAAGCGCGACGAAGCGATTCCGCTCGAACCGGGCAAGGGCTGGTTGCTGGTGATCGGCGAGTGAGCGAAGAGGGCGGCATTCGCCACGGCACGCCGGAATTCCGGCGTACCAACCTGGCGATGTTCGCCGCCGGACTGGCGACGTTCGGATTGTTGTATTGCGTGCAACCGCTGATGCCGGAATTCAGCCGCGAATATGGCGTGAACGAAGCCCAAAGCGCGTTGTCGCTGTCGTTGACCACCGGTGTGCTGGCGTTCGCGATGTTGTTCGCGGGCGGCGTGTCCGATGCGCTGGGACGCAAATCGGTGATGGTGGCATCGTTGCTCGCGTCCGCGTTGCTGGTGCTGTTCAGCGCCTGGGCGCCGGGCTGGCACGCGCTGCTGGTGTCGCGCACATTGCTCGGCCTCACGCTCAGCGGCTTGCCGGCGGTGGCGATGACCTATCTCGGCGAGGAGATGGATGCGGAATCCATCGGTCTCGGCATGGGCCTGTACATCAGCGGCAGCGCGATCGGTGGCATGGGCGGGCGACTGGTGGCCGGCGTGCTGGCGGACTGGGTCGGATGGCATGCCGGCATCGCCGCGGTCGGGTTGGGTGGATTGATCGCGGCGTTGGTGTTCTGGCGCGTGTTGCCGGCATCACGACGCTTCGTGCCGCAGCCGCTGCACCCACGCGCATTCGCCGCGCGCTTCACCGGGTTGTTCCGCGATGCGGCCCTGCCATGGCTGTTCGCCGAAGGCTTCCTGCTGCTCGGCGCCTTCGTCGCCATCTACAACTATCTCGGCTATCGCCTGATCGCGCCACCGTATCGCCTCAGCCAGGCCGCGGTCGGATCGGTGTTCTCGATCTATCTGGTCGGCATCTTCAGTTCGGCATGGATGGGGCATCTCGCCGGCAAGCTGGGACGACGCAAGGTGTTGTGGAGCGCATTCGCGCTGATGCTGGCGGGCGTGGCATTGACCATGGCGCGACCGCTGACGCTGGTGGCAATCGGCGTCGTCGCGATCACCTTCGGCTTCTTCGGCGGCCATTCCATCGTCAGCAGCTGGGTGGGGCGACGTGCTGGAATGGCCAAGGCGCAGGCATCGTCGTTGTATCTGTTCGCCTATTACATGGGGTCGAGCATCGCCGGCGCCGGTGGCGGCCTGTTCTATGCCCGTTGGGGATGGAACGGCGTCGCGCTGTTCGTCGGCGCGCTGGTGCTGGCGGGATTGCTGATTGCGTTGCGCCTGTATCGCGTGCCGCCGTTGACCGATGTCGTGACGCCGCCGGTCCCGATGAGTCGCGGCGCGATGCCGTGAGTGGACATCGCGCCGTTGGTGCTTATTTCATCGGCTTGCGGAACTTGTAGGCGAACTGGTCGGTGTGGCCGCGGATGCTCTTGTCGAACACCTTCAGTGAATGATCGTCGGCGGGATTGCGCAGGACATTGCTTTCGCCGACGAACTTGAATCCTGCGGCTTCGACCTGCTGTTTCACGAAGGCCGGATCAATGCGGTGCAGGGTCTCGGTATCGCGCAGGCCGGAACCGGCAGCAGCGGCATGGTCGATCACGATGAAGACGCCGCCGGGCTTGAGCGCCGCGAACGCCGCCTTGTCGAGCAATGCCGGATCGGTCGGGCCCATGAACGTGTCGGGATAGTCGTGGTAGTTCTGCGAGGTGAAGATCACATCGACCGGCTGCGCTGCGCTCAGTGCGTCGGCCGGCTGGAACAGCACTTCGACGTTCTTGAGGGTGTCCGGCAACTTCACGGTGTCGTCGGAGTATTTGCGCATCGGTTCCGGCACCACCGCGTAGACGTGGCCCTTGTCGCCGACCACCTTGCTGAAGATGCGGGTGAAGTAACCGCCGCCGGGCGCGATTTCCAGCACCTTGTCGCCGGGCTTGACCCCGGTGAACGCGGCGATCTCGGCGCCATGGCGGCGCGCGTCGTCCTTGGTGTCGGTGGCGCGCACGGGATCGGCGATCGCGGCCTTGACGTAGGCGGGAATGCCGTGGTTCGAGGTGTTCCTGGCGGTGGCGATGCACAGGGTCGTGGCGAGGGCGAGGCCGGACAGCAACGGAAGCACGTTCTTCTTCATGGCGGGGCTCCGGAATGGAGTCGCCACCATACGCCTGTCGCGGTCACGGTGCGATAATCGGCAATTCCCCGCATGCTTCCCCGCAGGAGTTCCGCGATGGCCGATTCGACCCAGCCGGCACGTTCGTCCCGACACGATCCCGCCCGCCAGATCCGCGCCCCGCGCGGCAACCAGCTCAACTGCAAATCGTGGTTGACCGAAGCGCCGTACCGCATGTTGCAGAACAACCTCGATGCCGAGGTCGCGGAACGTCCGCAGGATCTGGTCGTCTACGGCGGCATCGGCCGCGCCGCGCGCGACTGGGAGTGCTACGACAAGATTCTTGAAACGCTGAAGACGCTTGGCGACGACGAAACGTTGCTGGTGCAATCGGGCAAGCCGGTCGGCGTGTTCCCCAGCCATCCCGACGCGCCGCGCGTGCTGATCGCCAACTCGAATCTCGTTCCGCACTGGGCGACCTGGGAACACTTCAACGAACTCGATCGCAAGGGCCTGATGATGTACGGCCAGATGACCGCGGGTTCGTGGATCTACATCGGTTCGCAGGGCATCGTCCAGGGCACCTACGAAACCTTCGTCGAAATGGGACGCCAGCACTACGGCGGTTCGCTGAAAGGCAAGTGGATCCTCACCGCCGGACTCGGTGGCATGGGCGGCGCGCAGCCGCTGGCCGCATCGCTGGCCGGTGCGTGTTCGCTCAACATCGAATGCCGCCAGTCGAGCATCGACTTTCGCCTGAAGACGCGTTATGTCGACGAACAGGCGAGCGACATCGATGACGCGTTGGCCCGCATCGCGAAATACACCGCCGCAGGCGAAGCGAAATCGATCGCGCTGCTGGGCAACGCCGCAGAAATCCTGCCGGAACTGGTGAAGCGTGGCGTACGCCCGGATTGCGTCACCGACCAGACCTCAGCCCACGATCCGGTGCACGGTTACCTGCCGCTGGGCTGGACGGTGGAGCAGTGGGAGACCGAACAGAAGACGAATCCCGACAAGGTGCGCGACGCGGCGAAGAAGTCGATGCGCACGCATGTCGAGGCGATGCTGGCCTTCCACGCGCAGGGCATTCCGACCGTCGATTACGGCAACAACATCCGCCAGATGGCCTTCGACGAAGGCCTGAAGAACGCCTTTGATTTCCCCGGGTTCGTGCCGGCCTACGTGCGTCCGCTGTTCTGTCGCGGCGTCGGCCCGTTCCGCTGGGTCGCGCTCTCCGGCGATCCCGAGGACATCTACAAGACCGATGCCAAGGTGAAGGAGCTGATCCCGGACGATCCGCACCTGCATCGCTGGCTCGACATGGCGCGCGAACGCATCAGCTTCCAGGGGCTGCCGGCGCGCATCTGCTGGGTCGGACTCGGCCTGCGCCACAAGCTCGGCCTCGCCTTCAACGAAATGGTCCGCAATGGCGAGTTGAAGGCGCCGGTGGTGATCGGTCGCGACCACCTCGACTCCGGCAGCGTCGCCTCGCCCAACCGCGAAACCGAATCGATGCAGGATGGCAGCGATGCCGTCTCCGACTGGCCGCTGCTCAACGCCATGCTCAACGTCGCCGGCGGCGCGACCTGGGTGTCGCTGCACCACGGCGGCGGCGTCGGCATGGGCTATTCGCAGCATTCCGGCGTGGTGATCGTCTGCGACGGCAGCGAGGCCGCCGACAAGCGCATCGCCCGCGTGTTGTGGAACGACCCCGGCACCGGCGTGATGCGCCATGCCGATGCCGGCTACGAGATCGCGCAGCAGTGCGCGAAGGAGCAGGGGCTGAAGTTGCCGATGGCGAAGTGATCGATCGCATGATTGACGTCGCCATCCTCACGCCCGATCCGGCGGAAACGTCGTATCCGGAACTGTGGCCGAAAGTGCTGGCGCGCCTTCAGCATGCGCTGGATGGCGTCGGAATCCGCGGTGTTCCGACACCTTGGACGATGCATGTGGATGACACTTCGGTATTGCGCGAGTACGCCCGCGTGCTGCCGCTGCTGGTCTGGGGTTATCACTACGACCATCCACGCTGGTTGCGCGCCTGCCAGACCTGGGCGCGCGATGGCGTGGCGATGTCGAACCCAGCGACCGTGCTGGCGTGGAATTCCGACAAGCGCTACCTGCTGGAGCTCGCCAAGCGCGGCATCGCGATCCCACAGTCGATCTGCAGTGACGACATCACCCGGGAAACGCTCGATCGTGCATTCGCGGAAACCGGCGCGGACGAATTGATCGTCAAACCGACGGTGTCCGGTGGTGCGTGGAAAACGCAGAGGCTGAAGCGCGGTGGCGACTTCGTGGCGTCATCCGGGGTAGAGATGCTGGTCCAGCCCTATCTGCCGACCATC
Organism: Pseudomonadota bacterium; assembly: GCA_018242405.1. Lineage (GTDB taxonomy): Bacteria > Pseudomonadota > Gammaproteobacteria > Xanthomonadales > Xanthomonadaceae > Solilutibacter. The sequence continues at coordinate 28,884 of JAFEBZ010000217.1, read as the reverse complement.
GAAAGCGACGGCGAGACTTCGCTGTTGTATTTCGGCGGGCGACTCAGTCATGCGGTCAACAAGCGTCCCCCTGATGGCGAATTCCGCGTGCAGGAACAGTACGGTGGCTTGTATCGCGTGCTGCCGAAGCCACCTGCAGGTGCGTTGGAATTGGCGGAACAGGTGCTGGCTGCCATCGACGAGCCATTGCTCTACGCGCGCATCGACATGGTGCCGGATGCCGACGGTCGCTGGTTGCTGATGGAGGCCGAACTGATCGAGCCGGATTTCTATCTCGGCGTCGATCCGACATGCGGCGCGGGTTTCGCGCGGGCGTTGCGCGACGCCATCAACGCCGGCGATTGATTGCAGTCTGCTCGTCTAAAGCATATTGACCCGGAACTTGCGGCCCTTGATCTTGCCTGCACGCAATTGTTCCAATGCGTGCTTCGCCTTGTTGCGGGTGATGGCGACATAGCTGCGGGTCGGGAAGACGTCGATCTTGCCGATCGCGTCCTTGGCAAGGCCGGCGTCGCCGGTCAAAGCGCCGACGATATCGCCCGGACGCAGCTTGTCGGTGCGGCCGGCGTCGATGCGCAGTGTCGTCATCGTCGCCTGCGGCACGTCGCGCGGCTTGCCTTGCAACGGTTCGATCTTCTCGTAACGGATCTGCACGCCCTTGCCTGATTCGAGCATGCGTTCCTCGATCAGTGCAGCGCGGCCGCGCTCCTGCGACGAAACGAGGCTCAGCGCTAATCCCGATTTTCCCGCACGACCGGTGCGGCCGACGCGATGCAGGTAGGTGTCGGCATCGGTCGGCAATTCGTAATTCACCACCGCGCCGATGTCGTCGATGTCGAGTCCGCGCGCGGCGACGTCGCTGGCCACCAGCACGTTGCAGCTGCGGTTGGCGAAGCGCAACAGCACCTCGTCGCGATCACGCTGTTCCATGTCGCCGTGGAGGGCGAGGGCGCCGAAACCGTAATGCGCCAGCGATCCAACCACTTCTTCGGTGTCGCGACGCATGTTGCAGAACACGACGGTGGATTCCGGACGGAATTGCAGCAGCAATGCCGCCAGTTGCGGCGCCCGGCGTGCTGATTCGGCTTCGAAGAAATGCGTTTCGATCGTCGCTGGTTGCGCGCCGCCGTCGACGCTGACTTCCAGCGGATCGCGCAACATCGCCTTGCCCAGTGTGCGGATCGATTCCGGGAATGTCGCCGAGAACAGCAATGTTTGGCGTTCCTTCGGTGTGCGTTTCACCAGCGCGCGGATCGGTTCGTCGAAACCCATGTCGAGCATGCGGTCGGCTTCGTCCAGCACCAGCGTGCGCACGTTGCGCAGGTCGAGCGCGTCCTTCTGCGCCAGTTCCAGCACGCGACCGGGCGTGCCCACCACGACGTGTGGCGCGTGGGCGAGCGATGCCAATTGCGGTGCCAGCGGAATACCGCCGCACAGCACCGACAGTTTCAGGTTGGCGATGCCGGTGGCCAGCTTGCGCAGGTTCTTGCCGACTTGGTCGGCGAGTTCGCGGGTCGGGCACAGCACCAGCGCCTGGGTTTGCACGGCGCCGGTATCGATCCCTTGCAGCAGGCCGAGCCCGAACGCCGCGGTCTTGCCGCTGCCGGTCGGTGCCTGTGCGATCAGGTCGCGGCCCTCGAGGACTGCGGGCAGTGCCTGCGCCTGGATTGGCGTCAGCGTGGTGTAGTCGAGCGCATCGAGACCCGGTCGCAAGGACGGGGCAAGTGGGAGGTCGGCGAAGAAGGAGGGCGTCGTCATCCCGCAATGATCGCAGGGCAGTGGCCGGGTTGCGAGCGCAACAATCCGCATGTTATCGTCGATAACATCGTCGACGCGCCACGGAGTCTGTGATGCAACCACCCGAAATCGCCGCGTCGCATTCGTTGTGGCGAGAACTGCGCGATGCCATCCGCGGTACCGAGGCCGACTACACCAAGATTCCGTTGCGTCGTGCGGTGCTGCTGCTGGCGGTGCCGATGGTGCTCGAGTTGGTGCTGGAATCGACCTTCGCGGTGGTCGACATCTTCTTCGTCGCCAAGCTGGGCCCGTCGGCGGTGGCCACGGTCGGCCTCACCGAAAGCTACCTGTTCCTGCTCTACGCCGTGGCGATGGGCCTGGCGATGGCGGTGACGGCCGTGATCGCGCGCCGCATCGGCGAGGGCAAGAAGGAAGAAGCGGCGATTTCCGCGGTGCAGGCGATCTTCGTCGCGCTGCTGGTCGCATTGCCGGTGGCGGTCGCCGGCATCGTGTTCGCCAAGGACTTGCTGCGATTGATGGGCGCGGATGCGTGGGCGCTCGCCCACGGCTATCGCTACACGCAGTGGATGCTGGGCGGCAACCTGGTGATCCTGCTGCTGTTCGTCATCAATGCGGTCTTCCGCGGCGCTGGTGATGCCGCGATCTCGATGCGCGTGCTGTGGCTGGCGAACGGGTTGAACATCCTGCTGTGCCCGCTGCTGATCCTCGGTTACGGGCCTGTTCCAGCGCTCGGCATCGAAGGCGCGGCGATCGCCACCAACATCGGTCGCGGCTGTGGCGTGCTGTTCCAGCTGTGGATGTTGTTTCGTGGCGGCAAGCACATCCGCGTGCTGGCTTCGCAGATCGCGCTGCACGGCGAAGTGTTGTGGAACATCGTGCGGACATCGCTGGGCGGGATCGGCCAGATGATCGTGGCGATGACCGCGTGGATCTTCCTGATGCGCATCCTCGCCGACATCGGTAGCGCTGCAGTCGCAGGCGCGACCATCGCCATTCGCCTGATGATGTTCACGATGACGCCGGCCTGGGGCATGTCGAACGCGGCAGCGACGCTGGTCGGACAGAATCTCGGCGCCAATGAACCTGCGCGCGCGGAAGCAGCGGTGTGGCACATCGGCTGGTACAACATGGCCTATCTGCTGGTGATTGCCGTGTGCTTCTTCCTGTTCCCGCAGCAGCTCGTCGGTTTCTTCACCCATGACCCCGCGGTGGTCAAGGTCGGCGCCGAATGGCTGCGCATCCTTTCCTATTCGCTGTATGTCTACGGCTGGTGGATGGTCAGCGTGCAGGCCTTCAACGGTGCCGGCGATACCGTCACCCCGACGCGCATCAACCTGGTGTTCTTCTGGCTGATCCAGATTCCGCTGGCGTGGCTGCTGGCGCTGCACTTCGACTGGAAGGAAACCGGGGTGTTCTGGGCGGCGTTCGTGTCGGAAACGTCGGTCGGACTGTTCACGCTGTGGCTGTTCAGTCGCGGCAACTGGAAGACGGCGAAGGTTTGATGCGGCATTAGCGCAATATCACTCCTGCTCGAACTGCCTGAGTTCCTCGACCTGCGCCAGCGCCTTGCGCAGGCTGCCGCCGGTCAGCGTGTCGTCCATCTTGCGGGCGAAATCGGGGCGTCGCGGATTGCGTGACCAGCGGTGGAACCACCAGGTGGCGAGCAATCCGGCCGCGCCAACCCCCAGGCCGATCCACACCATCGATGGTGCATCGGCGTAGAGATTTCCGCCTTTCAAGCCGACCAGTGTCATCAGGATCGGCACCCACAGGAACCACCACGGCAGGCCGGCGATCATGCCGCTGCGCACGTACCAGGTGCGGGCGCGCAACAGCCGCTTCTGGATGTCGAGGATTGGCGCCGAGTTGTCGATGTCGTGGAGGCGACCCAGCATCACCCCGGCGGAAATGATCGTCGCCAGGCCGTAGGCGTGGACGACGATGCCGGCGAGGATCGTCGCGATCGACGTGGTGCCGTGCCGCCACAGCAATGTCGCCAGCAGCACGAAGAGCAGGCCGAACAGGATCTGTGCGATCTGCCCCCAGAACACTGGCCGCAGTTTGCGTCGCGTCTTGTCGAGCGTGCGTTCGCGCAGGTCGTTGAGCCGCAACGCATTGTCCAGCTGCAGGCGGTGATCGATCGATTGCCAGGCGGTCTTGATGTCGTCGAGTTCCATGATGATGGGTATCCCGTTGTCGAGTGTCGTCAGAGTTCGTTGCGGATGCGCTGTTTCAGGCGTCCGATCTTGGTGGAGACGTTGGCTTCGCTGATGCCGAGGATGTCGGCGATCTCGCGTTGCGGTCGCTCGTCGAGGTAGAGGATCAGCAAGGCGCGATCGAGCGGTTTCTGCGCGCGGATGAAACGCTGCAGCAGTTCGATCTGCTGCTCGGTTTCGTGGTCGGTCGCGTTGTGGTCAGCGATATCGTGTTCATCATCGAGCGGTACCAGGTGGCGCCGACGACGGCCGTCGCCGCGACCGAAGCTGATCGCGACATTCAAGGCGATCCGGTACATCCAGGTCGAGAAGCTGCGTGCCGGATCGTATTTCGGCCACGCGCGCCATAGCTGCATGGCGATTTCCTGGATCAGGTCGGCACGGTCTTCCGGCAGGCGCGTCCACGCGTTCGCGACCTTGAACAGGATGCCGCGATGGCGCTCCAGCAGGGCGCCGAACGCTTCCCGGGTTTCCAGGTCGATCGCCGACATTTGCATCGCTTCGTCCATTCCTCTGCCACGGTTGCGGGGCCGCGATAGGCGCCCGTTATCGTAGTGATTCGCGGCGAGCGACGGTTTCTCACATCCCCGGCGTATCGATCCCCAATCGCGACAGCAGGGCCATCGCGGCGGCCGGATTGCGTTCCTTGGCGGCGCTGATGAAATAGAGGAAGACTTCGCGCGGCTGCACCGGCGCTGCGACCGGCGACACATGCGGCAACTCCGCGGGGTCTTCGCCATTGGCCCAGCGTTGCGCCAGTGTCGCCCAGGCGGCGAGCTCCTCGTCGGGGTAACCGCTGGCGACCCAGGCACGGCTGCGCATCAGGCGCGCATAGACGAGATCGCCGGTGATGTCGGCGATCTGCGGCAGGTCGGGCGCATCGGTGTGGACAATTGCCATGCCGCGCGCGCGGGCGAGGGCGACATAGTCGGCATTGACGAAGGCGGCGTCGCGCACGTCGAGGACATGGCGCAGGCGACTGCCATCCAGCGCGTCCGGGATCAGATCGAGGAAGGCGATGAAATCGTCGCGGTCGACCTGGGCATTGCGATCGAGCTGCCACACCACCGGCCCCAGGCGATCGCGCAAATGGGCGAGGTCACCGAGGAACGCGGCGATTTGCCCGCCCGTGGCCGACAGCTGGCGCGACTGGGTGATGCGCTTGGGTGCTTTCGCGCTGAACACGAAGCCATCGGGCACGGCATCGCGCCAGCGCGCATAGGTCTCGGGCTTCTGCGCCGCGTAGTAGGTGCTGTTGATCTCGATGCTGGTGACATGGCGGCTGGCGTATTCCAGTTCTCGCCGTTGCTGCCACCCCTTGGGATAGAAGCGGCCCCGCCACGGCTCGTATACCCAGCCGCCGATGCCAATCCGTATGGCTTCAGTCGTCCTGTTCATGGCCGCGATTGGATGCGCATTCGAGGCGCTTGTGCAAGTGCCGATTGCGCGAACTGTGGGATCGGCTACGCTTGCAGGATCGGATTGGAACAGGGGTCGCACTATGCATCTGATTTTCCGCAGCTTTCTGGCCGTGACGCTGTTCGCTGTGTGCGCCGTGGCCACGGCCGCGCCGCAGGCTGCAAACGCCCCGGCTAGCCAGTCCGCGGCAATCGATCCGGCGCGCCTGGCCGCCTTCGATGCCTACGTCGACGCCGTGCGCAAGCAGTTCGACGTGCCGGGGATCGCCGTCGCGATCGTGCAGGACGGCAAGGTGGTGATGGAAAAGGGCTACGGCCTGCGCAACATCGACGACGGCAAGCCGGTCGATGCCCACACCATGTTCGCCATTGCATCGAACACCAAGGCGTTCACCGCGGCTTCGCTGCAGATGCTGGCCGAGGACGGCAAGCTCGACATGAACGACCGGGTGATCGACCACCTGCCGTGGTTCCGCATGTCCGATCCCTACATCACCAACGACATGCGCATCCGCGACCTGCTGGCGCATCGCAGCGGCCTGAGCCTCGGCGCCGGCGATCTCCTCTACTGGCCGACCTCGACCTACACCACGCGCGAAGTCGCCGAACGCCTGCGCAACGTGCCGATCACCGGCCAGTTCCGCGCCCAGTACGCCTACGACAACATCCTGTTCGCGGTCGCTCAGCTGGTGATCGAGAACGCCAGCGGCATGTCGTACAAGCAGTTCCTGCAGACGCGTTTCTTCACTCCGCTGGGCATGACGGAGACGCGCTACAACAGTGATGACCTCAAGCCCGGCGACAATGTCGCCACCGGCCACGCCAAGTTCAATTTCAAGGAACTGAAGACCGTCGGCGTCACCACCTGGCGCAATGCCTCGGGTGCGGGCGGCGTGTATTCCAGCGTCCACGATTTGACCCGGTGGATGAACGCGCAACTCGCCGGCGGCGTGATTCCCGGCAGCGACAAGCGCCTGTTCAACGAGAAGAGCCAGCGCCAGATGTGGTCGGTGCTGACGCCGATCGCGGTCGGCAAGCCTTCGGTTCCGGAACTGCAACCGGCCGTGCCCAACTTCAGCGGCTATGGCGAAGGCTGGTTCCTCAGCGATTACGCCGGCAATCGCCTGGTCTGGCATACCGGCGGCTGGCCGGGCATGGTCTCGCGCTTGACGCTGGTGCCCGATCGCAAGCTTGGCGTGGTGGTGCTGACCAACCAGGAAGTCGGTGCCGCATTCAATGCCGTGACCTACAAGGCGCTCGACATCCTGCTCGGCCGCGCCGATTACGACTGGCTGGGCGCGTATGCCAAGGCGGTGGCCAAGGCTTCCGGTGATTCCGACGACAGTTGGAAGAAGCACCTGGCCGCACGTGACGTCAAATCGAAACCGTCGTTGCCGCTGTCTGGTTATGCCGGCACCTACCGCGACCCGTGGTACGGCGACGTGGTGGTGAAGCAGGGGGCGAAGGGGCTGGAGATGCGCTTCGCGAAGACGGCGGAACTCGTCGGCGACATGGAGCCGTGGCAGCACGATACCTTCATTGTGCACTGGCGCGAACGTGCATTGAACGCCGACGCTTTCGTCAATTACGCGCTGGACGCCGACGGCAAGGTGCGCGAGGTGCGGATGGAGCCGGTGTCGCCGCTCACCGATTTCAGTTTCGATTTCCAGGACCTGCGCCTGACCCCGGCCAAATAACCGGACGCACGCCAACGCATGAGGATCGAGGAACGCCGGATCGACGTCGACCAATTGCAGCCGGGCATGTATGTGTGCCGGCTCGATCGGTCGTGGGAAGGCACGCCGTTCCCGTTGCAGGGCTTCCTGGTGCGCGATGACGATGACGTGCGCGAAATCGAGCGCTGGAGCAGCGTGGTCTTCATCGATGTCGAGCTGTGCGAGCCGGCGCAGCGTCGTCGCCTGCTGACCTTGACGCCACGCAGCGATCGCATCGTCACCCGCGCCGAGCGCGTGCAGGACGAGCAGGCGTTCCAGCAGCGCTTCGAGCGCGAAGTGCGCGTCGCCGACAAGACATTCACCACCTTCACCCAGCAGGCCTCGGTGTTGCTGGATGCGCTGCGCAGCCACGACACGCTCGACCAGCGCAGCGTCGACGCCGCGATCACGCCGGTGGTTGCAGCGGTGACGCGCAACCAGGACGCCTATTTCTGGTTGATGGCGTTGAAGCGCCATTCCGACTACGCCTATCGCCACGCCACCAACTGTTGCGCGCTGGCGATCGCCTTCGGTCGCGCGCTGTCCTACCCGGAAAGCGGGTTGCTGTCGCTGGCGCGTGGCGGCCTGCTGATGGACATCGGCATGGCCAGCGTTCCGGCAAACGTGGTCGATCGTCCCGGCATGCTGCACGCATCGCAGGCGATGGAGATGCGCAACCACGTCGAGGAGGGCTGTCGGCGTTTCGATGCCGCCGGTTTCAGCGATGTCGAAGCGCGCGACATGCTGGCCTGCCACCACGAATTCTTCGACGGCAGCGGTTATCCGCGCCGGCTCGCCGGGACCGCGATTCCGCTCAGTGGGCGCATTGCCGCGATCGTCGACGCCTTCGACGCGATGTCCAGTGATCGCCCATATCGCGCGGCGATGACGCGCGACGCCGCGTTGCGCGAGTTGTATCGCGGCCGCGACCGCCAGTTCCAGGGCGAGCTGGTGGAGGAGTTCGTGCGCTGCCTCGGCGTGTATCCGGTCGGCACGCTGGTGGAGTTGACCAGTGGCGAAATCGGGATTGTCGTCGCCCAGAACAATGCGCACCGACTGCGTCCGCGCCTGATGCTGCTGACAATGGCGGACAAGACGCTGCGCGAACCCTTCGTGCCGCTCAACCTGCTCGGCAATGAAGTGGACGAGAATGGCGAGCGCCTCGCCATCGTCCGCAGCGTGCCCAGCAACAGCCATGGGCTGGATCCGACGGAGTTTTTCCTGTGAGCGGGTATCGCCGCGTGCTCACCGAGGTGGCCGCGGCCATGCGCCGGGACGAACCGTTCGGACTGCTGGTGGTGCGCCTGCGTCGACTGCGCGAAACCGAGCTCTCGTTCGGGCACGCGATTGGCGAACAGTTGCAACGCGAAGCCGAGGTGCTGATTCGCGACGCCCTGCGCCCGGGCGACGTCCTGTTCCATATCGGCGAAAGCGACTTCGCCATCCTGCTGCCTGCGTTGCGGGGCGAAGCGCATGCCGAACTCGCGGCGGCCAAGATCGCGCGCCTGTTCGACCATCCGATCCAGCTCGATCGTCACTCGGTGCTGGCGCGCGTCACCGTCGGTGGCGTGATGTCGGCGCCGCAGGAGCGCACGCCGGAAGAAATGCTGATGGCGGCCGACCATGCCTGCGCCTGGGCGATCCATTCCCGCCACGGTTACGAGATGGCGCGCGGCCAGGAGTTGCGTCCGCCGATCGGGCACAGCGTGCTGGCCGAAGCGTTGCGGATGAACGCGCTCCAGCTCCACCTGCAGCCGATCCGCGAGATCGCGACCGGCAGGACAGTCGCGTTCGAGGCGCTGGCACGCTGGACATTGCCGGACGGGCGTTCGGTGTCGCCGGCGGATTTCGTGCCGATGGCGGAGCAGAGCGGGTTGATCGGCGAACTCACGGTGTGGAGCCTGCACGCGGCGATGCGCCATCTGGCGACGTGGAGCCGGGTCGCGCCCGACGTGGTGTGCGCGGTGAACGTGTCGCCGTTGTTTGCTGCCGACGCCGGCTTCCGCAGTCTGGTCGAACGCGCGTTGTCGATCTGGAACGTGCGTCCGGAACAGCTGATGCTGGAGATCACCGAAACCGCCTTCGCCAACAACATCGACGCCGTGATCGAATCGATGATCGGGTTGAAGGACAAGGGCATCGGCATCGCCATCGACGATTTCGGCAGCGGCTACGCCACCTTCTCCTATCTCAAGGATTTCCCGGTCTCGGAACTCAAGATCGATCGCATGTTCATCACCGATCTTGCGCGCGATCCGCGCCTGCGCCAGTTGGTGGCGTCGATGATCGACATGTCGCATCGCCTCGGCATCCATTGCGTGGCCGAGGGAGTGGAGGACCAGGCGACGCTCGATGTGCTGACGCAGCTCGGCTGCGACCAGGTGCAGGGCTACATCATCGGGCGGCCGGCGCCTGCCGATGAAGTGGTGGAGATGTTGAAGTCGGCATAATGGCGGAATGATCTTCCGCTGGTTCGAAAAACTCGTCGATCCCTTCGCGCCCGGCCACGACGGCACGCCGCCGTCGTCGATCTGGCGCTTCTACTGGCATTACCTGCGCCAGGTACGCGGCATCCTCGCCGCGATCTGCGTGGTCGGGTTCTTCGTCGCAGTAGTCGAGGTCTCGCTGTTCGACTTCGTCGGCAAGCTGGTCGACATGGCCGGCCACATGGCGGCACCGGATTTCTTCCGCGTCCACGGCCATGAGTTGATGTGGATGGCCTTCGTCACCGTGGTCGCGCGGCCGCTGCTGCTCGGCATCCACGACATGCTGGTCAACCAGTCGCTGGTGCCGTCGTTCACCGCGCGCATTCGCTGGCAGCAACATCGCTACGTCAACCGCCAGAGCATGGCGTTCTTCCACAACGATTTCGCCGGGCGCATCGCCAATCGCATCATGCAGACCGGTGCGTCGCTGCGCGAATCTGCGGCGCAGATCGTTGACGCGTTGTGGTACGTCATCATCTACACGTTCACAGCCTTGTACCTGTTCGCCAAGGCCGACCCGCGGCTCACCGTGCCGCTGGTGCTGTGGCTGTTCGGCTACATCGCATTGCTGTGGTACTTCGTGCCGAAGACCAAGGTGCGTTCGCTGGCGGCGTCCACCGCGAAATCGAAATTCATGGGTCGCGTGGTCGACGGTTACACCAATGCCGCGACCCTCAAGCTGTTCCCGCACGCCGGACTGGAAGACGAATACGTCCGCGAGTCGGTGCAGGAGAACGTCGACAAGGTGCGGGCGATGACGCGCCTGACCACGGCGATGGACGTTGCGATCACCACGCTCAACGGCCTGATGATCGCCGGCACCGGCGCGCTCGGCTTGTGGCTGTGGTCGCAGGGCAGGGTGAGCGCGGGCGCGATCGCGCTGTCGACTGGCCTCGCCATCCGCATCAGCAACATGTCGGGCTGGATCATGTGGGTGGTCAACGGCATTTTCGAAGCGATCGGTACCGTGCAGGACGGCATGCTCACCGTGGCGCAGCCGCTGACCGTGGTCGATGCGGCGGATGCGAAACCGCTGGTGGTGTCGCGCGGGGAAGTGCGTTTCGATGACGTGCATTTCCATTACGGCAAGGCCGGCGGCGTGATGGCGGGATTGAACCTGCACATCGCGCCGGGCGAGAAGGTCGGACTGGTCGGTCCTTCGGGTGCCGGCAAGACCACGCTGGTCAACCTGCTGCTGCGCCTCTACGACCTTGAATCCGGCCGCATCCTGATCGACGGCCAGGACATCGCGCAAGTCACGCAGGCGAGTCTGCGCGCGCAGATCGGCATGGTCACGCAGGACACTTCGCTGCTGCACCGTTCGATCCGCGACAACCTGCTGTACGGGCGTCCGGGCGCGACGCCGGAACAACTGGCGGCAGCCGTGCATGGTGCGCGCGCCGACCAGTTCATCCCGGAGCTGGTCGACAGCGATGGTCGTGGTGGCTATGAAGCGCACGTTGGCGAACGTGGCGTCAAGCTTTCAGGCGGGCAGCGCCAACGCATCGCGATCGCACGCGTGCTGTTGAAGGATGCGCCGATTCTGGTGCTGGACGAGGCGACTTCGGCGCTCGATTCCGATGTCGAAGCAGCGATCCAGGACAGTCTCGACCATCTGATGCAGGGCAAGACGGTGATCGCGATCGCGCACCGCCTCTCCACCATCGCGCGGATGGATCGCTTGGTGGTGATGGACAAGGGGCGCATCGTCGAAACCGGCAGCCACGCCGAACTGATCGCGCATGGCGGTCTTTATGCGAGGTTGTGGCAGCGCCAGACCGGCGGATTCGTCGCGCTGGACGACGAACGCGATTAAACGACCTGCGCGGCCTGGTTGCCGTGCGGGCGCGCGGGGCGGCCCTGCCAGTCGAGCAGCCGTTCGAGGTGCGTGAACACGTCGCCACGCCCGAACGGCTTGCGCAGGAAGGCATCGGCGCCGATGCGTTGCGCGTAGTACTGCTCGGTCGCCTGTTCGTTGCCCGACATCATGATCACCGGGATGTCGCGGGTGCCGGGATCGCGGCGCAGGCTGCGCAAGACGCTGAATCCATCCATCCCCGGCATCACGATGTCGAGCAGGATCGCGTCGGGGCGTTGTGCGCCGATGCTGGCCATCGCGTCTTCGCCGGAAGTCGCGGTCGTGATCTCCACGCCGGCCTGCTTCAGCATCCGCCCAAGCACGGAGAGTACGGTGCCGGAATCATCGACGATCAGCAATCGGGTGCCTTGGCAGGGATTGCGGCGCGGATGGCGCCGACGGTCTTCGCCGGCATAGCCATTGACCGGTTGGGTGGTCGTGGCGGCAGGCGCGGTGGCTTCTCCCGGTACCTTCGTCGGTACCGGCCAACGCAGAAAATCGATCCAGCCCATGAATCCCCCGCCCCAGCGTCCAATGCCGAAAAGTCGATTGTAGCGGGGGATCCGGCCTCGTGTGCGGTTAGCGGGTCGCCGCCGTGGACAACCGCGCCAAGCCGATCAGGCGCGCCGCGCGCAGGCCGCCGAGTACCAGCGTGCCCAGTTGCAGCACCAGCATCGCCAGCGTGGCATTGCCCTTGATCAGTTCGAGGACGAGCAGCGGCGATACCAGCGCTGCCAGCGCCATCGTCACCACGTAGACCAGTCCCACCGAGAACGGCCGCCGCAGCATCAGGCCGATGCCGCGCAGCGCTGCACGCCAGGCGGCGCGAAGCTGGCCGTCGGCGGCGAATTGCGCGCGGGTCGCATCGAGGGCGCAGTGGGCGATGGCGAATGTCACCACCATCACCGCTGTTCCGGCGTATTGCAGATGCTTGGCCTGGCTGGTCAGGATGGCCGCGTCGGCAGATTTTCCGATCATTCCGAACACGACGCTGGCGAGGCCGAGCAGTGCACCGAGCGGGATCGCCAGCACCAGCCAGATGCGGAACTGGCGCCAGTATTCGCGCAGGCCGCCGTGCATCAATTCGCCGAAACGCAGCGGGCGTCCCTCGCGCAGGCTCGCCACCAGCATGCCCGAGAGCAGCGGCGACAGCAGCAGGGCGAACACCGCGGTGATTGCGATATGCACGCCGAGCGATTCGCCGCCGCCATGGCCCAGCATCGACATCAAGCCGTCGGCCAGCAGCGGCATGTTGTTTCCGGCATCGATGTCCGCGGCCTGCGGGCTATGGCCGAACGTGTTGGCGATCATCGTGCGCAGTGGCACGCTGGCGGCGATCGCCGGAATCAGCGCGGCGACCAGCCACAAAATCAGCATGCGCCAGTGACGCGGTGCGCTGGACAGTCCGCCGAGCAGGGCGCGGAACCCGTTGACGCGGCCGCTCACAGCAGCTGCCCCTGGGTGATCGCCAGTTGCAACCAGCCCATCGCGCGCGTCGCCAGCGACATGCGGTGCGGCTCGACGGTGCGGCCGTTGTCGATCTGCGACACGTCCATCCCGTGCAGGCCCTGCGGGTCGAGTTCGGCCTTCACCACCTTGGCGGGCCCGCTCCATTGATAGCGGAACCAGCGTTGGTCTCCATCGAAGTTCACCATCTTGACGCTCCCGTCGTCGAACGTGACTTTCAGTTGTTGCGGCACCGCGGCGCCGTCACGGCGCACGACCACGGTGGATTCGAAGGGATAGGGACCGCCACTCTTCGCGTCCGGATGCTTCTTCTTCCAGGCGTCGCGCGCAGCATCGATCGACTTGTCGACATCGGTTTGCGTCGTCGCCACGCGCTTGCCGTCGATCAGGCGATAGCCGTTCTCGGGCAACAGTTCGCGCACGTCGATGCTGGCCACGCGATCGTCGATCTCGCGCGCATTGAACACCGCGATGTCGAACGCGCGATTGACCACGTCGGGACGTCCGCTGCCTTCGGCCAGCGCGTCGCGGAAATCGGCCAGCGTCGGATGGCGGAATTTCCAGCGTTCGTAGTAGAACTTCATCGCGCGACCCATCGCTTCATGGCCGATCTGGGCCTCGATGTCGTTGAGCATCGTCGCGGTGCGCGAATAGACCGTGTTGTAGCTGCCGGACAACCGGTCCCAGGAATTCTCGCCGACAGGATCCATCGGATCGTTCAGCCCGGCACTGAGACGCTCGAGCGATCGCAGCGGCATCACCGTGGTCAGGCCGAGGCGCTTGCTGAAGCTGCTGGCCAGCGACAGCGCCTGGTGGCGATCGGAAAGCATGCGGTCGTCCCAGTACTGGTTGACGCCTTCGTCGAGCGCCGGCTCCTCGAATTCGTTGGAAGCGAGAATGCCGTAGAAATAGCCGTGGCCGAATTCGTGGATGGTGACGAAATCGATCAGGTACTGGCCGGTCGTGCCTGGCGAGAAGTCCTTGGCGTGATCGGCGGTGAAGAAGGTCGGGTATTCCATGCCGCCGGCTTCATCGGCGTTGTGTGGCGGCACCACCGCGGTCACCGTGCGATACGGATACGGACCGAGCGTATCGGAGAAGTAGGTGAGCGAATCCAGCGTCGCCTTCAGCACAGGCTGGGCATCCATGGCGTATTCGCGCGGCACCAGCACGCGCACTTTCACCGGCGGGCTGCCGGGATGCGTCCAGGTCGCTTCCAGCGGCGTCGCGGTCTTGTTGTCGGCGGTCCAGGCGAAATCGTGGACGTCGTCCTGCACGTAGCGATAACTGGTCAGGTTGCCGTTTTGCGTCGGCGTGCCCTGCAGTTCGCCGGTGGCGCCGACGGTGTAATCCTTCGGCACGTGCAGCGTCACGTCGAAGCTGCCGAAATCGGCATAGAACTCGCTGTTCATGTGGAATTCGTGGGCGTTCCAGCGCGTCGCGGTGGCGCCGCGTTCGCCCGGCAATTCCAGCACGCCGATCTTCGGGAACCACTGCCCGACCAGATGGAAGGTATCGAAGTAACCGGTGCGCGCAACCACGCGCGGCAACTGGTCGAAGAAGGCGATGTCGAGCGTGGTGCTGGCGCCGGCGGCGACCGGTTGCGGCAGGTCGATGCGCACCACGGTGTGGTCGGTGTCGGGGCCGTTGTCGGGATGCACGTAGCTCCACTTCGCGTCCTGACCGCCTTGTTGCACCGAATTCAACTGGATGTAGCCCCAGTCCTTGTCGCCGGTGGCGACATTGCTGCGGAAGTGGAAGCCGCGATTGCGTTCGGTGAAGAACGTGCTGTTCGGGCTTTCAAAACCGTTGAGGTAAAGGTGGATGTAGATGCCGCACACCGGCTTGTTGCTGCGGTTGCGCCAGGTCAGCTGTTCCTTGCCGGTAACGGTGTGCTTGACCGGATCGAGGGTTGCGTCGATCGCGTACTTCACCACGCGATCGGAGAGCGTCGCTGCATCGGCCTTGCGCGGGCCACCCCAGGCATCCGCGGAACTCGGCGTGGTTGGCGCCGCGGCGTCGGCGGCAGCCAGCGGAATCGCCGGGCAGGAAGATGCGGATGCGGTTGCCGCTTCAGCGGATGCCGGTGCCGGAGTGGGGGCGGCGGGCGTGATGCGGGCCGCGAGCGGCAGCACGATTGCGAGGCAAGCGAGCGAAACGAGGCTTGGGCGCCAGATACGCATGAGGATCTCCCCGATGGATCACCCAAGAGTGAGCCGACGGGGAACGCGCCGCAAGCATGACCAATGGCAGGGTGGCTGGATCGGCGGAACCTAGGCTTCTTCGTCGCCGCTGATCTCGACGAACATGTCGAGATCGAATGCCAGCGCCTCCATTTCGCGCTGCACGCGCCCGGCGGTGGCGCGGTTGGCGAGATCGAGTTCGATCTCGTGCACCTTGGGTCCGACCAGGTCGCTCAATCCCGCCGAGCTCGAATCCCAGTCGTCCATGTGCGGCATCAGGTCGTCCACTTCCTCGATCGAATGGATGCCGTCCATGCTGTCGATCAGGTTCAACATGGTGCGAACCTGATCGTCGCTGCCGGTCATCCTCGCGCGCATCATCGGCATGGCACGGTCTCCTCGGGAGCCGTGCCCAGCATAGTCCTGTTGCGATCGCGATGCGTGAATAAATCAGCGTTGCGGAATGCCGCGAACGATCGGCGAAATATTGCAGATGTCGATGTGGCCGGCCTTGTGCACGTACCAGCCGTCCTGGCGATTGCGTCGTGCCTCGATCAGTTCGGCGAATTGCGGGCTGTCGCTGCGCAGCACCTCGATGCGTTCGCGCTGTTCCGGCGGCACGTCGCTGGCGAGATGAATGGCGGTGATCGGCACGCGCATTTCCGGCTTGTCGAACATGCCCATCGGATCGGGACCACGATGGATCGCGCTCAGGTACTGCATGCCTTTCAGCACGCGACCGACGGTGGTGATGTTGAGATCGAGCTGTCGCGGCGCCTGTCCGGTGACGACATAGAGTTCGGCGCCGTTGCTGCTGTCCGGTTCGTTGCTGCGGCCGGCGCCCAGCGTGCCATAGCAATGCGTCATCCATGCGCGGCCGGTTTCCGGATCGCGCGCGGCGGGGAAGTCCCCGGAAAAACCGACTTCGGGGGCCCAACCGTCGCGGTCGGGCAACGCGGTGAACGCAAGGCCTTTCGCCGGGCGATCGAATTCGGCGGGGAGATGCTGCTTCGCCGGGGCCGGGTAGGGCTTGGCCTTGCCTGCTTCGTCGGCATCGGGATCACCGAACTGCACCACGAAGTTGTCCTGCGATCGGTACACCGACAGTCCGTCCCAGAACCTGCCATGGGCGAGGGCCTGGATGTTGGCGACATGCGCCGGCGCGAACTGCGGCGCCAGCTCGATCACCACGCGCCCGCCGTTGACGTCCATGTAGAGCGTGTTCTGCGGATCGGGGCGATACCAGGCGCCGGCCGGTGCGCTGTCGATGATCTCCTTGCTGCTGCGCTGCTTGGCGGCTTGCGGCGTGTCGGCCGCGCTGGCGGTGAAAGCGATGGCGCATAGCAGCGGGACGAGCAGGGCGGCGGTCTTGGGCATGGCGATCTCCGAAAGTGCGAGGAGCATAACGCGCCACGAGCCCCCTCTTGAAAGCCACCACCGGCAGCGTCTTTCACCACCATGACTACCAGCACATTCACTATATCGAAATCAACACTAGTATTGACTCCGACATAGAGGGGCAGGGGCAATGGACGACAGCCTGCGCAAATTCCACAAAGAACTGAGTGCCGGGACGGTGGCGCTGGCCTTGCTCGCGGTCGTCGAATCGGCGACCGAACCGATGCACGGCTACCTGATCGCCAAACAGCTTGAACGCGATGGTGGCGGCGTGCTGGCCGGCAAGCAGAGCGCGCTTTATCCGGTGCTGCGCAATCTCGAAGGTGCCGGCCTGTTGTCCAGTTCCATCGAACCTTCCAGCAGCGGACCGCCGCGCCGCTGCTACCAGATCACCGCCGCGGGCCGTACCGCATTGCGCGCATGGGCCGAGGCCTGGCGCGAGACCCGCGATTCCGTCGATTCCGTCCTCAAAGGGGCAAGGGCATGAACACCACGCTGCCAACCAGCATTCCCGACTATCTCGAACACCTGCGCCGTTCGTTGACAGGCGCCGATCCCGCGATGATCCAGGACGCGTTGTACGACGCCGAGGAATACCTGCGCTCCGAAATGGCCGAAAACCCCGGCAAGTCCGAGGCCGAGGTGATCGCCGCGGTGGCATCGAGCTACGGCGCCCCGGACGAAGTCGCCGACATCTATCGCGACACCGAAGTGAAAGTGCAGGAAGCGTTGCGCCCACCGCGTCCGCAGGCGCGCGCCGACATCCACAAACCGTCGTGGTTGCGCAGCGTATTCGGCGTCTTCAGTGATCCCTACACCTATGGCGCACTGTTCTACATGTTGTTGTCGCTGGCGACCGGCATCTTCTATTTCACCTGGACGGTGACCGGCATCAGCCTGTCGTTCGGGTTGATGGCGCTCATCATCGGCGTGCCGTTGCTGCTGCTGTTCGTCGGCGCCACGCGCGTGTTGTCGCTGGTGGAAGGCCGCATCGTCGAAGTGATGCTGGGCGAACGCATGCCGCGCCGCACGGTCTACCACGATCGCGATCGCCCGATCCTGGAGCGCATCAAGGACATGTTCCTCGATCCGCGCACCTGGTCGACCTTCCTCTATTTTCTGCTGATGCTGCCGATCGGCATCATCTACTTCACCATCGCCGTCACCGGCATCGTGGCATCGCTCGCCTGCATCTTCGCGCCGATCGCGCACGCCGGCTGGATGCTCGGTCTCGTGCACGCCGACATCGCCTATGACATCCAGTTCAACGACACGTTGCTGATGCCGTGGTGGCTGCTGGATCCGTTGTGTTTCCTTGCCGGGGCCGCGGGATTGATCCTCACATTCCATCTCGCGCGTGCGCTGGGTCGCGTCCATGGCCGCGTCGCCAAGCACCTGCTGGTGACGATCGATTGATGATGGCGCGGTGATCGAGGTGCCGTTGTCCACACGGTGTTAATGATCCATCCGGATATTCTTGTCATCCCCCGATGAATGGAGAATCCGGATGAATCTTTCGATCAAGGCAGGCGTTGTCGCCGCCATTGTGGCGAGCATGCTGGCCGGCTGCGCCAGTTACACCGGACAAACCAACGATCCCAATGATCCCAACCGTACCGGTCGCGGTGCGCTGATCGGTGCGGGCATCGGCGCAGCGGTCGGCTTGCTGGCCGGCACCAGCGCCAAGAACCGCCGCGAGAAAGCGATGCTCGGTGCCGGTATCGGCGCGCTCGCGGGTGGCGGTATCGGCGCCTACCAGGATCGCCAGGAAGCCGAATTGCGTCGCCAGACGCAAGGCACCGGCGTGCAGGTGCAGCGCGACGGCGACGTGATCAAGCTCAACCTGCCGGATGGCGTGACCTTCGACTTCAACAAGACCGACGTCAAGCCGCAGTTCTATCCGGCGCTCAACAACATCGCGCACACCATCGCCCAGTACAACCAGACCATTGTCGAGATCAACGGCCATACCGACAACGTCGGCACGGTCACGGTGAACCAGCGCATCTCCGAGCAACGCGCGCAATCGGTCGCGAACTACCTGTCATCGCAGGGCGTGCAGTCGGTGCGCATGGAAACACATGGCTACAACTTCCAGTACCCGATCGCCGACAACAATACGGATGCGGGGCGCGCGGCCAACCGTCGCGTCGAGATCCGCCTGGTGCCGCTGACCAACAACGGAGCCTGATCGCACAGTCCGGCAAAAAGAAAACGCCACCTGCGGGTGGCGTTTTTGCTTGGTTGGTCAGCGACGGCGCACTTGCTTTGCGGCGACCCGTTTCTTCTTCGGTGCGGCATCATTCGCGGCGATGAAATCGCGCACCTGCGGGTAGACCTCGGTGCGCCAGCGCTTGCCACTGAAGATGCCGTAATGGCCGGCGCCCTGCACGGTCAGGTGCGTCTGCTTCGACTGCGGCACGCCGCTGCACAGCTTGTGCGCCGCGCGGGTCTGGCCTTCGCCGGAAATGTCGTCGAGCTCGCCTTCGACCGTCATGATCGCGGTGTCGCGGATCTTCGAGGGGTCGACGCGTTCGCCACGCACGTCCCACAGTCCGCGCGGCAGCAGGTGTTCCTGGAAGACGATGCGGATGCAGTCGAGGTAGTACTCGGCCGGCATGTCGAGCACGGCGTTGTATTCGTCGTAGAAACGCCGATGCGCCGCGGTGGTGTCCTGGTCGCCCTTGACCAGGTCGCGATAGAAGTCCCAATGCGACATCGCGTGGCGTTCGGGATTCATCGCGATGAAGCCGAGGTATTGCAGGAAGCCGGGATAGACGCGGCGGCCGGCACCGGGCAGGTTGCCGGGCACGACCTGGATCACGTTCTGTTCGAACCATTCCAGCGGATGGCGCGTCGCCAGGCCGTTGACCGCAGTCGGCGATTCGCGGGTATCGATCGGACCGCCCATCATCACCATCGAACGCGGCGTCGCCTCGCCGCGCGCCGCCAGCAACGACACCGCGGCGAGTGCCGGCACGGTCGGCTGGCACACGCTGATCACGTGCAAATGATCGGTGCCGATGAAGCGAATGAATTCCTGCAGGTAGGCGACGTAATCGTCGAGGGTGAAGGCGCCGGCTTCCTTCGCCACCATGCGCGCATCGGTCCAGTCGGTCACGTAGACCTTGTGGTCGCGCAGCAGGCTCTTGACGGTATCGCGCAGCAACGTCGAGTGGTGGCCGGAGAGCGGCGCCACCACCAGCACGGTTGGCGAATCGTGCAGATGCTCGACGACTTTCGCGTCATCGGAAAAGCGCTTGAAGCGCAGCAGGCGGCAGAACGGCTTCTCCATCGCCACTCGTTCCAGCACCGCGCATTCCTTGCCGAGCACGTCGATGCGATGGATGCCGAATTCCGGCTTCTGGTAGTTCTTGCCAAGGCGGTGGAACAGTTCGGCGCCGGCGGCCAGTTCCTGCGAGCCCGGCCACTGCGACAACCAGCTGCCCGGCGCGGAGTACATCTGTGATACCGCTTCGGCCCAGTAGGACCAGGGTTCGAGCAGGGCGCGATTGATTTCGTTGAGCTGGTAAAGCATGGGATCTCCGTTGCCGCACCGCAGCATACGCCATCGGACATCGGACGGCATTCCTGCCCATTCAGGATTGACGCTCAACCTGATTGATGCTCAACCTGCGATCGGACGTTCCAGCGCGGTCAGGCCAAAGGCATCGAGACGCGGCGACAGCCAGCAATGGCCGCCCAATGCGGTGAAACCGAGGCCGGCGAGTCGCTTGCGATAGAACGCGGCCGGGCGGGAGATATAGCCGTCATGGTCGCCTTCGATCTCGTCCTCGCGGCAGAAGGTTTCGAAGAAGGCGACGCCGCCGCAGAGTTCGGCGAGGCCGGGCAAACCGGCTGCGAGTTCGCGCGTCGGTACGTAGTGCATCACGTCGCTGCAGACCAGCAGGTCGGCGGGCCCGCAAGGGCGCAGCGTGGCGAAGTCGGCGAAGGTCGCGTAGTGGACGTTGCGGCTGCGGCCGAATCGTCGCACCGCGTATTCGCTGCTGTCGAAACCGAGATAGCTCGCCTTCGGGCGCAGCGCCAGCAAGGGTGCGCGCCAGGCGCCTTCGCCGCAGCCGACGTCGAGCACGGTGCGGATCGGGCGTTCGAGGATCGATTCCGCCAGCGCCACCGCCACTGCGACCTTGCGCTTCAGGCGTTGCGCGCCACCGATGCTGCCGTCGCGATACCAGCGATCGAAATAATTGCGGTCGTATTGCTTGATAGGAGCAGGTTTTGTCATGCGCGATGCCGGAGGTTCGTCTCCGTGTCATGCTAACGGTTCGCCGCCGAGGAAGACACGATGAGCCCTGCGTTCTACCTGTGGATCAAGACGTTCCATGTCGTTTTCGTGATCGCGTGGATGGCCTGCGTGTTCTACCTGCCGCGCATCCTCGTCAATATCGCCGAGGCCGGCGACGACGCATCGGTGCGCGCGCGATTGGTGCTGATGGGGCGGCGCCTCTACCGGTTCGGTCACAACATGTTCGGCCTGGCCTTCATTTTCGGCCTGACCCTGTGGCAGGGCTGGCGGGTATGGCCGTCGAAGCTGCCGAACATGGTCGCCGGCATGCACTGGATCGACGCCAAATTGACCCTGGTCGCGTTGATGCTGGCCTATTTCAGCGTCAGCGGGCGCTGGTTGAAGGGCCTCGACAAGGGGCGCGCACTGCCATCGGCGAAGACGCTGCGGATCTTCAACGAATTGCCGGTGCTGCTGCTGGTCGTGATCGTGTGGCTGGTGCTGGCAAGGCCGTTTTAACGCTCGCGCTGGTGCGTGGGTGACCAGCTCCGTTGCGCGGGACGCCGTGAATCCATCCATGGAGGCTCATGCGCGCCATCCATGGCGCGCAATGCCCGCGCACCGGACTGGTACACCCACTTCCGCGCGCGTGTTGTTGCTGTGTGGAGATTGAAAAGCAACAGCTCGCGTGGCTGTTGCTCTTCCTCACTCCTCCCCGAAAACATCCACCGGCGGCGCCGGCGCGGTTCGTCCATATAGCCGACCGTACGCAGCATGGATGCTGCGTACGAGCCTACATGGACGTATTCACGGCGTGTCGGCTATGTGGACAACCGACGCAAGGCGCACAGCCGGGCGATGCTTTTCTCTCAGCAGAGTGTGAGTTAGCGCCGATGCACGTCGTGCACGGCGAAACCCTTGCGGCGATCGGGCAGGTCGAAGAATTCCGGATGCTGCAACGTGCACAACGTATCGGCGAGGCCGGCATCCCAATGCTCGCGCATCATCCGCGTGCCGAAGGCGTAATCCTTGAACTGCTCCTCGCAGGGATTCGCCTGGTAGATCAGGTGGACGATGTTGAAGACGCGATCGTCCAGCCATGGCGCGAATACATCCTCCAGGTCGTCCGGCACCTTGCGATCCGGCAGGCGGTCGATCAGCTTGGTCAACGCCGTGCGCAATTCCTGCATGCGCGCCATCATGTCGGTGCCGTGGCGGGTGCGGCTGGAATACTGGATGTCCTTGGCGCGTTCCAGCACGTCCATCAGGGTCTTCGGACGTTCGCCGCGCGCGCTCCAGAGATCGACCTGGAAAGCGAGGGTGTCCTCGCGTGGCCATTCGTCCAGCACGTGTTCCAGCGGCGTGTTTGACACCAGTCCGCCGTCCCAGTAGTCGCGGCCATCGATGCGCACCGCTGGGAACGCTGGTGGCAGCGCGCCCGAGGCCATGATGTGTTCCGGTGCGATGCGGCTGTGCAAACTGTCGAAATAACGGAAATTGCCCGATTCGACGTCGGTCGCGCCGATGGTGAGGCGCATTCCGTCCTTCCCGTAGTTGATGCGATCGAAATCGACGCGCCGTTCCAGCGATGTGCGTAGCGCCGAAGTGTCGTAGAAGCTGGTCGCCTGCGGACTGCCATCCGACAGCGCGAACGGCGGAACGATGCGCGGCGTGAAAAAGCCCTGCTGCCCCTGCCACAGCGCCGCGAACGCGCTGGCCGATGCCGCCCAGGCTTCCAGTCCCGGTGTGGCCGGGGCCGCCGCTAGCAGGTTGCGCACCCACAATGCCGGCAACGCGGCATTGCCTGCGGGCTGGCAGATGTCGTCCCAGAATCCCTGCAGCGAATCAAGACGGTGCTCGGGCGGATTGCCGGCGATCAATGCAGCATTGATCGCGCCGATCGAAATGCCGGCGATCCAGTTGGGTTCGATGCCGGCTTGGTGCAGCGCCTGGTAGACGCCGCACTGGTAGGCGCCGAGCGCGCCACCGCCTTGCAACACCAATGCGACAGTGGGATAGCGCGCGACACGCCGCCGCAACGCTTCATCATTGACGGGGGGCGTCTTCGCCACGTGTTGTTACTGCATGTACCAACCGTGGCTGACCACGATCGACTGCCCGGTCAGCGCATTGGTCTCGAACGCGGCCAGGAACAGCGCGACGTTGGCAACGTCATCGACGGTAGTGAATTCGCCATCGACGGTGTCCTTCAGCATCACCTTCTTGACCACGTCCTCCTCGCTGATGCCGAACACCTTGGCCTGTTCCGGGATCTGCTTTTCCACCAGAGGCGTGCGCACGAATCCGGGGCAAATGACATTCGCGCGGATGCCGAGCGAGCCGCCTTCCTTCGCCACCGTGCGCGCCAGGCCCAACAGCCCGTGCTTGGCGGTGACGTAGGCGGACTTGAGCGGGGACGCCTCGTGCGAGTGCACCGAGCCCATGTAGATGATCGCGCCCGGGGCCTTGCGCTTCTCCATGTCACGCATGCATTCGCGGGTGGTCAGGAAGGCGCCGTCGCAATGGATGGCGAGCATCTTCCTCCAGTCGGGCAGGGTGAAGTCGGTGATCTTGTTGATGATCTGGATGCCGGCGTTGGAGACCAGGACGTCGACCTGGCCGAACTGGGCGACCACCTTGGCGATGCCGTCGACCACCTGCTGTTCGTCGGTGACATCCATCGCCACCGCCATGGCCTGGCCACCGGCATCGCGCAACTCCTTGGCGGTCGCCTCGGCGGCGTCGAGGTTGAGATCGGCGATCGCGACACGGCCGCCGGCCTGCGCGTAAACCTCGGCGATGCGCTTGCCAATGCCGCTGGCGGCGCCGGTGACGACGCAGACCTTTCCATCCAGTGTCGCTTTCATGTGTACTCCAGATTGTGCGGTGCGGCAAAGAATGCCCCGGGATTTGCTAGCACAGCGTGAATGCGGCTCGCATCGGCTGTCAACGCGGGCCCGCGCGGGCGCGAATCTGCAGGGAATGAATGTCAGCGGGATTGCAATAAGGAACAGATGGCTGGCTGCGGTATCGTGTGCAATTCGATCTGTTGGAATGTGTCGATGGCCTGGTGGTTCCGCATCAAATTCTGGAAACGCGTGGTGCTCGGTTTCGTGCTGGGCGCGCTGGCGGGCTGGGCCTTTGGCAAGGAAGCCGAGGCATGGTTCGGCCCGCTCGGCGATCTCTACGTCACCCTGATCAAGATGATTGCGGTGCCATTGGTGTTCTTCGCGGTGATCAACGCGGTCGCGTCGCTGGCCGGGCAGAAATCGATCGCCGCGCTCGCCGGCCGCACCTTCCTGTGGTTCGCCATCACCGCGGTGCTCGCGGTCGGCGTCGGGCTGGCCGCCGGCTATGTGTTCAAGCCGGGCGTCGGCGTCGGCGTGTTGCAGATTGCGAGCGATTACAAGGAAAAAGAGATCCCCAGCGTGCTCGACATGCTGCTCAACATCGTGCCGTCCAATCCGTTCGCGGCGCTGGCCGGCGCGGCCACCGGCAAGACCGGTGATGGCATGAGCGTGATGGTTCCGCGCAACGGCACGGTGCTGCAGGTGATCTTCTTCGCTGGACTGGTCGGTTTCGCGCTGGTCAAGCTCGGCGATCGCACCCAACGCCTGCGCGCGCTGGTGGGCGAAGCCAGCGACGCCATGATCCAGGTGACGCGCTTCGTGCTCGAATTCACCCCGATCGGCACCTTCGGTCTGATCGCCGCGTTGGTCGGTGGTTACGGTTTCGCCCAGTTGAAGCCGCTGTTCCAGTTCGTGATCGCGCTGTACGCCGCCTGCGCCTTCCACATCATCGTGGTCTACACCGCGCTGTTGCTGATCCATCGCCTCAATCCGTGGAAGTTCTTCCGCGGAGCGTTCCCGGGCATGCAGGTCGGTTTCGTCGCGTCGTCCAGTTTCGCGGCGATGCCGGTGTCGTTGCGTTCGGTCCAGCACAACCTTGGCGTTAACAAGGACTACGCCAGCTTCGCGGTGCCACTTGGCGCGACCATCAAGATGGACGGCTGCGGCGCGATCTATCCGGCGCTGGCGGCGGTCTTCATCGCCCAATACACCGGTTTCCATCTCACCTCGACGCAGTACGTGATGATCGCGATCGCCTCGGTGCTCGGCAGTTTCGGCACCGCCGGCGTGCCGGGAACCGCGGTGATCATGGCGACGGTGGTGCTGTCTGCCGCAGGCTTGCCGCTGCAGGTGATCGGTTATCTCTACGCGATCGACCGCGTGCTCGACATGATGCGCACGATGACCAACGTGACGGGACAGATGCTGATACCGGTGCTGGTGGCGAAAGAAACCGGACTGCTCGACCAGCAGGTCTACGATGCCGCGGACAGCAACGTCGGCATCATTGAAGGCGACGCGGCCTGACCCCATCTATCCATACAGGAGGAATCTGCCATGCAGGATGATCTCAAGCAGAAGGCCATCGATACGCTCAATCGCATCATGGAGATGGAGCTGGCCGGCGTCGTGCGCTATACCCATTACGGGTTGATGGTCTACGGTTACGGACGCATCCCGATCGTGTCGTGGATGAAGTCGAACGCCGACGAATCGCTGGCGCATGCGAGCAAGGCCGGCGAACTGGTGACGCTGCTCGGCGGCCATCCTTCATTGCGGATCGGGCCATTGCTGGAAACCCACCAGCACGACATCGGCGACATCCTGCGCGAGAGCCTGGCGCACGAGAAAGCCTCGCTCGAGATCTATTACGAGCTGCTGCGCCTGAGCGAAGGCAAGTCGGTGCTGCTGGAGGAATACGCGCGCGACATGATCGTCGCCGAGGAAATGCACCTCGACGAGGTCAACAAGATGCTGCGTCGTCCCGGCGACGTTGACAGCTTCCGCGATCAAGGCGGCGACCACTGACATGGCCATCGGTTGGGCTGGCGATGGCGCGGTGCAGGACCAGATCGACGCCACGGTGAAGGATGCGATCAAGCGCGCCCGCAGCCAGTTGCCGCAGGGTCCGAGCCTGGAACATTGCGAGGAATGCGCTGCGCCGATTCCCGAAGCGCGTCGCAAGGCCTTGCCCGGCGTGCGCCTGTGCGTGTCCTGCCAGCAGGCGCGCGACGAGGAAGATGAGCGGTTCAGCGGCTACAATCGACGTGGCAGCAAAGATTCGCAACTACGTTGAAAGAACAGGAGTTCAGTAATGCCCGAGGTTCCGTCCATTGTCATGTCACGTCCCGACTGGGATCGCCTGGATGCGCTGCTGGAATCGTCCGCTGCGCGCAATCTCCCGGGCGCCGAGGCGTTGCGTGCGGAAATCGACCGGGCATCGGTGGTGGAGCCGGGCGAAGTGCCGCCGGACATCGTGACGATGAACACCACGGCGCGCTTTGCCGATGACGCCGGCGCCAATTACACGTTGACCCTGGTCTATCCGGAAGGCGCGGGCCAGCCCGGTACGGTGTCGATCTTCGCGCCGGTTGGCAGTGCATTGCTCGGGCTCAAGGTCGGCCAGTCCATCGATTGGCACCTGCCGGGCGGCAAGAACACCCGCTTGCGCGTGCTGGAAGTGCTCGACCAGCCGGAAGCGCGCGGCGCCGCCTGAGTCCGCGTGGCTCAAATCCTGCTGTAACTCCAGCTGACGGGCCTGCCATCCTTGTACGGCATCACGCCGTGGAAAGCGCGCGGGTCGCTGTCGAACACCAGCGGCAGGAAGTGGCGGTCGCCTTCCCACATCGGCAAGTCGTAGATCCGCTCGACATCCACCCACTCCAGCGTGCCTTCCACGTTGCGGTCGGGTGCGCTGCCGGTGAATTTCGTGATCAGGAAGACGAAGCCCAGCCAGTCTTCACCATTCTTGCCGAAGCCCGGCCAACTGATGGTGCCGCGCAGTTGCAACTCGTTGCAGGCGAGCCCGGCTTCCTCCTCGATCTCGCGACGCATGCCCGCGACCACGTCTTCGTCGGCTTCGAGCTTGCCGCCGAGGCCGTTGTACTTGCCGAGATGTTCGTCGCCGGGGCGCGCATTGCGATGGACCAGCAAGACCTGGCGACGATCGGGCGAGAGGATGTAGCCGAGCGTGCCGACGATGGGTGTATAAGGCATGGATCGAAATCGTGGGATGTGTGCACAGCATGACCGAAAACACGCCGGCACCGGAACATCCGCGTGAAGTGACCATGCGCTTCCTCGCCGAACCCGGCGACGTCAATTACGGCGGCAAGGTCCACGGCGGCATCGTCATGAAATGGATCGACCAGGCCGGCTACGCCGTCGCGGTCGGCTGGTGCGGGCACTATGCGGTGACGGTCGCGGTCGGCGGCATCCGTTTCGTCGCCCCGATCGGGATCAGCGATCTCGTCACCATCAACGCCAAGCTGGTCTACACCGGCAGCACTTCGATGCATGTCGCAGTGGATGTCAGCGCCCGCGATCCGCGCGGCGGCACGGAGCGCCTCTGTACCCATTGCGTGATCGTCTTCGTCGCCGTCGACCAGCAGGGCGGACGCCCGATGCCGGTGTCGCAGCTGACCCAGGAGAGCGACGAAGATCGCCGCCTCGCCGAATACGCGCTCAAGGTGATGGACCTGAGCAAGGACATCGAACACACCATCGCCCGTTATCGCGATGCGGAGACGGACGCCAAAAACACCGAAGCCGCCAGTTAGGCGGCTTCGCTGATGTTCGATGGTCGCAAGGTTCAGCCGGAAATGCGGCGAGCCGTGACCAGGTGTTGCGCCCAGTAACCGTCCAGATTGGAGACGGTGACGTCGCGGCCGGTGCGCGGGGCGTGCAGGAACTTGCCTTCGCCGATGTAGATACCGACGTGGTCGATGCCGCGGCCACGGCCGAAGAACACCAGATCGCCTTCGGCGAGGTCGGCGGTCTGGACCTTGGTGCCCTGGTGGGCGATTTCGCGGGAGACGCGCGGCAGGTTGATGCCGAGCGCGGTGCGGAAGACGTAACCGACCAGACCGCTGCAGTCGAAGCCGTTGGTGGTGGTGCCGCCCCAGCGATAGGGGATGCCCAGCAGGGCCATGGCGCGCGACAGCACCTTCTGGATGCGCCCTTGGTCGGCGCTGCTGATCGCGCTGCCCACCGGCATGGCCGAGGGGTCGAGCTGGCTCAGGGTCTGGTTGAGCGGATTGCCATCTACCTGGTCGATGACGCTGCCACCAATGGCATCGAGACGGTCGGCGCCGGTCTCGGTTTCGTGTGCAAATGCCGGCGCGGCGAACGCGGTTCCGACAACAAGCATCAATGTAATGGCAGCCTGCTTCCTGAGGCGGCCGAGGCGTTGGGAGCGCGTCTCGGTCATCGTCACGGGGTCTTCATTCAACTAAACGAGCCGAGAGTGTGCCCGACCAGACGACAGAGTTTGTTTAAGAAAACGTAAAAAAGGGTTAAAAAGTGGAACTGAATGCACAAAATTTGGCATCCATCGTCATTTTGCCCTCACGCGACCTTCACATGGTCTTTACGGATCGATGACGCGGCGCGCACCCGAATAGCGGGCCAGCCAATAGGGTGTATCGATCTTTTCCAGCCGGACCACGCTGCCGGTGCGGGGGGCGTGGATGAAGCGGCCTTCGCCGACATAGATGCCGACGTGGCTGATCTGGCCGTCTGCCCCGAAGAAGATCAGGTCGCCGGTCTGCAGGTCATCCAGCGAGATCCGCGGCCCCTCGACTTCGGCCAGTTCGCGCGAGGTCCGCGGCAGGCGCAGGTCGAGCATGTCGCGGAAGACGTAGTTGACCAGTCCGCTGCAGTCGAATCCGCCATCCGGGCTGGTGCCGCCCCAGACGTAAGGCGTGCCGACCAGGCTGATTGCCCGCATCAGGACGGCGTTGGCGGCGGCGGTGCCGTGCAACGGGGTTACGCTCCAGCGCCCGGTGGTGTTGGCGGGCGCGGGAGGAATGGTGGTGTTGTCGGGGGGGCCGGCCGTGGCCAGGCCCGGCCAGGAGAGGGCGAGCAGGGCCAAGGCCATGCCGGCCCGGGCGCGGATCGATGCAGTTCGCACTGGCGACATGGAGCCCCTCCCCGGATAATGTCCAACGGCGCATGGCCGACCGGACGTGATCGGTGGCTGAAGTCTGCCCGCATCCGATACCAAATTTCAATACCTTACAAGCAGAAATTCATGAAAATTGAGAAAGACAAGGTCGTGCGCTTTCATTAT
>JAFEBZ010000216.1 GCA_018242405.1 Pseudomonadota bacterium | reverse complement strand
CATCTGCCAGTCGTTGATCGCGAACCAGTCGTTGTCGACGCCCTGCCACGAGGTGGATGCGTTGTTCTCGCCGTTCACCACCTGGGTACCGCCGCGCAGCGAACCACTGACATATTGCACTTCCGGAACTTCACTGCGGATGGCGTCGGCGTCGCCGCTGTTGAGGCTCCAGCGACTGCCCTGCGCCAGGCGCGCTCCGCCGCCCTGGCCACCGGCGCTGCCGATGTCGAGGCGCTGCGAACCGAGGCCGGAGACCAGCTTGTCGATCTCCTTTTGCGTGCCTTGCCCGATCGAGACCATGACGATCACGGCAGCGATGCCGATGATCACGCCGAGCGATGTCAGCGCGCTGCGCAGCCAGTTGCCGCGCAGCGCGGCAAGCGCGGTGCGGATGATGTCGAGCCAGCTCATGCGCGCAACTCCTCGCGCGTGCCTTCGTGCAATTCGCCATCGCGCATCACGTAGAAGCGATGCGCGTGCGCGGCGACGTGGGCGTCGTGGGTGATCAGCACCACGGTGTGTTGTTCCTCGCTGAGGCGATTGAACAGCGTGAGGATTTCCTCGCCGGTCTTGCTGTCGAGCGCACCCGTCGGTTCGTCGGCAAGCAAAATCGGGGGGTGGTTGATCAACGCGCGCGCGATCGCCACGCGCTGCTGCTGGCCGCCCGAGAGTTCGTTAGGGCGATGGCCGGCGCGTTCACCCAGGCCCACCGCCGCCAATGCCGCTTGCGCACGCTCGCGCCGCTCGTGGTGGGCGACGCGGGTGTAGGCCATCGGCATCGCGACGTTTTCCAGTGCGCTCATCCGCGGCAGCAGGTTGAAGCCCTGGAACACGAAACCGATCTTGTCGCGACGCAACGCCGCGAGTTCCTCGGCATCGAGCGTCGAGACATCGACACCGTCGCAGGCATAGGTGCCACTGCTCGGCGTGTCGAGGCAGCCGATCAGGTTCATCAGCGTCGACTTGCCTGATCCCGACGGCCCCATGATCGCGACGAATTCACCACGTTCGATGCGCAGGTTCACCCCGCGCAACGCGATCACTTCCGCCGCGGTGCCGGGCGAATAGACCTTGCGCAGGTCGTGCGTTGCGACGACCGGCGGCGTGTCGCCTGCAGGACTCATTTCTTGCCCTGCGCCGCGCTGTCCGCCGATTGCTGGCCGGTGATCGCAAGATCGCCTTCCTTCACGCCACCGCTGACTTCGGTATTGCTGCCATCGGTCGAGCCCAGGCGCACCATCACCCGTTGCGGCTTGCCATCGACCAGCAGATAGATCGGCGCGCGCCGGGCATTCATCAGGTCGGCAAGCGCTGCATCCCACTTCGCCTTCTGCTCCGGATCGAGCGTCGCGGTGAACGTGGCGAACTGCTGCTGGAAGCGATCGCGCATGCGTGCGCGCATCTGCGCCTGCATCTTCGGATTGCCGCTGCCGGAACCGCCGCTGCGCTGTCCACTCGGACCACCACCGAACAGCTTGCTGCCGCCGCCCTGCTGCGATGACTGTTGTTGCTGTGCTTGCTGCATGCGTTCGGCCGCACGCTTCTTCATTTCGGCCAGCGCCGCATCGAAAGCCGCCTGCTGCTCCGGCTTCAACTGCAGGCCAGCCGCGATCTTCGCGATGTCATCGTTCATGCCGGCACCACCACGAGTGCCGCCCTGCCCCTGCCCACCCTGCGGTGCCTGCGCCGAAGCATCCTCGTCGGAAGGCTTGTAGCGCAGCGCCGCGTTGGCGACGCGCAACACGTTGGGCTGGCGGCTGACTTCGATCTCGGCATTCACCGTCAGGCCCGGCAGCAGCGTGCCATCGGCATTGTCGACCGTCACCAGCACCGGATAGGTCACAACGTTGTTCGTTGTCGTGGCGGCCATCTGCACCTGCGACACCACGCCGGCGAACTGGCGATTGGGGAAGGCATCGACGGTGAAGTTGACGTTCTGGCCCTGCTTCACCTGGCCGATGTCGGATTCGTCCACCGTCAGCTGGATCTTCATCTTCGACAGATCCTCGGCGATGGTGAACAGCGTCGGTGCCTGCAGGCTGGCCGCCACCGTCTGCCCGGGTTCAACCGCGCGCGTCAGCACCACGCCATCCACCGGCGAGCGAATCACCGTGCGTTCGAGATTGAGCCGCGTCGTTTGCGTGGACGCAGTCTGCTGGCGGATCGACGCCTTGGCGCTGTCGACCTGCGCTTGCGCCTGCAACATCGCCGCACGCGACTGGTCGACGTCGGATTGCGCCACCAGCTTCTGCTGGCCGAGTCGCGCATTGCGCTGCCAGACCAACGTCGCGTTCGTCAGCGTCGCCTCGAACTGCTTGAGCTGCGCCTGCGCGCTGGCGATCTGGGCATTGCCCTGGACGATCTGCGTCTCGTAGGTCGAGGGGTCGATCCTGGCGATGACCTGGCCCTTCTTCACCTTGGAATTGAAATCGGCCAGCACTTCGGTGAGCTGGCCGGACACCTGGCTGCCCACCGTCACGGTGGAGATCGCCGACAGCGTGCCGGTGGAGGAAATCGAGACGCGGATATCACCGCGATCGATCGCCTGGGTGCGATAACCGGTCTGGCCCGACGCAGCGTGATGCTTGAACCACCAGGCGCCACCACCTGCCAGCACGACAACGCCGAGCACCACGGGGATCCAGGGGAACGATTTGCGGGCGCGCGGCCGCGCGGGGCTGGGAGTCGGCATCGTGAATTCAATGGGCTCAGGTTGGATATGAACGTCCGTCCATCCAGGACGGTTGACCGCCCATCTTCATGCAAAATGCAGGATCGCGGCGGTCCCCAGGCCCGGTTTGCTGTCCAGTGTCACAGTCCAGCCCATGCGCTCGACCAGGCGCCGGACAACATTCAGCCCCAGCCCCCTGGATTCGGTCCTGGCGGTATCGGCGCGGAAGAACGGTTCGAACACCCGGGCCAGGGTTGCGGAATCCATCCCGACGCCGGTATCGCGGATCTCGATGCGTTCGGTCTCGACCACCACCACGATCTCGCCCTGCTCGGTGAAATCGCAGGCGTTCTGCAGCAAATGCCCGAGCACCACGCCGGGCAGGCGCGGCGGCGCATCGACCACCGGATATGCACCGATCTGCACCCGCAGCGTCACCGGCTTGCCTTCGAGGCGATGCTGCGCGCGCGCGACTTCGTTCTCCACGATTTCGGCCAGCGATGTCTCGGTGACATCGATCGGCGAACGCGGATCGCGCGCCAGCAACAGGAAGGCATCGACCAGCCCTTCGATCTGTTGCGATTGTTCCTTGATGCGCGCCACCGCACGGACACCGCGCGCACTCATTCCTTCCTCGCCCTGCAACAGGTCGCCGGCCATCCGGATCACCGTCAGCGGCGTGCGCAATTCATGGCTGGCATCGCGGGTGAAGTCGCGCTCGCGGCGCACGAAGGCGTCCATGCGCGAGGTCATGTCGATCAGGGCGTAGCGCAACCGTTCGACTTCATCCACGGGATCGTGGAGCGCCGACGCCTCGATCAAGCCCTGCGGCATCGTCGATTCCGGCCGCCAGCGTTCCGCCGCGTGCGACAGGCGTTCGAGCGGCGCCATCATCCTCTGGAAACGCCGATGCCCCAGCCACGACAGCGTGGCGATCGCAATCAGCGACAGGGTCGCGGCCAGCACGGTCAACCAGCTCACCATGCGATTGATGAAGGTCGGCTCCACCCGCAGGTACAGCCGTCCTTCGGCGTGTTCGCCCACGTACACCATGCTTTCGCCATCGGGATCGCGATGGAATCCCGGCGATGTCACCCGCAACTGCGGCGGCACTGCATCCGGCTGTTTGCCCGCCGGAACGAACCACGCCTGGTAACCGAATCCGCTCGGCAGGGGCTTGGCGGGATCGCGCTGGATCAGGTCCCACATGCGGTCGCTTTCGGTACGGACGCGATCGCGCAACAATCCTGCCGCCAGCAACTGGCTGCCGATGAAAGTGCCGATCAGCACCAGCACCACGGCAATGATCCCCTGCAGCAGGAAGACATCGCGGATGCGGGATTTAAGCCGTTTCGGCGTCGACGCCATTTCAGGACGGCGGCTGGTCGATATCGGCGATGCGATAGCCCGCGCTCTGGACGGTATGCAGCAGCTGCTTGTCGAACGGCTTGTCGATGATCTTGCGCAGGTTGTAGAGATGGCTGCGCAGGGTGTCGGAATCCGGCAGGCTGTTGCCCCAGATCTCGCGTTCGATTTCGTGGCGACCAACCACGCGCGGCGATTCGCGCATCAGGATGGTCAGCAGCTTCAGGCCGATCGGCGACAGCAGCAGTTCGCTGCCACCGCGGGTGGCGCGCAGGCTGGCGGGATCGAGCACCAGGTCGCCGACCTTCAGCACTTCCGACCCCACCTGGCGACGCTCGCGGCGGATCAGCACGCGCAGGCGTGCCTCCAGCTCCTGGATGGCGAACGGCTTGGTCAGGTAGTCGTCGGCGCCGGCGGAAAGACCGGTCAGCTTTTCTTCCAGGGTGTCGCGCGCGGTCAGCATCAGGATCGGCGTCGACTTGCGCGCCTCTTCCCGCAGCTTGCGGCACACCTCGACGCCGTCCATCCGCGGCAGCATCAGGTCGAGCACGACGACGTCATAGGCGTTCTCCAACGCCAGCCGGTAGCCGTCCAGGCCGTCCTGGGCATAATCGACCTCGAAGCCTTTACCTTCGAGATATTCGCCGATCATCTCCGAAATGTTGCGATTGTCCTCGACAATGAGGACAAGCCCTCCATCGTGTTGCTGTGTCATGACGACCCCTGTCTTTTCAGCTTTGTGAAGAAGACTGCCGCCCGGTTTGTGGACGATGGGTGAAGATCGTATGTCACATTCAGCTTTGTGTAAGCTCGTCACGTTTCACGGCGTCCCACAGGCGCTCCTGGCCTTCCAGCCCAAGGGCCGCGAAGTCTAGGCCCCGGGCTGCGGCCAGCGCCTCCATCGCGCGGAAGCGCCGCTCGAACTTGGCATTGGCGCCACGCAGGACCGTGCCGGGATCGATTCCGGCGTGCCGGGCCAGATTGGCGGCGACAAAGAACACGTCGCCCAATTCTTCCTGGAGGTGGTCGTGGTCGCGTTCGCCGCGATCGAACTCGGCCTCCAGTTCGTCGAGCTCCTCGCGCAGCTTGGCGAACACCGGACGATGGTCCGGCCAGTCGAAACCGGTGCGCGCCGCCCGTGACTGCAGCTTCACCGCGCGCTGCCATTCCGGCAGTCCGCGCGCGATCCCCGCGAGTGCGGAGCTATCGGCCTCGCCTTTCGATGCACGCTCATTCGCCTTGAGTTGCTCCCATGCACGCGTCTGTTCATCGACATCGGCAAAACTGGCATCCCCGAAGACATGGGGATGGCGACGCACCATCTTGTCGCAAATGGCGACGACGACGTCCGCGAACCTGAAGGCCCCGGCTTCTTCCGCCATCCGTGCATGGAAGGCCACTTGCAGCAGCAGGTCACCGAGCTCGTCGCGGAGATCGGCCATGTCGCCACGCTCGATCGCGTCGGCGACTTCGTAGGCTTCCTCGATCGTGTACGGCGCGATCGTCGAGAAATCCTGTTCCAGATCCCATGGGCAGCCACCCTGCGGATCGCGCAGCCGCGCCATGATCGCGATCAGTTCGGAGATGTCGCCGCTCGGCGCGTTGTTCGTATCGATCATGATTATTCCAGCCAGTCACGCCACGGCAGTGCAGGATCGCCCATCGCCATGAAATCACCGTTGAGCAGGGTGTCGCGGCGGTTGTAGCGCAGCGGGCGGCCTTGCGAGTCGACCACCGCACCACCAACGCCTTCGACGATCGCTTGCCCGGCGGCGGTGTCCCACTCGCTGGTCGGGCCGAAACGCGGATAGAGATCGATGGCGCCTTCGGCGATCCTGCAGAACTTGAGCGCGGAACCGCAGGGCACGGTATCGACGTCGCCAATGCGATCGATCAGCGCCTGGGTGCGTGCGTCGCGATGCGAACGACTCGCCGCGACGCGCAGCGCGCCATCGCTGCGGCGGTAGTGCAACGGCACGTCGACGCCGTTCTCGCGCCGCCATGCGCCCTGCCCCGGCGCGCCATGCCAAAGAAGCCCGCTGACCGGCTGCTGGACCAGTCCGAACACCACGGCGTCGCCTTCGATCAGGGCGATGCAGATGCAGAACTCGCCGTTGCGCTTGACGAATTCGCGGGTCCCGTCGAGCGGATCGACCAGCCACAGGCGCGACCAGTCGCGGCGTTGCGCCTTGTGCGCATCCGAAGATTCTTCCGACAACACCGGGATGTCGGGCGTGAGCGCAGTGAGCCCTTCAACGATGCAGCGATGCGACGCAAGATCGGCTTCGGTCAGCGGGCTGGCATCATCCTTGCGGGTGACATCGAAGGCATCCGCATACACGGCGAGAATGCGTTGCGCTGCCTGTTGCGCCAGCGCCGCGACGCCGTCGCGAAGTCCGGCATCCACCCTCATCCGTGCTTCGCCAGCCATTCGCGCACGATGAACAGTCCTGCCAGGCTGCGCCCTTCCGAAGCATCATCGCGCAGCGCCAGTTCGCCGAGATCGGCCAGCTTCCACGGCACGACTTCGAGTTCTTCAGGTTCGTCGCCCTGCAACTTCGCCGGGTAGAGATCGCGCGCCAGCACCAGCGCGGTCTGATGTTCCATGTAGGTCGGTGCCAGACTCAGCATCCGCATCACCTCGATGCGGCGTGCGCCGTAGCCGGCTTCCTCCATCAATTCGCGATTGGCGGCTTCTTCAGCGGTTTCGCCATCGTCGATCCGCCCCTTCACGAGTCCAAGTTCGTAGCGATGCACGCCAGCAGCGTATTCGCGCACCAGCAACACGGTTTCGTCATCGAGCATCGGTACCACGGCAACCGCGCCCGGGCCAGGCGCCAGCACGCGATGGAAGATGCGGCGTTCGCCGTTGCCGAACTCGAGATCGACGTCCTCGACGATGCGGCCACGGCCTTCATCGCGCTGGTGGCGGGCATGGACGACGGGAAGGCGCTGGCTCACGGCGAGACCTGCCGGACGCGCCGGGCCGGTACACAAGCGATAATCTGCGGATGTCGAACGTTGTCCATGTGGATGTGATGATAGCCGAGCCAGCCTTGAACAAAGACGCGCTCGTCACCCGCGACCTGGCCGCGGTCTGGCACCCCTGCACGCAAATGCGTGAGCACCCCGACGTACTGCCGCTGGTTCCGATCGTGCGCGGCGAAGGCGCGTGGCTGGTCGGTGCCGATGGCCGTCGCTACCTCGACGCGGTGTCGAGCTGGTGGACCAATATCCACGGCCATGGCGAACCGCGCATCGCCGCCGCCATCGCCGAACAGGCGCGCACGCTGGAACATGTCCTGCTGGCCGGCTTCACCCATCCTTCCGCGATCGCGCTGGCCGAACAGTTGCTCGCGCGTGCACCGCGACAGGCCGGGCGCGATCCGCTGGCGAAAGTGTTCTACGCCGACAACGGCTCGGCGGCGGTCGAAGTCGCACTGAAGATGGCCTTCCACTGGTTTCGCAATCGCGGCGAACCCGATCGCCGCAAATTCATCGCGCTGCACAACGGCTATCACGGCGAGACCCTGGGTGCGCTCGCGGTCGGCGACATTCCGCTGTATCGACGCATCTACGCACCGCTGCTGGCGGAAGCGATCTTTGCGCCCTCGCCCGATGCCTACGATGCGCGCCCGGGTCAGACCGCAGAGGAATGCGCGCTGGAAGCCGCCGACGTGCTGGCCAGCCTGCTCGACCAGCATGGACAGGAAGTCTGTGCGCTGATCGTCGAACCGCTGCTGCAATGCGCGGGCGGCATGCGCATGCATCACCCGGCGTATCTCAAGCGCGCGCGCGAACTCTGCGACGCCCACGGCATCTTCCTGATCGCCGACGAGATCGCCACCGGCTTCGGCCGTACCGGCACGCTGTTCGCCTGCGAGCAGGCCGGAATCCAACCGGATTTGATGTGCGTGTCGAAGGGCCTGACCGGCGGCTTCATGCCGTTGGCGGCGACACTCACGACGCAGGCGATCTACGACGGCTTCCTCGATGATTCGCGCGAACGCGCCTTCCTGCATTCGCACAGCTATACCGGCAATCCGCTGGGCTGCGCCGCCGGGCTCGCATCGCTGGCGATCTTTGATGCAGACGACGTCTTGATGCGCAACCGCACGACGGCCGCACGCATGGGCGCCTTGGCAAAGGACATCGCCGCGTTGCCCCATGTCGCCGATGCCCGCCAATGCGGAATGGTGGTCGCGTTCGAACTCACCCGCGATGGCGACAAGGCAACGCCGTTCGATCCGTCGCTGCGCATCGGCCTGCAGGCCTATCGCGCGGCACTGGCACGCGGCGTGGTGCTGCGTCCGCTCGGCGACACTCTCTACTGGATGCCGCCCTATTGCATTGACGACGACGCGCTCGAGCAACTCGCCGAGGCCACCGCCGCGACCATCCGCGAGGTCACCGCATGCGCCTGACCCGCGTCCATGTCGATGCCGGATTGCACGCCGGCAGCGAATTCGAATTGCCGGAATCCTCTACCGCACATCTGACCCGCGTGCTGCGCCTGCAGGTCGGCGACAGCTGCGTGGTATTCGATGGCCGCGGCCATGAAGCCGACGCGCAACTCGTCGCGATCGACAAGCGCGGCGCCCGTGTGCGCATCGGCGAAGTGCGCACGCCCGCCAACGAATCGCCATTGCGGATCACCCTGCTGCAGGGCGTGGCGCGCGGCGAGAAGATGGACCTGATCCTGCAGAAAGGCACCGAACTCGGCGTCAATGCCTTCGTGCCGGTGTTCAGCGATCGCAGCGAAGTGAAACTGGATGGCGCGCGCGCCGCCAAGCGCCTGGACCACTGGCGCGGCGTGGTGGTGTCCGCCTGCGAACAGAGTGGTCGTGCATGGGTGCCGGAAGTGCAGCCTCCCGTTCCATTGGCGAATGCCTTGGCGACGTTGGCAGCAACGACTCGACTGCTGCTCGATCCGGTTGCGACGATGAGTTGTCGTACTGCACTCGCGGCGGATCAACGCGACGTCGTGCTGGCGGTCGGTCCCGAAGGCGGCTGGTCGCCGCAGGATCACTCACTGCTGGAAGCCCGGGGATTCCTCGGCGTACGCCTCGGCCCACGCGTGTTGCGCACGGAAACCGCAGGCCTCGCCGCAATCGCGGCATTGCAGGCCTTGCACGGCGATTTCGATTGAAGCGATGAAGCGGCCCAGGCCGTTGGTTCAGGCCGCTTCGGGCAACTCGCTGCGCAGGCGCGATTCGACCGCGTCCATGTCCGGCACCACGGCATTTTCGTCGTTGATGGCGACGCGCGCGAAGATGCAGCTTTCGGGCACGGAGGATTCCGCCAGCGTTTCCAGCGTCGCTTCCGACAGGCTCATCAGGCGCGGGAAGCCGTCGGCCAGGAAGGCGAAGTACGGCAGGCGCGCATGCCCGCCCGGTGCTTTCACCACCAGCACGCGACGACGTCCACCGGCGGCGGCTTGCGTGGTGGATTCGCTGCCATCGAGGCGCGAGAAATCGACCAGCGGCACCTGCCAGCCGCGCCAGCGCACGCGTCCCATCAGCCACGCCGGGGCATTGGCGATCGGCTCCGGATCGGAATAGGACAACACTTCGGCGACGGCGGCGTTGGGCAGCAGCAACTGGTTGCCGGCGGCCTGGATCAGCACGCCGCGGAGGCTGCTCGGAAGTTCGTTCATGGCTGCCTCATGCGTGCGCGTGCCATCGTAGGTTGAGTTTTTGCGCCAGCGCCAGCGGTTCGGCGATCTCGGCGCCACGCGCGGCAACGATCGCCGGCACAGCGTGATCGAAGCAGCCATGCTCGGCCTGCGCCGCGACCCACGCACCGGCGACCTTGAAGCGCAATGCTTCTTCGATGAAATCGGTCGGCGCTCCGCTCAATACCAGCAGCGCGCTATCGGCGGGATCGAGCTTGGAAGTGACATCGGCGAATCCCCGCACTTGCGGCATGTCGACGAATGCCGAACCGCCCGTGCCTTCTTCAAGTCCGACCGAAGTCGGCAACACGTAGACGGTGTTGTCTTCCATCGCCATGCCGGCGGCGGCGAGCTTCACCTTCAAGCGCGTCGCGCGTTCCATCTGGCGCGCCAGGCGATCGTAGTTGCCGGCGTCGAGATGCTGCTGGATCAGGACCGGGCGCGGGAAATCGTCCTGCAACTGGCCGAGCAATGCACGCAGCGGATCGGGACCACCCACGCCGGCGACGATCAGCACTGCGCCACGCGTCCCGGCGATGCTCAGGTTTGATGTCGTGCCACCGCTTTCGGCGACGTCCAGCCCGATGGTGCCGTCATCGACCATCGACATGCCATCCAGGCGCGATGCCGGAGTTGCCACTGGCGGCGGCAATTGCGACGTCGGCGCGGGCGCGTCGTCGTGGTCGACCAGCGACCAGGTTTCGTGCAGCGGCGCCGCCGTCATGTCGGGCGCATCCATGCTCGCAGCCGAAGCCAGCTTGAGCGGCTGCGCATCGCTGGAAGATGACACGGGTTCCAGCGCGATCACGTCGGCATGCGAATGCACAGCGTCGTCGAGGGGTTCGAGTGGTTCCAGCGGGATCGGTTCGGCATCCGGCAGGTGATGCGCGCTATCGAGGAACGCATTCGGGTCAAACGCACCAACATGATGATCCCCGCCACCATGCGGAATGCGCTTCACCGGTTCGAGGTAATCGAGGCCATCGTTGGCAAAATCGATCGGCTGCGCCTGCGCCCTGTCGTCGGGCTGCGTCGGCATCCAGTGCTGGTCTTCCAGTCCCGGGGCCTGCTGCGGTTGCGCGGCGATCTCGATCGGTGCGTCAACGAAATCCTGATGCTCCACCACTAGCGTTTCGACGCTTTCGGATGGCTGCGGGATGGTTTCGTGCTCCACTGCCACCGGCGGCTCTTCTGCTGCCGACGCCTCTTCCGCCGGCAACGGCTGTTCCGCTTTCGGCTTGAGTGCATCGCGCGGCAATGGCGCGACGAAGCCGGCGTCATCGCCATGGCCTTCCGGCAACACGTCCTGGCTGCCACGCAACTTCGCCGACAGATGGCGGCCCCAGCGCGCAAGATCCCAGCCCTGGCGCGACGCCAGCACGCTGGCCTCTTCGAACAGGAGTTCGATGCCGGGATCGTCGAACAGAGCGTCGAAATGCGCATCGAGCGCCTCTTCCACGCCCGGCTCCATCAGCACCACGACATTGCGCGGCGCCTGTGCCTGGACCTGTGCAACGTCGCCATTCGCGGGATCGACGACCAGCGCGATATCGGCGCCAGCTTCGCGCAGCGCTGCTTCCAGGCGATCGCGCAATTCGCCCGGGCGACCCAGCAGGACGGTGGCGCGATGGTCAGTGCTCACCGGACAGCTCGAGCAGTTCGGAGACGTTGCGCATCAGTTCCGGTTCCTGGTACGGCTTGCCCAGATAACGGTTGACGCCGATTTCGAAGGCGCGTTCGCGATGCTTCTCGCCGGTACGCGAGGTGATCATGATGATCGGCACATCGCGCAAGCGGGCGTCGCGGCGCATCTGCGTCGCCAGTTCGTAACCGTCCATGCGCGGCATTTCGATGTCGAGCAGCATCAGGTCGGGTACGCGTTCGGCCATCCGTTCCAGCGCGTCGACGCCGTCCTTCGCGGTCATCACTTCATAGCCGTTGCGTTCCAGCACGCGCCCGGTGACCTTGCGCATGGTGACGGAATCGTCCACCACCATCACCACCGGCACCACGTGGGTATCGGCGACTTCCTGCACCTGCACTGGTGCTTCGGCTTCCACCTCGTGCTGCGGACGCGCGGCATAACGACGCGCCAGCGGCGCGATGTCGAGGATGACCACGACCGAACCATCGCCCATCACCGTGGCACCGAAGATGCCGGGGATCGACGCCAACTGCGGACCGAGCGGCTTCACCACGATTTCGCGGTTGCCGAGGATCTGGTCGACACCGACTGCAGCCTTCAGTTCACCCGAACCGATCAGCAGCAACGGCACCTGCAGATGATCTTCCGCCTTGAGCATCGGCTGGCCGAGCAGCAGGCCGAGGTCGAAGACGGTGAATTCCTCGCTGCCGTAACGATGCTGCGCGCCGCTGGCGTATTCGCCGCGCGCGATGCGGCTGACGCCGCGCACCGAGGCGATCGGCACCGCGTAGGTGGTCTCGCCGATGCGCACGAACACCGCTTGCGTCACCGCCATCGTCTGCGGCAGGCGCAGCGAGAAGCGGGTGTTCTTGCCGGTTTCCGAGGCGATGTCGAGCGAGCCGCCAAGCTGGCGGATTTCGTTGTGGACCACGTCCATGCCGACGCCGCGACCGGCCAGCTGGCTGACTTCGCTGGCGGTGGAGAAGCCGGGCTGGAGGATGAAGCGGTCGATCTCTTCGCCCGCGATATCCGTGCCCGGCTGCAGCAGGCCGCGCTCTTCGGCGCGCGCGCGGATGGCCTTGCGGTTGATACCGGCGCCGTCGTCGTGGATGGCGAGCACCACTTCCGAACCTTCGTGGCGCACGTTGATTTCGACGCGGCCCTCTTCCGGCTTGCCGGCGGCACGACGCGCCTTGGGCGATTCGATGCCGTGGGCAAGCGCGTTGCGCAACACGTGCTCCAGTGGCGCGGTCATGCGCTCGAGCACGTTGCGGTCGAGTTCGCTTTCGGCACCGCTGACGACGAGCTGCGCCTGCTTGCCGGTTTCGCCGGCGGCCTGGCGGACGACGCGACGCAGGCGCGGCAACACGGTCTCGAACGGCATCATGCGCGTGCGCATCAAGCCTTCCTGGAGATCGGTCGACACGCGCGACTGCTGGCGCAGCAAGGCTTCGTACTGGCGAGTCAGGTCTTCCAGCGAACCCTGCAGCGTCGACATGTCGGACGCCGATTCGTTGAGGCCGCGGGTCAACTGCTGCAGCGTCGAATAGCGGTCGAGCTCCAGCGGATCGAACGCGGGATCGTGCGATTCGTGTTCGCGCTGGTAGCGGGCGACGATCTGCGCTTCCGTTTCCAGGTCGAGGCGGCGCAACTGGTCGCGCAGGCGCAGGTTGGTCTGCTCCATTTCGCCCATCGCCGCGCGGAACGCACCCAGCTGCTGTTCCAGTCGCGAACGATAGATCGCCACTTCGCCAGCATAGTTCACCAGGCGTTCCAGCAGATCGGCGCGGATGCGCACCTGTTCCTGCGAACGCACCTGGCCACCTTCCGCGGATTCGCGGTCGAGCGCGGTTTCCATGATCGGAGCCGACAGTTCCGGCAACACGGCCTTCGCCGGTTCGGCGGCGGTTTGCGCATCGGTCGGCGC
Organism: Pseudomonadota bacterium; assembly: GCA_018242405.1. Lineage (GTDB taxonomy): Bacteria > Pseudomonadota > Gammaproteobacteria > Xanthomonadales > Xanthomonadaceae > Solilutibacter. The sequence continues at coordinate 2,465 of JAFEBZ010000216.1, read as the reverse complement.
CGCGATGATGCCGCGCGCGCGCGCCGTCATCTGTGCGACCAGTTCGCCCGGCGTCTGCGATGACTTGCGGGCGATCACGCGTTCAGTCATCGCACGCAGGGTATCGAGGCCGCGCTCCAGCAACGGCACGCCATCGTTGCCGAGCTGGGTGCGATGTTCCGCCACCGATTCCAGCAGCGTTTCCATCGAATGGCCGAGATCGCCGATCGACATGACGCCGGCCATGCGCGCGCCACCCTTCAGGGTATGCAGGTCGCGCTGCAGCGCCGTGACGGTTTCGAGGTCTTCCGGGTTGGCGCGCAGGCGTGCCAGCAGGCCATCGGAGTTGTCGAGCAGGTCGTTGCTTTCCTCGACGAAGATGTCGAGCAATTCGTTGTCGAGGTTGGCGATATCGAGCGGATGTTCGGGCCCGAGGTCGACGCCATGCGTGTGCGTCGCCGCGGCAGGCGCCAGTTGCGCGACTTCGGCATGTTCCTCGTGGACGGCGTCGGCATGCTCTTCGTGGGCGACGTCGGCGGCACCGGCGATCGCGGCTGCGGTCAGAGCAGCAACGACTCCAGCGGTTTCGCCTTCGTGCGTGTCTGCCGGGACCGGGGCCTGCGCCTGTTCCTTCTCGCGGCGGGCCTGTTCGGCATATTCGGCCTCGAGGCGCGCGTATTCGGCCTCCTCTTCGGCCTGGACGCGAGCGCGTTCGGCTTCGACGCGTTCGGCTTCGACGCGTTCGGCTTCGACGCGTTCGGCTTCGGCACGTTCGGCTTCGACGCGTTCGGCTTCGACGCGTTCGGCTTCGGCACGTTCGGCTTCGAGGCGCTCGGCTTCGACATCGTGGACCGGTGTATGGACTTCCGGCAGGGCATCGCGCAACGCAACCAGACCAGCTGCCAGACCGGCCTGGGCCGGCACATGCTGCGCGCTTTGCTGCAGGCCAGCCACCGTGGCGTGGATCTGTGCGACCAGTTCTCCCAGCGCGGACAGGCCATGTTCGTCCACCGGTTGCCCGGCGGCGCCGAGGCGCTTGAGATAGCCTTCGGCCGGTCCAGTTGCATCGGTGATTTCCGGTACTTCCGCCATCGCGAAAGCACCGTTCATGGTGTGCACGGCGCGGATCAACAGGTCATCCGGCACCTGCGGCGACTGTTTCGCACCATCCAGCCACATCTCGACCGTGGCAACGTGACCACCGACTTCGGCGGCAAGGATTTCCAGCAGCACCGCATCGACCTGCACCGGGACATGTCCGGCAGGAATCGTCGGTGCGACCGGAGCATGATCGATGGCAGGCGTCTCGACGTGTTCGATGGCTTCCGGCTCGACAGCCACCGGGGCGTGCACATCTTCGACCGCGACTTCGGCGGCGACTTCGGCGACGGGAGCAGCTGCGGCTGCAACCGGAGCGACGTATCCCACCTCTTCACCCGCTGCGACGCGATCGGCCACGGCAGCAATGCCGTCGAGATCCAGCTCGGGAATCGGATGCTTCTCGAGCGCGGCGAGCAGATGCGGCAGGTTGGCGCCAGCCGTCTGCACGAGGCCAATCACTGCGGGCGAGGCCGGACGCGTGCCATCGAGCACGCGGTTGAGCATGTTCTCGATCTTCCAGCTGAACTCGCCGAGACGGGTCGCACCGACCAGGCGGCCACTGCCCTTCAGGGTGTGGAAGATGCGGCGAATCGGGCGCAGGCGTTCGGCGTCGTTCGGCTGCTCCAGCCATGCCGGCGTCAGCTGGTCGAGATTGCCGATCTCCTCGCCGAATTCCTCGACGAAGATCAAGCGGATTTCGTCGTCGATTTCTTCCTTGCCGTAATCGAAGCCGTATTCGTCGCGGATGGCCGACGGACCAACAGCGGCCGCGGCAACGGCGACAGGAGCGGCAACGGGTTCGGGCGTGGCGAATACCGGCTCCACGGCCAACGATTCTTCGATCGCAGGCGCGGTGGCTTCCGGGACGACCATCGTCGGCAACGGCGGCGGCACTGCATCGTGCGCGACGGCCGCGGGTTCGCCGGTGAGCTGCGTCATCAGGCCTTCGTAGGCGGTTTCGAGCTCGGAATCGATCGGCGTCGATTCATCAACTTCCGGCGTCGACGGCAGCGGCCAGTAGTGCAGCGCTTCCAGGCTCTGGCGGGTGATCGCGAGGATGTCGTCGCGGTCGGCGCGTTTGTCGCGCAGCGCCTCCAGGTAATACTCGGTGCTGGCGAGCGCATCGGCCAGCGTGTCGAGCTGCTGGCTGCCCGGCACACGCTTCTTGCGGATCAGTTCGTGCTCGGTATAGAGGCGGATGCCCTTGAGGTAATCGGCTGCCTGCGGCAATTCCAGCATGCCAAGCGCACCACCGACTTCATTGAGCAGGCGCGGGATTTCCGCGAGCTGGGCGTGGTCCCAACCGGTTTCGACGAAGGCAACGAAGCCCTGGCGCGCATCGCCGAAATTGGCGATCGCTTCGCGAATCAGCACCGTCACCAGTT
>JAFEBZ010000215.1 GCA_018242405.1 Pseudomonadota bacterium | reverse complement strand
TTCGGTGAGCGTGGTGGCATCGGCCATCGTGAACGGCACGTTGAGCAGGCGCGCCAGCGTTTCCGCCAGCAGCGTCTTGCCCGAACCGGTCGGCCCGACCAGCAGGATGTTCGACTTCGCCAGTTCGATGTCGTCGGACTTCTGGCGGCTCTCGATGCGCTTGTAGTGGTTGTACACGGCGACCGCGAGCGTTTTCTTGGCGCGCTGCTGGCCGATCACGTACTGGTCGAGAACCTCGAGGATTTCCTGCGGCTTGGGCAGCGCACTGCGGCTCGAATCCGACTTCTGTTCGAGTTCCTCGCGGATGATGTCGTTGCACAGCTCGACGCACTCGTCGCAGATGTACACGCTGGGACCGGCGATGAGCTTGCGGACTTCGTGCTGGCTCTTGCCGCAAAACGAGCAGTACAGGATCTTCGAACTGTCGGTCGTGCGGGTGGTGCGGTCGTCTGTCATTCCCTGTCCTGGAGCTCGGGAGAGTGGCTCTCCCGGAAGATAGCATAAGACCGGGCGTCCACTACGGTGTGGACACCCGACCAATTGTGTTGTGAATCAAAGACTTGCTTGAAACCCTCGATCCGGTCACCCGGCCTGGACGGTCTCGTCGGGGCGGCGAGCCAGCACCTGGTCGATCAGGCCATAGGCGCGGGCGGCCTCGGCGTCCTTGAAGTTGTCGCGGTCGGTGTCGTGGCCGATGGTCTCGAGCGACTGGCCGGTGTGCTTGGCCAGGATCTCGTTCAGGCGCTGGCGCAGAGTCAGGATTTCGCGCGCCTGGATCTCGATGTCGGCGGCTTGGCCCTGGGCGCCGCCCAGCGGCTGGTGGATCATCACCCGCGAATTCGGCAGCGCATAGCGCTTGCCGGCGGCACCGGCCGCCAGCAGCACCGCGCCCATCGACGCCGCCTGCCCCACGCAGATGGTGGAGACGTCGGGCTTGATGAACTGCATGGTGTCGTAGATCGACATGCCGGCGGTGACCACGCCACCCGGCGAGTTGATGTACAGGCTGATGTCCTTCTCGGGGTTTTCGGCCTCGAGGAACAGCAGCTGCGCCACCACCAGGTTGGCGACGTTGTCGTCGATCGGACCGACCAGGAAGATCACGCGCTCCTTGAGGAGGCGCGAATAGATGTCATAGGCGCGTTCGCCACGACTGGTCTGTTCGACCACCATGGGCACGAGGTTCAGCGAAGTGGCGGGAATCGACGACATGCTGGGGCTCCGTTAGAAATGAACGCGCTCAGTGACCGTATCAGGCCTGGTACGACAGGTCGACCTGATTACTCGGCGCGGATCGCGTCCTGGAAGGACATTGCCTGTTCCGTGTGCTGGGCCTGCCCGGCGATCCAGTCGATCACCTGCTCTTCCATCACGCGGTTCTGCAGACCCTGCATGAGTTGGGGATCGTTGCGGTACAAATCAATGACCTGCTGCGGCTCTTCGTAGGTCGAGGCGATCAGGCGCAGGGTTTCGACCAGGCGGTTGGAATCGAGGCTGAGCTTGTTCTGGCGGGCGATTTCCCCCACCAGCAGGCCGACCAGCACGCGCTTGCGAGCGGCTTCGGCATACGGACCCGGCGCCGCTTCGACGACCTGCTGGCCATTCTGGCGTGCCTGCTCGGCATCGGCATTGGCCATCGCCTGAGCCTCGTCCTGGACCAGGCGTGGCGGCAGTTCGACGCCGGCGAATTCCTTGACCAGCGCTTCGCCGACTTCACGGCGCAGGCGGTACATCAGCGCACCCTTGAGCTCGCGCTCGAGGTTCTGGCGGATGTCGTTGCGGAACTGGTCCATCTCGCCACTACGGACGCCGAAGCTGCGGATGAAGGCCTGGTCGATTTCCGGAAGCTTGGATTCGGCGATCTGGGTGATCTTGGCGTGGACCTTGGCGGTCTTGCCGGCCAGCGATTCGATGCGCCAGTCGGCCGGGAATTCGATCTCGATGTCCTTCTCCGCGCCGGGCTCGAGGCCTTCGAGGGCGGTTTCCAGGGCCGGCAGCATCTGCGCCGAACCGAGCACGGTCGAGGCCGACTCGACGCCCTGCGGCGGCATGCGCTGGCCATCGACTTCACTGCTCATCTCGACATCGACCAGGTCACCACTCTTGCTCGCGCGCTGAACCGGCGACCAGCTCTGGCGCTGCATGCGCAGGTTCTCGACCATGCGGTCGATGTCCTCGTCGCTCACTTCGGCGGTGTGGCGGACCACGTTGAGCTTGGCGGCATCGATGTCGCCGAAATCCGGAACCAGTTCGAAATCGGCGACGTAGGCGAGCTCGCCTTCGGCCGCGACTTCGCTGTTCGGCACGATGCGCGGGTTGCCGGCGATGCGCAGGTCCTGGCCTTCCACGGCCTTGCCGAAGCCTTCGCGCAGCATGCCGTCAAGGATTTCGCCGCGGATCTGCTCGCCGTAGCGGTTGTCGATCACGCTGGCCGGCACCTTACCCGGGCGGAAGCCCTTGATGCGGGCATCGCGCGCGATTTCGCGCAGGCGTGAACCCACCTTGTTGTTGAAATCGGAGCTCGGCACCTTGAAGGTGACGCGGCGGCCGAGGTTGCCGGTGGATTCGATCGAGACTTGCATGGACGCTCCTGCTCGCCGCGCTGACCTGCGGCCTGACGTTGTAGGTTGTTCGGAGCCCACGCGGCGCGCGGGCAAGCGGGGGATTTTCGCCGATTTTGGGGTATTTCGCCACTGCGCGAAAAAGCTCGCTTTTGCAGGTGGAGGCTATCTCTCGCAAAAGCCCGCAACTCTGGGCGCAAGGCTCGCGATGGCTCGTTGGGCATCATCGTGCCCGCAAGTGATCGCGGCGTGGTGCGAAAGGGGGGACTCGAACCCCCACGCCTTGCGGCACTGGTACCTAAAACCAGGGCGTCTACCAATTCCGCCACTTTCGCATTGCCGCGATTCTAGATCGAGACAAACAAAAACGCCCAGTCTCTCGACCGGGCGTTTCCGATTTGGTGGGCTGTCAAGGATTCGAACCTTGGACCTATTGATTAAGAGTCAACTGCTCTACCAACTGAGCTAACAGCCCCGAACCGCCA
>JAFEBZ010000214.1 GCA_018242405.1 Pseudomonadota bacterium | reverse complement strand
CGGCTTCCGCATCACCCGCAAGCTCGACGAAGTGCAGTCGCCGTTCCAGAAAATCGAGATCTTCGAGTCGACCGATTGGGGCAACCTGATGCTGATCGACGGCGCGATGATGCTCACCACCGACGACAACTTCTTCTACCACGAGATGATCGCGCACCCGGTGCTGTTCACCCATCGCGATCCCAAGCGCGTGGTGATCATCGGTGGCGGCGATTGCGGCACCCTGCGCGAAGTGCTCAAGCACAAGGGTGTCGAGAAAGCGACCCAGTGCGACATCGACGAACAGGTCACGCGCATGGCCGAGAAATATTTCCCGGAGCTGTGCGAATCCAACAACGATCCGCGCGCCGAACTGCTGTTCGACGACGGTCTCGCCTACGTCAAGAACCTTCCGGCCGGAAGCGTCGACGTCATCATCGTCGACTCCACCGATCCGATCGGCCCGGCCGCGGGCCTGTTCAATGCCGCGTTCTTCGCCGATTGCAATCGCGCATTGAAGGACGACGGCCTGCTGGTGCAGCAGTCGGAATCGCCGCTCAAGCTGCTCGACCTGATCAACCAGATGCGCGACGAAATGCGCAAGTCCGGCTTCACCACCTTCCTGACGCTGCCGTTCCCGCAGCCGTGCTACCCCACCGGCTGGTGGAGCGTGACGATGGCGCGCAAGTCCGGCGGTTTCGATTTCCGCGAGACCGATTCGGCGGCGAAGTCGTTCGCGACCAAGTACTACACCGCCGACATCCATCGCGGCGCGGCCTCGTTGCCGCCGTTCGTGAAGGCTGCGCTGAAGGATTGATCGGGCGTTACAGCGCGTCGGCGTCCAGCTCGCCGGTGCGGATGCGCACCACGCGATCGAGATCCCAAACAAAGATCTTGCCGTCGCCGATCTTGCCGGTACCGGCGGCCTTCATGATCGCCTCGATCGCGGCTTCGGCCTGGTCGCCGGGGACGGCGATCTCGAGCTTGAGCTTGGGCAGGAAATCGACCACGTATTCGGCGCCGCGATAGAGCTCGGTATGGCCCTTCTGGCGCCCGAAGCCCTTGACCTCGGTCACGGTGATGCCGGCCACGCCGATGTCGGCCAGCGCCTCGCGCACGTCATCGAGTTTGAACGGCTTGATGATCGCCATCACCATCTTCATGCACGGTCTCCCGGTATCCTTGTCGACAGCTTAGCGCGTGGCTGCGGATTTTTCCGATAGCCGCACGCGGCGGTCGCCGATGGGCGCGGCATCCATGCCGCGCGACGCTGGCGACACGTCAACGAAGGAACCCGCCAGCCATGATCGACCTCAGCCAACTCGACGACCTCGCCCGCCGCCTCAGCAACCTGGTCCCGCAGAGCCTGCGCGACAGCCGCGAGGAATTGCAGCAGAACTTCAAGTCGGTGCTGCAGGCCGGCCTCGGCCGCCTCGATCTGGTGACCCGCGAGGAATTCGACGTCCAGCGCGCGGTGCTGCTGCGCACTCGCGAGAAACTCGACGCGCTGGAACGACAGGTCGCCGAGCTGGAAGCCGCGCGCAGCGGCGGCGCCAGCGGTTTCAACAGCACTTCGCACTGACGCCCGCGATCCACTGCCATGCAACTCGCACTCGCGCACAGCCGCGCGCGTGTCGGCGTGTCTGCGCCCGCCGTCACCGTGGAGGTCCATCTCGCCGGCGGATTGCCGCGCATGTCCGTCGTCGGCTTGCCGGAAGCTGCCGTCCGTGAAGCCAAGGATCGCGTGCGCGCCGCGATTTCCTGCGCCCAGATGGAATTCCCGTCTCGTTCGATCACGGTGAACCTCGCGCCCGCCGACCTGCCCAAGCACGGCGGCCGCTTCGACCTGCCGATCGCGCTCGGCATCCTCGCCGCCGCCGGAGAAATTCCGCAGGAGGCATTGAACGATGTCGAATGCATCGCCGAACTCGGATTGACCGGCGAACTGCGCCCGGTCGATGGCGTGTTGCCGGCAGCGCTCGCCGCGCAGGCGCAGGGACGCCGATTGATCGTCGCGCCTGGCAATGCCGCCGAAGCCGCGCTCGCCCGCGATGCCGACGTCCAGATTGCGCGCACCTTGTCGGAAGTCTGCGCGATGCTGCGAGGAGACCAGTCGCTTCCGCACGCGTCCGCTGATGCCGACAGCCGAATCATCCACCCCGATCTCGTCGACGTCCGCGGCCAGCAACATGCGCGTCGTGCATTGGAGATCGCAGCGGCGGGCGGACACCATCTCCTGCTCACCGGCTCCCCCGGCTGCGGCAAGAGCCTGCTCGCCGCACGCCTGCCCGGCATCCTGCCCGAAGCCAGCGAACAGGAAGCGCTGGAATCGGCGGCGCTGGCGTCGATCAGTGGCCGCGGATTCTTCGATGCTTCGCGCTGGCGCCAGCGACCGTTCCGTTCGCCGCATCATTCCTCGAGCGCAGTCGCACTGATCGGCGGTGGTGGCGCCGACGTGCGACCGGGCGAGATCTCCCTGGCGCACAACGGCATCCTCTTCCTTGACGAATTCACCGAATGGGATCGTCGCGCGCTGGAAATGCTGCGGGAACCATTGGAAACCGGCGTGGTGCACATCGCGCGATCGGCACGCCGCACCGAATTCCCCGCGCGCTTCCAGCTGGTCGCGGCAATGAATCCCTGCCCTTGCGGTTGGGCGGGAGACATCAGCGGGCGGTGCAATTGCAGCGTGGAAGCGATCCAGCGCTATCGCTCGCGCATCTCCGGACCGATCCTCGATCGCATCGACTTGCACGTCCACGTCCAGCGCCTGCCACCGGCGGACCTGCGCCCGGATGCACCGTCCGGCGAATCCAGTGCCAGCGTGCGTGAACGCGTCATCGCCGCGCGCGAACGCCAATCGAATCGCGCCGGCACGATCAACAGCCGCCTGCAACCGCGCGAGGTGATGCGCGATTGCCGGCTCGCCGCTGCCGACCAGCTCCTGCTCGAAACCGCGGTCGAACGCCTGCAATTGTCGGCGCGCGCGATGCATCGCATCCTCCGCGTCGCCCGCACGATTGCCGATCTTGATCCCAGCCTCGATGACGGCGCCGGCATCGCCACCCCGCACCTGGCCGAAGCACTGGGCTATCGACCGGCGAGCCCATACGCCTGACCGGCGCATCTGACCGCATGATGCAATGCCGTATTGCTAGCATGACCGTATCCCCGCCAACGGATGCGCGTTTGGAGCAGTTGCACCACATCGACAACCGCCTGCTCGGCTACGCCGTCCTGGTGCTGGCCGGGATCGGTTCGTCGTTGCTCGCGCGGCGCTTCGGCGCGCCATTGCTGCTGGTCTTCCTCATCCTCGGACTGCTGCTCGGTGTCGACGGCCCCGGCGGAATCCGCTATGACGATGCCGGTTTCACCTACCAGATCGGCGCGCTCGCACTGTGCCTGATCCTGTTCGATGGCGGCCTGCAGACACATGCTTCGCAGGTGCGTGGCGCGATCCGGCCGGCACTGGTGCTCGCCACCATCGGCGTGCTGGTCACCGCATCGCTGACCGCGGCCGCTGCGCATGTGCTGCTCGAACTGCCGATGCTGCAATCGCTGTTGCTCGGCACCGTGCTCGCCTCGACCGATGCCGCCGCGGTGTTCTTCCTGATCCGCGCACGTGGCCTGCATCTCGAACGGCGCACCGCCAGCACGCTGGAAATCGAATCGGGCGCGAACGATCCTATGGCGGTGTTCCTGACCGTCGCGCTCAGCGGCTGGATCGCCGGCAACGGGCACGGCAGCGTCGCGGCGATCGCACTGCATGTGGTGTGGGCGATGGGCTGCGGCGCCGTGATGGGCTACGGCGGCGGACGCCTGATCGTGGCTGCACTCAACCGCTACGACTTCCCGTCCGGACTGCATCCGTGGCTGGCGATGTCCGGCGCGGTGACCCTGTTCGCGCTGACCAACCTGATCGGCGGCAGCGGCTATCTGGCGGTGTACGCGGCCGGCGTGATCGTCGCCAATCGTCCGGTGCGTGCACGCAGCGAAGTGTCGTCGGTGCAGGACGCCGCGACCTGGTTCGCGCAGCTGGTGATGTTCCTGCTGCTCGGCCTGCTCGCCACGCCGCATGCATTGTTGAACGTGATGTGGCCGGCATTGGGCGTCGCGGCGTTCCTGATGTTCATCGCGCGTCCCGCCGCAGCGTTGCTGTGCCTGCTGCCGTTCCGCTATCGCTGGGGCGAAATCGGCTTCATCTCCTGGGTCGGATTGCGCGGCGCGGTCAGCATCTTCCTGGCGTCGATCCCGTTGCTGGCGCAGTTGCCGAATGCATGGCTGTATTTCAATGTCGCCTTCGTCGTCGTGCTGGCGTCACTGGTGATCCAGGGTTGGACGCTGGAACGCGCGGCGCACGCCTTCGGTGTCGCGGTGCCGCGCAACGACCCCGACACCCGTCGCGTCCATCTCGACCTGCCCGGCCAACTCGATTACGAATTGCTGGGGTATCGCGTCGCGCCCGGCGCACGCGCACTGACGACCGCGAGCTGGCCACTCGACGTGCGCATCGCCATGGTGGTGCGCGAAGGACGCATCCTGCAGGGCAGCGAAATCGATGGCCTGCGTTCCGGCGATTACGCCTACATGCTGGCGCCGACCACGTCCGCGCGCCGGCTCGACTGGTACTTCGCCGGCCGCGGCGCGGAATCGGGCATCGCATCGCAACCGGGCTTCGGCGAATTCCAGTTCGGCGGCAACGCACCCTTGGGCGAAATCGCCGAGTTCTACGGACTGCACCTGCCCAAGCGTTTCGCCAGGCATACCGCGGCGCGGCTGTTCGACGAACGCTTCGACGAACAACCGCAACCCGGCGATCAACTTTCCATCGGCAATGCCATCCTCACCGTGCACCGCCTGGATGGCGAACGTGTTGCGCAGGTAGGATTGCGCCTGATTCCATTGAGCGAACGACTGCTGAAGGGATCGTAGTCATCCGCTGCGCTTGCGCAGGTTGCTCAGGCCTGCAGCTGGCCCGTCGGCAATGCCGGCGGAACGGCATCCTGGCCCAGCATCGATTGCCAGGCGCGACCGATCGCGCCCCAGACGATCGGCACGATGATCGCCATCGTCAGCAGCTGCGACACCATCGCCTGCGCCGCGGACCCGGCGATCATGCGCACGATCACGCCGACGATCCCGGCGAGCAGGCTGATGCCGATCAGTGTCACCAACGCGACACCGATGAAGACCAGCACCGCCGGCAGGTTGCGCACGCCAGCGCGCCAGCTGCGACGCAATGCCTGCAATCCACTGCTGCCGCCGAGCATGATGTCGGGGACGGCAACGAACGTCATCAGGAACATCACCAGCGCCAGCACCACAACGCACAGCAGCCACAACAGCATGCGTCCAGCCGGCAGCGATGCGATCAGGGCCGGGTCGGGTTGTGCGCCCGGCCCCGCGCTCTGCATCTTTTCCATCACGCTGGCGATGACCTGTAGATTGTCCGAACCGACCAGCACCAGCAGCAAAATCGCCATCGACAGGCCAAGCACGACCTGCGGCAGCAGGGTGAACAGCAACGCACCGACCTTGCCCTGGCGGAACGGCTCGCCATAACTCGCCAACCCGACGCTGCGACCCTGCGCGACTTCGCGCGCGGCCCACACCAGCCCGCCCGTCAACAGCGGCACGACGAGAAGCAATGCGGTCTGCAGGACGAATCCGATTTCCGGCGCGACGGCCGACATCCCGACCACCACCGCCGCGAGCACGCCGTACATCACGCCCATCGCGCCCAGTCCGCCCGGCGATGCCTTCAACAACATGAAGCCATCGATCAGCCATTGCGCACCAGCGGAGGCCGGCACCTTGCGGATGTTGTCGGGCGTCGTTTCGTTCATCGTCATTTGTGTCCGTGATTGCGTGCGTGCCGGATGAAGCGTCGGAGCACCTTGCGGGCGACCGGCGCGGCGCCGATGTTACGCGACATCGTGTCGGGATCCTGTCCTTCCGCGCGCAACGCATCGGCACGCGCGTGCACATAGCCGTGCATGCGCGCGGTGCTGAATTCGGGATGGAACTGCAGGCCCCAGGTCGCACGACCCCAGCGGAAGGCCTGGCAGGCATCGAGATCGGAAGTCGCCAGCAGCACGCCGCCTTCGGGCATCCGCAACGCGCTCTGGCGATGGGTCACCTGGGCGCGAAATGTCGCCGGCAATCCGGCGAACAGCGGGTCGGCGTGGGCGGCATCTTCCAATCGCACATCGACCGTGCCCATCTCGCGACCGCGCGGATTGTCGCCGGCTTCGCCACCCAATGCGTGCGCCAGCAGTTGATGGCCGTAGCAGATGCCGAGGATCGGCAGATCGGCGTGGGCGGCATCGCGCAGCCACTCCGCACTGCGCTCGCTCCAATCGTGGCGTTCGGTCACCATCGCCGGCGACCCCGAGACCAGCACGCCGCTGAAGTCGCGATGCGCTGGCAAGGCCTCGCCGGCCTCGACATCCACCACCTCGGCTTCGTCGTGGTGCAAGCCGGCGGCGACGCGGATCCAGTGGGCGAATCCGCCGTGGCGGCGCTGGCTGGGCACCGGCTGTCCGGTCTGGAGGATGAAGAAACGTGGCGTCATCGTTGCGTTGGGGGCGGCGGGCACGCCATCTATACTAATGAAAGACTTTCCAATGGCCGTTCCGATGCCTGCCGCACGCGTTTCCATCACCTTCCAGGAACTCATCCAGCGCCTCAACGCCTACTGGGGCGAGCAGGGTTGCGTGCTGATCCAGCCGCTCGACCTGGAAGTCGGCGCCGGTACCTTCCATCCCGCCACCTTCCTGCGTGCGCTGGGCCCGGAGCCGTGGAATGCCGCCTACGTGCAACCCTGCCGCCGCCCCACCGACGGCCGCTATGGCGAGAATCCCAACCGCCTGCAGCGTTACTACCAGTACCAGGTGGTGATGAAGCCGTCGCCGGACAACATCGTCGAACTGTATTTCGAATCGCTGAAAGCGCTCGGCGTCGATCCGCTGGTGCACGACCTGCGACTGGTCGAGGACAACTGGGAATCGCCGACGTTGGGCGCCTGGGGCCTTGGCTGGGAAGTGTGGTTGAACGGCATGGAAGTCACCCAGTTCACCTGGTTCCAGCAGGCTGGCGGCATCGAATGCAAGCCGGTGCTGGGCGAGATCACCTACGGTCTCGAACGCCTGTGCATGTATCTGCAGAACGTCGACAACGTATTCGACCTGGTCTGGACCTACGGACCCGATGGCGATGCGGTGACCTATCGCGACGTCTATCACCAGAACGAAGTCGAGCAGAGCACCTACAACTTCGAACACGCCGATGTCGCCGAACTGTTCCATCGTTTCGACGCCTGCGAAACCGAAGCGATGAAACTGGTCGAAGTCGGCCTGCCGCTGCCCGCCTACGAACAGGTGATGAAGGCCAGCCACAGCTTCAACCTGCTCGACGCCCGTCGCGCCATCAGCGTAACCGAACGCCAGCGCTACATCCTGCGCGTGCGCAAACTGTCGCAGGCCGTCGCCGAAGCGTATTTCGCGCAGCGCGAAAAGCTCGGATTCCCCGGACTCAAGCACAAGAAGGAAGCCGCATGATCCTGATCGGAATGTACGACTCGCCGTTCGTGCGGCGCGTCGCCATCAGTCTGTCCCTGCTCGGCATGACGTTCGAGCATCGCAACTGGTCGGTGGGCAAGGACGCGGACAAGATCCGCGAATTCCATCCGCAGGGCCGCGTGCCGGTATTGGTGCTGGATGATGGCGAAGCACTCACCGAATCGGCGCTGATCGTCGACTGGCTCGATCGCCTGCCCGGCCGCGAACACCGGTTGCTGCCGGCCACCGATCCGCAGCGTCGCGATGCATTGAAACTGATCGCCCTCGCAGTCGGCGCGCTCGACAAGGGCATCCTGCTGGTCTACGAACGCCTGTTCCGTCCGGTCGAGATGCATCACGAACCGTGGCTGCAACGTTGCCGCAAGCAGAGCGAAGCCGCACTGGCGGAGCTCGACCGCATCTGCCGCGAACGCGCCGATCGCGAATGGCTGGTCGGCGACACGATTTCGCAAGCCGACATCATGCTCACCTGCGCCGTCACCTACCTGCGCGATGCCGTGCCGTTCGATCTCGCCGCAATGCCGGCATTGAAGGCACGCGTCGACGGCTACGAAGCGCAATCAACGTTCAAACAGTTCTACGCCCCATTCGACGCGCCGAAAACCAATTGAGCGCGCAGGAAACAAGGTCCACACCATGAGTCAACAGCTTCCGCTCCTGATCGAACTCGGCACCGACGAGTTGCCGGTCAAGGCGCTTCCGGGTCTCGCCCAGGCCTTCTTCGATGGCGTGATCGCCGGATTGCAATCGCGCGGGATCGCCTTCGATCGCGGCGATGCCAACCCGCTGTACACGCCACGCCGTCTCGCGGCGCTGCTGCCCGCAGTCGCCGACGAACAGCCGGAACAGGCCAGCGAAGTGCTGGGGCCGTATCTCAACATCGCGCTGGATGCCGACGGAAATCCGACCAAGGCGCTGGAAGGGTTCGCGGCCAAGGCCGGCATCGAGTGGACGCAACTCGAACGCACCACGGACAACAAGGGCGAGCGTTTCGTCCATCGTTCGCGTCGCGCCGGTGCGCGCACCGTCGATCTCTTGCCGGAGATCGTGCGTGAGGCGATCGCGGCGATGCCGATCCCCAAGCCGATGCGCTGGGGCGATCACGATTACGCCTTCGCGCGTCCGGTGCACTGGCTGGTGCTGCTGTTCGGCAACACCGTGGTCGATTGCGAGTTGATGGGCGTGAACGCGGGTCGGCAGTCGTGCGGCCATCGCTTCATCCATCCCGGCAATGTCTGGATCGCGGCGCCGGATGACTACGTCGCCGCCTTGCGCGATGCCCATGTCCTCGTCGATGCCGACGAACGCCGCGAACGCATCCGCAACGAAGCACAGCAGGCCGCGAAAACCATCGGCGGCCACGCGCGCATTTCCGACGACCTGCTGGAAGAAGTGAACGGACTGGTGGAATGGCCGGTCGCGGTCGCCTGCCAGTTCGAACGTGAATTCCTCGCGGTGCCGCATGAAGCGCTGATCTCCACCATGGAGACCAACCAGAAATTCTTCGCGGTGCTGGATGGTTCGCAACAGTTGAGCGAGCACTTCATCGGCATCGCCAACATCGATTCCAAGGACGCCGCGGAAGTCCGCAAGGGCTACGAGCGCGTGATCCGCCCGCGCTTCGCCGATGCCAAATTCTTCTTCGATGAAGACCTGAAGCAGGGCCTGGCATCGATGGGCGATGGCCTGAAAACCGTCACCTATCAGGCCAAGCTCGGCAGCGTCGCCGACAAGGTGGAACGCGTCGCCGCGCTGGCGGAAACGATCGCGAAGCAAGTTGGCGCCGATCCGTCACAGGCGCGTCGCGCCGCCGAATTGTCGAAGAACGACCTGCAATCGCGCATGGTCAACGAATTCCCGGAACTGCAGGGCATCGCCGGCCGTCACTACGCCGCTGCCGCGAATGAACCAGGCGAAATCGCGCTGGCGATCGACGAAGCCTACCAGCCGCGTTTCGCCGGCGACGACATCGCGTTGTCGCCATTGGGCAAGGTGCTGGCGATCGCCGAACGCCTCGACACGCTGGCGGGCGGATTCGCCGCGGGCCTCAAACCGACCGGCAACAAGGACCCGTTCGCGTTGCGTCGCAATGCATTGGGACTGGCGCGCACGATCATCGAGAGTGGCTTCGATCTTGATCTTGTCCACCTGCTCGTATCGGCGAACGCCGGTCTTGCATCAAAGAACGTACAGGCCGATGCCTCCGATCTCTACGACTTCATCCTCGATCGCCTGAAGGGCTACTACGGCGACAAGGGCGTCCCGGCGACCCACTTCAACGCCGTCGCCGGCAAACGTCCGCATTCGCTCTACGACTTCGATCGCCGCATCGACGCCATCGGCGAGTTCGCGCAGTTGCCGGAAGCCGACGCGCTGGCCGCCGCCAACAAGCGTATCCGCAACATCCTGCGCAAGGCGGAAGGAGAAATCCCCGCCAATATCGACCACGCCCTGTTGGTGGAACCGGCCGAGCTCGAACTGGGCGAAGCGCTGGCCGCCACCGAAGCCGAAGTCCACGCCAGCGGCCACGACTACGTCGCCGCGCTGACGCGCCTGGCCCAGCTGCGTCCGCACGTCGACCGCTTCTTCGACCAGGTGATGGTCAACGCGGACGACCTGGCCGTCCGCCGCAATCGCCTGGCCCTGCTCGGCCGCCTCGACCGCCTGCTGGGTGGGGTCGTGCAGCTGGAGGCGCTGGCCTGACCCGGCCCCTCGCTCACAAATACTTGACTGCAATCACACTATGCTAGGATCCGCCTAAATATCAGGGGGAGGGTGTGATGAAGCGTTGGAAGTTGTATGCCGTGGGGGCCGCGATCTTGTTGACCTCCGGCGCTGCCATGGCGCAGAGCGTCCCGTATTTGGATCTCAGGCCCGGGGTGGATAACGACCACAGTCGCCAGAACGACCCGTTCGTCTTCTGCACGGAGGGGGTCAAGAATGGAAAGGTATGGCGTGTGATCAACCCCAACACGCCAATGCTGGCGATGATCGGGGTCGGCTGGATCAATATCTATCCGTATTGCCCATGGCCGTCGACGGTGGGGACCCAGTACTGCAGTGGTTGGCCACAGGAGGACGTGACCGCGTGGGGCCGTTATGTGGCGATTTGCAACGATGGCGGCACACGTCGCGATTGGAAAAGCCGCAACGGTCAAGGTGCGGCGAATCAAACCGATTCAAGTGGTTCCAACAACCATTGACGGTCACGATCATTCTTCATCCACGCACAAGAAGCCCGGCAATGCCGGGCTTTTCATTTGCGGATGACGATCAACCACGCACGGTCGGTGCCGGATGCGGCGGCTTGCGGTGGAACTTGCGCGCCATCCAGCTGCCGAAATCGTCGAGCACCGTATAGGTCGCCGGAATCACGATCAGGCTGAGCAGGGTCGAGGTGATCAGGCCACCGATCACCGCCACCGCCATCGGGGCGCGGAAGCTGGAATCGCCGGAGAAACCGAGCGCCAGCGGCAGCATGCCGGCGCCCATCGCGATCGTCGTCATCAGCACCGGACGCGCGCGCTTGTGGCAGGCATCGATCACCGCTTCGTGCTGGCTCATGCCTTGTTCGTCCTCGGCCATCACCGCGTAATCGACCAGCAGGATCGAGTTCTTGGTGGCGATGCCGATCAGCATCAGCAGGCCGATCAGCGCCGGCAAGGACAGCATGTTCTGGGTCACCAGCAGCGCGCCGAAGGCACCGCCCGCACACAACGGAATCGCCGCAAGAATCGTCAGCGGTTGCGTGGCGTGGTTGAACAGCAGCAACAGCACCATGTAGATGCAGACGATGCCGGCGACCATCGCCGCAAGGAAGCCGGTGAACAGTTCGATGAAGATTTCGGCGTCGCCGGTATTGAGGAACTGCACGCCCGCCGGAAGTTTCTTCACCGACGGCAACGCCTGCACTTCCTTCATCACGTCGCCAAGCGGACGACCGTTGAGTTCGGCGGTAAGGGTGATGTTGCGCTGGCGCTTGTAGCGCGAGATCACCGACGGCCCGCTGCCGGGACGAACGTCGGCGACCGCATCCAGCGGCACCGGCCCCGACTTGCCGCGCACCTTCATGCGGCTGATGGTCGCGGGATCCTGCAACTGGTCGAGCGCAAACCCGACGCGGATCGGGATCTGGCGATCGGCGAGATTGAGCTTGGGCAGGCGCTGCACGTAATCGCCTGCCGTCGCGATGCGCGCGGCTTCGGCGATCGCCGCGGTCGACACGCCGAGATCGGCGGCGCGGGCGGAATCCGGCACGATCTGCAATTCCGGACGCAGCAACGATGCCGACGAGGAAATGCTGCCGATGCCCTGGATGGTGTGGAGGCCGCGCTCCACCGCAGCGGCTGCGGTTTCCAGTTTCTCGGGATCGTCGCCGGCCAGCACCAGCATCATCTGCTGGCCCGGTTCGCTGGTG
>JAFEBZ010000213.1 GCA_018242405.1 Pseudomonadota bacterium | reverse complement strand
CGAAGCACATCGGTTCGCCATCACCGGACATCGCGGACGCCGCCAGAAAGCGCGCACCACCAGCAAGCTCGAGGACATCCCCGGGATCGGGCCGCGTCGCCGTGCCAGCCTGCTCAAGCATTTCGGCGGGATGGTCGGATTGAAGGCCGCAAGCGTCACCGACATCGCGCGGGTCGAGGGCGTCAATGCCGCATTGGCCGAAAGGATATATGCCGCGCTGCACGGACTCGCGTAGCATGGGCAGGGCATGAGAATCACCATTCCGACCTTCCTCACGCTGGCGCGAATCCTGATGATTCCGGTGCTGGTCGTGGTCTTTTTCCTTCCGTGGCGCTGGGCCAGCGTGTACGCGATGCTGGTGTTCGCGCTGGCGTCGATCACCGACTGGCTGGACGGCTGGATCGCGCGTCGCTATCACCAGTATTCGGCGTTCGGCGCCTTCCTTGATCCGGTGGCCGACAAGCTGATGGTGTCGACCGCGCTGTTCCTGATCGTGCAGGGGCACCCGACCGCGTGGATGGCGTTCTGGGCCGCGGTGATCGTCGGGCGCGAGATCGCGGTTTCCGCGTTGCGCGAATGGATGGCCGGGCTCGGCCAGCACGCGGCGGTGAAGGTCGCGATGATCGGCAAGATCAAGACCACGGTGCAGATGCTTGCGATCGGCTTCCTGCTGTATTCCATCCACCAGCCCTATGCACCGAACCCGACGTTGTGGATCGATCGCCTGGCCTTTCATATCGGCGACTGGGGACTGGCCGCCGCCGCGCTGCTGACTTTGTGGTCCGGAGTCGAGTATTTGCTGGCCGCGTGGCCGGTGTTGCGCGCCGGGGAAGGCAACCCTGTTGACACAGTGCCGGACTCCGGTAAAATGGCCGGCTCCACGCGGGAATAGCTCAGTTGGTAGAGCACGACCTTGCCAAGGTCGGGGTCGCGAGTTCGAGTCTCGTTTCCCGCTCCAGTTTTGCAAAACCCCGGTACGCCGGGGTTTTGTTTTTGCAGGACAATAGCTTTTGATGGCCGGGTGGCAGAGTGGTTATGCAGCGGACTGCAAATCCGCGTACGCCGGTTCAATTCCGACCTCGGCCTCCATCAGATAATCCCGGCGCAAGCCGGGATTTTTCTTTGTAGAGTGGCGCCATGGACACGCAGACGACACACGTCGAGAGTTTCCACGATCCGGCGACATCCACCTTCACCCATGTCGTCTTCGACGGCGAGGGCGGGCGCGCCGCGATCATCGATCCCGTACTCGATTACGATCCGGCCAGCGCGCGCACCTCGACCACCTCCGCGCAACGCGTGCTCGACTTCGTGCATGCGCATGGCCTGCATGTCGACTGGATCCTCGAGACCCACGCCCACGCGGATCACCTCACCGCCGCCGCGTGGTTGAAACGCGAAACCGGTGCGCCCATCGCGATCGGTCGCGGCATCACCAAAGTGCAGGAACGTTTCAAGGCGCTGCTCGGACTTGAAGACGATTTCCCCACTGACGGCAGCCAGTTCGATCGCCTGCTCGATGATGGCGACACCTTCACGATAGGTCGCCTCGAAGCGCGCGTGATGGCGACTCCGGGCCATACCGATGACAGCCTGACCTATCTGATCGGCGATGCCGCCTTCATCGGCGACACCATGTTCGCGCCTGAAACCGGCACGGCGCGCGTCGATTTCCCCGGCGGCGATGCCCACAAGCTCTATCGTTCGATCCATCGACTGTTCGATCTTCCCGCCGACACCCGCATCTTCCTGTGCCACGACTATCCGCAGGGACGCGAGGCGCGCGCGCAGACGTCGATCGTGGATCAGGCGCAACGCAACATCCACGTCGGCGGTGGCGCTTCCGAAACGGCCTTCGTGGAAATGCGGCTCAAGCGCGATGCCACGCTATCCGCGCCGAAACTGATCGATCCGGCGTTGCGCGCGAATATCCGTGCGGGCGTGCTGCCGTCCTGAGTGGTGCCCGGAGTCGGGATCGAACCGACATGACCTCGCGGTCGAGGGATTTTAAGTCCCTTGCGTCTACCAGTTTCGCCATCCGGGCAAGCCGCAAATGCTACTCTTCTCGACCATGATCGTCTTCAAGAGCGAACAGGCGCGGTATCTCGGCTACGTGCTGGCATTGGCCGGATTGCTGGTCTCGCTGTTGCTGCTGTTCTGGGGGCATGTGCAGGGCTGGCTGGCCGGGGCGATCGTGTTCGGTGCGCTGGCCGCGCTCGGAACCGTCGACCTGGTGCAGACCAAAAGCACCCTGCGGCGCAATTACCCGATCTTCGCCCACATCCGCTACGTGCTGGAATCGTTCGGGCCGGAGATCCGCCAGTATTTCGTCGAATCCGACATCGTCGAGGTGCCGTTCTCGCGCGAACAGCGCACGCTGGTGTACGAACGCGCGAAGGGTCTCAGCGACGTCGTGCCGTTCGGCACCGAACTCGACGTCTACGGCGAACAGTACGAGTGGATCAACCATTCGATCGCGCCGACGCCGCACCATGACGAGAACTACCGCATCACCATAGGCGAACACACGGCGCAGCCCTACGATGCCAGCGTCTTCAATATTTCGGCGATGAGCTTCGGCGCGCTGTCGGCCAATGCGATCCGTGCGCTCAACAAGGGCGCGAAGCTCGGCGGTTTCAGCCACGACACCGGCGAGGGCTCGATTTCTCCCTATCACCGCGAATTCGGCGGTGATTTAGTCTGGGAGATCGGTTCCGGCTATTTCGGTTGCCGCAACGACGATGGCAGTTTCAATGCGGAGAAGTTCGCTGCAAACGCGCGCGATCCGCAGGTGAAGATGGTCGAGCTGAAGCTGTCGCAGGGCGCCAAGCCCGGCCACGGTGGCGTGCTGCCCGCAGCCAAGGTGTCGGCGGAAATCGCGGCGACGCGCGGCGTGCCGATGGGGCAGGACTGCGTATCGCCGGCGCGCCACACGGTGTTCTCGACGCCGATCGAGTTGCTGCAGTTCGTCGCCAGGATGCGCGAACTGTCCGGCGGCAAGCCTGCGGGGTTCAAGCTGGCGATCGGCCACCCCTGGGAATGGTTCGGAATCGCCAAGGCCATGCACGAAACCGGATTGCTGCCGGACTTCATCGTGGTCGATGGCGCCGAAGGCGGCACCGGTGCGGCGCCGTCCGAATTCGTCAATCACGTCGGCGTCCCGGCGCACGAAGCGCTGATGCTGGTCGACAACACCCTGATCGGCCTCGGCCTGCGCGATCGCATCCGCATTGGTGCGGCAGGCAAGATCACCAGCGGCTTCGGCCTGGCCCACACCATGGCGCTGGGTGCCGACTGGTGCAATGCCGCGCGCGCCTTCATGTTCTCGTTGGGCTGCATCCAGTCTCGCAGTTGCCACAACGACAAATGCCCGACCGGCATCGCCACCCAGGATCCGAGTCGCTGGACGAAGCTGGACGTCGAGGACAAGGCGCAGCGCGTCGCCAATTTCCACGGCAATACCCTGAAGGCCTTGCGCGACATGCTGTGCGCGGCGGGGTTGAGTCATCCGCGCGAACTCGGTCCCGAGCACATCCTGCGTCGGGTCAGTCCGATCGAGATTCGCGCGTTGTCGCAGTTGTATCCGCGTCTCCATCCCGGGGAACTTCTGGACGCCGGCGAACCGCACCATCAGGTGTTTCGTGCGTTCTGGCGCGAGGCGCGCAGCGACAGTTTCGCGCCGCCGTCGCGGATCGCGGAAATGCGCAGCTCGAAATCGTTCTGAGCCTCACGTCGTCCGTGGCGCGCGGAAACCGCAACGCAGGAAGATCGTGCGTTCGCGGGTGTCGAGATCATCGAACTCGAGCTCGCAGGCGTCGCCCTGGCGCTGGTCGTGGGTGAGGAATTCGTGGTCGCTGCACGAGCGGGCATCCGTGCGCGCGCGTGGTGGTTGCTGCAACAGTCCGAGGATGTCCATGCGTCTTCCCTGGCAGTGACACGGCCTTCGTGGCCGCAGGGACAGCATGGCGCCGTCGAGGCGACGGATCATTCGGGAAGTGGCCGTCGCGGGTGTAGGAAAACTCCGCGACGGGAACGCCTCAAGGACTGCCGATCAACTCCAGCGCGCGTTCCGGCGGCCGGCAGATCACCGCGCGATCGCCGCGGACCAGGATCGGGCGTTCGATCAGGCGCGGACATTCCACCATCGCCGCGATCGCGGCCTCGTCAGACAGGGCGGGATCGTCCAGCCCGAGTTCGGAATATTCCGGTTCGCTCTTGCGCAACAGGTCGCGGGCGGGGATGGCGAGCTTGCCCAGCAGATCGCGCAGGGTCGCGGCATCAGGCGGGGTGTGCAGGTATTCGACCATCGTCGGCTGGAGGCCGCGCTCGGCGAGGAGGGCGGCGGTGGCGCGGCATTTCGAGCAGGCGTCGTTGTGATAAAGGGTCAGATCGGACATCGGTGCGCATTTCGCGGGGAATGCACCATGATGCCAGTCAGGCCGCTTCTTCGAAGTGGTAACCGAGCCGGATCAGTATCCCCTTCTCGATCTCGCTCAATTGCGATTCCTCGAGTTCCCTGGCGTCGGTTGGGCGCATGTCATAGGTGGTGAAGACATGCTGACGGTGGCCGAAGGCGCAGTACTCGCCATCACCGCTCGTGTATGAAATCGGGGCGCCGCACTTGCGGCAAAGCGTGGTGTCATCCTTGGCTGCCATATGCCTACGTCCTGTAGGGAAGTGCACCAATCCTGTGCACGTGGCGATCGTAGCACCGTGGCGAGGGCTTCGTCCCGCGAAAGCGTTCACAAAAGCGCATACCGGTCCGAGGAACATCTGAATGGGGCAAATTGACCAATGTGAACAGTTATTCATGTATGGCACCATGTGCCCATGACTGAGGCGCAGACATTCGACCTCGCTTCAATCCGGAACAGCTGCGTGCATTGCTCATTGCGGCAGTTGTGCCTGCCGGCCGGGATTGGAGCGGAGGAGTTGCGACGACTGGACGACATCGTGCGTCGCCGTCGACCGATCGCCCAGAACGAACGTCTGTACCGGTTGGGCGATCCCCTGACGGCGGTGTACGTGGCGCGTGACGGCGCGTTCAAGACGGTCGCGATCAGCGAGCAGGGCGAGGAGCAGATCGTCGGGTTCCACCTGCCGGGCGAATTGATCGGGCTCGATGCGCTGGGCGCGGGAGAGCATCGTTGCGAAGCAGTGGCATTGACGACCGCGAATGTCTGCGAGGTTCCGTTCGAACAGCTCTCGGAAGTAGCCGCGCAACTGCCCGGCCTGCAGCAGCAGTTATTGCGGGTCATCGGCCAGAGCGTCGGTCGCGACCATGACCACCTCGGGATCCTGGTGCGTCGCCAGGCGGTCGAACGCATCGCGCTGTTCCTGCACGGCCTTGCCGAGCGTTATCGCAACATCGGCCAGTCGGGACTCGAGTTCAGGCTGCCGATGAGTCGCGACGACATCGCGCACTATCTCGGACTGGCGCTGGAAACCGTGAGCCGGGGCTTCGGCAAGTTGCAGGATGATGGCGTGATCGCGGTGATGGGGCGGCGAATCGAGATCCGCGATTCCGTCGAACTCGATCGTCTTGCCCATGGCGCGGAAGAGGAGCCGCGCAGCCGCAGTCGCGCCTGATCGTCAGGATGGCAGGCTCTGGCAGCCCAGGGCGGACAGCAGGCCGTGCAGCGCCGGTGCCTTCATCAGCAATGGTGCGGCGAGTGTCAGCATTCCCGCAATCAGGACAACACTGCCCATCGCCACGCGCCAGCCGCCGCGCTGGAGGCGTTGGCCGACCCGAGCTCCGACCCAGGTGAGGGGCAGCATGACCGGCAACGTGCCCAGGCCGAACGCAGCCATCGTCATCGCACCGTTGACGGCGCTGGCCTGCAACCAGGCCGCGGCGAGCAGGGTGGTGCTGAGACCGCAGGGCATCCATCCCCACAGCATGCCGAGCGCGATGCGCTTGCCGGTGGTGTCGGCCGGCAACAAGCGTCGTTGCAGCGGGCGCAGCCATTGCCATAACCTGCTGCCGGGGCTACCGGGGAAGGACAGTCGTCCGCGACGATCGAGCAGGCGCAGGGCCGCGATGATCAGCACCAGTCCGACCATGGCGCGCAAGGCTACGGTCAGCCACGGCAGGCGGGCAATGTCGAGAATGCCGTGGCCGATGCCGCCGGCGACCATGCCGGCCAACGCATAACCGCCAATGCGTCCGAGGTTCGGCTGCAATGCGCGCCACCAGCCGCCGCGCTGCTGCAGCGACAGTCCGGTGGCGATGCCGCCGCACATCACCGCGCAATGCGCGCCGCCGAGCAGGCCGCTGAGGAGGGCGCCGCCGAGGACCAACCAGTCAATCGGCATCGTCGTCCACCAGGATGTCGAGCGCGGGCGTATCGAGATCGTCGAACTGTCCGCGCTTCACTGCCCACACGAATGCTGCGATCGCCATCACCAGCAGCATCAGGCTGAGCGGAATCAACAGCAGGAGGATGATCATGCCCTGGGCCTCGTCAGCCGCAGGGCATTGAGGGTCACCGCCAGCGACGACAGCGACATGCCGAGTGCGGCGAGCCATGGCGTGACCATGCCGGCGGCAGCCAGCGGAAGTGCCAGCAGGTTGTAGCCGATCGCCCAGGCGAAGTTCTGGCGGATGATGCCGCGCGTCCGTCGTGCGAGGGCGATCGCCGCGGGAATGCGCATCAGGGAGGGCGAGGCAAGAACGAGGTCGGCGGATCGTTGCGCCAGTGCCGCGCCGTCGCCGATCGCGATGGAGACATCGGCGCCGGCGAGGACCGGGGCATCGTTGAGGCCGTCGCCGACCATGGCGACGCGTCGGCCATGCGCCTGCAGCGCGCGGACGAAGGCCAGCTTGTCTTCGGGGGTTTGCCGGGCGCGCACGTCGGCGATGCCGAGTCGTTCGCCGATGCGTGCGGTCGCGGCCCGTGCGTCGCCGCTGGAAAGATGCAACTCGATGCCGAGTCCCTGCAGCCGCGCCAACGCATCACGGGCATCACCACGCTCGTGTTCGCGGATGACGAAGCGTGCCGCCGCATGTTCGCCATCGCCGAGCCAGACGGCGCCGTCGTCCTGCCTTCCGCAAGCGAAAACCGCATGCCCGATGCGCCAGCGACGGCCATCAACGACGCCTTCGATGCCATGGCCGGCATGCACGGTCATGTCGGTCGCGGTCGTGGCCGCTTCCGCACTGGTGGCGAGGAATGCGCGCGCCAGCGGATGCTTGCTGTCGTGTTCGAGCGCGCGTGCGATCCGCAGTGCGGCATCGTCGGCCATGTCGCCGAAGACCGAGATGTCGCCGAGCACCGGCGAGCCGTCGCTCAAGGTACCGGTCTTGTCGAACACGATGTGGTCGATGTTCGCCAGGCGGTCGAGGGCATCGGCGCTGACGGGCAGGATGCCGAGTTTCGCCAGCGTGCCATTGGCCGATGCCAGTGCCGCCGGCACTGCCAGCGACAGTGCGCACGGACAACTGATCGCCAGCAGCGACAGCGTGACTTCGAGCGCACGCGCGGGATCGTGGGCGCGCCATGCGAGGAAGACGATCGCGGCAGTTGCCAGCATCGCCAGCACGAACACGCTCGCGATGCGATCGGCGATGCGCGCGAGCGGCGGGCGATGCGCCTGCGCCTGCTCGGCCAGCCGCGCCAGCTGAGACAGTCGTGTCGCCTGCCCGATGGCGCTGACGCGAATGCGCGCGGGGCGGTCACCGCAGATCGTCCCGGCGTAGACCGGATCGCCCATCGTCTTGCCGATGCCGTGCGATTCGCCGGTCAGCAAGGCTTCGGCGAAGCTGGCGCGCGGATCCAGCAGCACGCCATCCGCCGGCACGTGTTCGCCACTGGCGATGCAGACGATGTCATCCGCTTGCAGCAACGCCAGCGGCACATGCTCGCGCGTGCCGTCATCGCGTTCGCGCACGGCCAGCGCCGGTCGCGCCCTTGCCAGCGCATCCACCTGTGCCGATGCGCTGCGGCGCGCGCGCTGTTCCAGCATGCGCGCCAGCAACAGCAGGAACACGAACATCACCGCGGCGTCGTACCAGGCCTGGGGTCCGCCGCGAATGGTCTCTATCACGCTGGCGACATAGGCGAGCAATATGGAAGTCGTGACCAGCGTGTCCATGCCGGGCCTGCGATGGCGCAGTTCGCGCCAGCAGCCGGACAGGAACGGCCAGCCGGCGTAGAACACCACCGGCGTTGAGACGAGGAAAGTGGTCCAGCGCAGGAAATCGCGCATCGCCAGCGACATGCTGCCGCGAGTATCGAGATAGAGCGCTTCCGCGAACATCATTGCCTGCATTGCGCCAAGCCCGGCAATGCCGAGCTTGAGCAGCCAGCGGTTGCGTTCGCTGCGGCGTGCACGTTCGCCGGCTTCGCCGGTTGCGAGCCACGGGCGATAACCGAGCGATTGCAATCGCCGCAACGGCGACGACAATCGCGTGCGCTGCGGATCCCAGGCGATGCGGATGCGTCCGGTCACGGCGTTGGCGCTGACTTCAAGCACGCCGGGTTCGCGCGACAGCGCGCGATCGATCAGCCAGGCGCAGGCGGCGCAGCGCATGCCATCGGTGAGCAGGGTGAGTTCACGCCCGCCAGGCACCGCACGCGCATGCTCGGCGAGGACGTCCTCGCGATCCCACAGCGCGAGGTCGGCATCTTCAGCAGCGACGCGCGCGGCGGGTGCGCTGCGCAGGTGGTAGTAATCGTCGAGGCGGGCGTCGCGGATCCAGGCCGCGGCGGCGGCGCAGCCATCGCAGCAGAAAGCGCGTTCGGCGCCATCGAGGCGGGCGTGGGCCGGGTGGGCCGGCAGCGCTTCGTTGCAGTGAAAGCAAGAGGACGTGGCGAGCGTGGCGCTGGCCGTGCCGGTGAATTCCGCGGGCACGCTGTTCATGGCGATCAGTTGTTGTTGCCTACCGCAGGCTGCAGGTAGATGGCCTGCTGGCGCGCGATCCAGCGTCCCTGCAATCTCCATGCGCCGTCCATGGGCGCCAGTTGCACGTTCCAGTCGTGCGAAAGATCGATGTCCTGCACCTTGCTCCAGCCATTCGCCGTCGGCGCGAGCTCCATCACCATGTCGAGTCTGGCGACGGTCGGATGATGCAGCGAGAGCCGCAGGGGCGCGTGGCGATCGAATTCGCCGGCGACCGGATCGACCTCGATCGTACCCTTGGCCGTGCGCGCGACCGCGCCCAGGTGCAGTTGTTGCGCGCGGGCGTCGGGCGCGAGATCGGCGGTCTGGATCTGCGCGGTGCGTTTCACGTCATCCGGCACCATGTCGTTGTTGCCGGACGAGCGGGCCGATTCATACAACAACGCGAACGAGGCGAAGACGGCTGCGGCGGGAATCGCGAACACCAGCCATACCATTGGTTCGCGCCAGGGCTTGCGCTTTTGTGGAGGGGGTTCGTGGGTATTGTTCATTGCACCGGTCCGAAGAAACTGCTTGCCACTTCCTTGCGGACACTGCTGTCGGCATTCGTCACGACGAAGCGCACGTCGTGGCGGCCCTGCACCGGCGATTTCGCCTGTACCGTCAGCACCACGGAGGCGACATCGCCGGCTGGGACGGTGACGGGTGCGATGTCGCGCAAAACGAGGGCATCGCGGTCACGCGCGGCGGGCACCATGACGACCGTGTACTGCTGCGCGCGGTCGCTCTTGTTGGCGAGTTTCAACGTGTAGCCGTTCTCGATGCCGGCAGCGGTTTCGCGGTAGAGCGCGTTGCGGTCGCGCAGGATTTCCGCGATCAGCGGCGAGCGCGTGGCCACGCCCCAGGCGAAGGCGCCGAGCAGCGCGAGCAGGATCATGCCGTAGACGATGATGCGTGGACGCAGCACGCGGGTGCGGCCGCCATCGAGCGCGTTCTGGGTGGTGTTGCGGATCAGGCCCTTGCGGTAGCCCATCTTCGCCATCACGTCGTCGCAGGCGTCGATGCAGGCGCCGCAGGCGATGCACTCGTATTGCAGGACGTTGCGGATGTCGATGCCGACCGGGCAGACCTGGACGCAGATCGTGCAATCGAT
>JAFEBZ010000212.1 GCA_018242405.1 Pseudomonadota bacterium | reverse complement strand
GCGGCACCACGAACAGCAGCAGCGACACCAGCATGTAACCGCGATGCGCGCGCACCAGGCGCGGGAACTGGTTGAGCACGAAATCGGCCACCGGCCGCAGGCGCGCGGCCGGCGCGCGATAGAGCACGTTGTGGCCGCGCTGCATCAGGTCCTGCAGGCGATTGGTCACCGACGGGCTGTAACCGCGACGACGCGCCAGCGCGAGGTGCTGGCAGATGCGGCGATAGCGCAGCGGCACGTCCTCGTCGCGCAGGCCGGTCCACGGCCGTCCCGACCAGCGCGCCTGCGGCAATTCGCCGCGTTGCTGCAACCAATCCTCGAACTCGCGCCATTCGTCCTGGTAGCGCGCGACGAAACGTTCCTGGCGCAGGGTGCCACCACCGTTCACTGCACTCATCAGCGCCCCAGCAACCAGTTGGCGATGCCCGCAAGTCGGACCACGCCCATCGGCCCGCGTTCGCCGGTCAGCGGCTGGGCGATGTCGGCGAGTTCCTGCTGGCGCTCGGCGCTCAGCAGCGGCAGGCGCTCGGCGAAGGCGATCACCGCTTCCTGCTCGCCCGGCTGCATCGGCCACAGCGGCGTGGCCACGCCCTGCACGGTGAGTGCGGCGATGGCGTTGGTCGGCGCGACGTGGATCACCAGCGTCGAGGCGGCGAGATCACCCAGTCGCCGATTCCACGGATCGATCAGGCACGACAGCAATCCGAAGGCGTAGAACAGCGGCAGTCCGTCGGCGACACGCAGCAGGTTGCGGGTGATCGACGCCATCCACGCCACCGGCGCGCCATCGGCGGCCACGACTTTCAATCCCAGCGCGCGCTTGCCCGGCGTCTGTCCGTGCCACAGCACTTCGAACAGGATCGGATAGCCCCAGGTCATCGCGAACAGCAACACCAGCCACACGCCGGAGCCGGTCGCACCCAGCACGCCGAGCACGATGCCCGCCAGCATCACGCAGCCGAAGCGGATCGACGCGTCGAACAGCCACGCCAGCGCGCGCGGCACCGGCCCAGCCGCCGGCAGGCGCAGCGCCACCCCTTCGGGCGTATGGATTTCCCGTACGGTATCGAGCATCAACTGTCCCATCCCCGGAACCTGCCCACGATCCTACTGCACTCGCCTCCACTCACCTCGCGCGCGGCACGCCGGTCAGGTATTCATCCTTCAACTTGACGTAATGACCGGCCGAGTAGAACAGCGCCTCGATCTCCGCATCCGACAGCTTGCGCGCGAACTTCGCCGGGCTGCCCAGCCACATCTCGCCCTCGCCGACCGCCTTGCCGGGTGGCAGCAATGCGCCGGCGCCGAGGAAGCCGTGCTTGCGGATGACGGCGCCGTCGAGCACGCACGAGCCCATGCCGACCAGGCAGGCGTCCTCGATCCTGCAGGCGTGGATGATCGCCTTGTGGCCGATAGTGACGTCGCTGCCGATCACGGTGGCGAATCCGCCCAGTTTCGCATGCGGGCCGTCGTGGCTGACGTGGATCACCGTGCCATCCTGCACATTGGTGCGATCGCCGATGCGGATGAAATTGACATCGCCGCGAATCACCGTCAGCGGCCACACTGAAACGTCGTCGCCCAGCACCACGTCACCGATCACGCGCGCGGATTCGTCGATGAAGACGCGCTCGCCGAGTTTCGGCATCTGGTCGAGATAGGGACGAACGGTGTTCATGCAGCGGCTCCGAAAGTACGCAATGTGGTGATGGTGCGATCGATCGCGGCGTCGCCGATGTCGCGATGGACGACCATGCGGATGCTGGGGGTGTAGCCGATCGACATGCGGATGCCGGCGGCGGCGATCGCCTGTTTCAGTGCATCGAGGCGTTGCACCGGGACATCGATGAAGACCATGTTGGTGTGTTGCGCATTCACCGCGAGTCCGGGCAGGTCGTGCAGGCCGTCGGCGAGTCGTTTGGCGCGGGCGTGATCGTCCGCGAGTTGCGCGACGTGGTGATCGAGTGCATGCAATCCGGCTGCGGCAAGAACACCGGCCTGGCGCAATCCGCCACCGACCATCTTGCGCCAGCGCCGGGCGCCATCGATCAACTCGCGCGAACCCAGCAACACCGATCCCGCTGGCGCACCCAACCCCTTCGACAGGCACACCGAGACGCTGTCGAACGCCGCGACCAGTTGCTTCGGCGCGACACCGCCTGCGACCGCGGCATTGAACAGGCGTGCACCATCCAGATGCAGCTTCAATCCATGGCGATCGCACAGCGCGCGCATCGCCGCCGGATAGTCGAGCGGCAGCGTCCGCCCCATCCAGGTGTTCTCGAGACAGACCAGCTTCGTCCGGGCGAAATGCGGATCAACCGGCTTGATCGCACGTTCGACATCCGCCAGCGGAAGACTGCCGTCTGCGGCCTGCGGGATCGGTTGCGGCTGCACCGAACCAAGCACCGCCGCGCCGCCACCTTCGTACTTGTAGGTATGCGCATCCATCCCGACGATGTATTCGTCGCCGCGCTGGCAATGCGCCAGCATCCCGACCAGATTGGCCTGCGTTCCGGTCGGGCACCACAACCCGGCCTCGAAGCCGAGATCGGCGGCCAGCCGTTCCTGCAGCGCATTCACCGTCGGGTCTTCGCCGTAGACGTCGTCGCCGACGTCGGCGCGCGCCATTGCTTCGCGCATGGCAGGCGTGGGCTGGGTGACGGTGTCGCTGCGGAGGTCGATGATGTCCATGGCGCCATCATGCCAGTTTCGCCATTCCGTCCTACACTCGCGCACATGAAAATCGCCAGCTGGAACGTCAACTCCCTCAACGTGCGTCTGCCGCACCTGCAGCGCTGGCTGCAGGACTTCCAGCCCGACGTGGTCGGCCTGCAGGAAACCAAGCTGGAAGATTCACGCTTCCCGCACGAAGCGCTGATTGCCGACGGCTACGACAACGTCTTCTCCGGGCAGAAGACCTACAACGGCGTCGCCCTGCTTGCGCGCGGCCACGGCATCACCGAAGTCCAGCGCGGAATTCCAGATTTCGAGGATCCGCAACAACGCGCGATCGCCGCGACCATCAACGGCGTGCGCATCGTCGACCTCTACGTCGTCAACGGCGAGGCGGTCAGCAGCGAGAAATTCGAATACAAGATGCGCTGGCTCACCGCCGTGCGCGCATGGCTGAAGGACGAACTGGCGCGCCATCCGAAGCTGGTGGTGATGGGCGATTTCAACATCGCGCCCGCCGATCTCGACGTCCACGACCCCAAGCGCTGGAAGGACAAGATCCTGTGCTCGGTCGAGGAACGCGAGATGCTGGGATCACTGCAATCGCTAGGACTGCACGACAGTCTGCGACTGCTCCATCCCGACGCCGAAAAGGAATTCAGCTGGTGGGATTACCGGCTTGCGGCGTTCCAGCGCGGCTGGGGCCTGCGCATCGACCTGCTGCTGGTGTCGGATGCGTTGAAGGACTCCGTGGTCGCAGCCGGCATCGATGTCGAGCCGCGCACCTGGGAACGACCCAGCGACCACACGCCAGCCTGGGTCGAACTCAAGGTCTGATCAGCGGGCTTTTCCGCGCGTCAGCAGGTTCACGATCGCCGACAGCACCACGGCGCCGACCAGCGACCACAACAGGCTGCCCATGTCGAACTGGCCGCTCGCGGCATTGCCGCCGTGACCGGTGATCATGCCGCCCAGCCAGCCGCCCAGCAGCGAGCCGACGATACCGACGATGATGTTCATCACGATGCCCTGCTGCGCATCGCGACGCATGATGATGCTGGCGAGCCAACCGATGATGCCGCCAACCACGAGATAGATGATCCAGCCAAGCATGATCGTTCTCCTTAGATGGGGGATGCGGCGCGGTTTGCGCGCAGGCCCAGTCTTGGCGATCGATTGTTACGAATATGTACAGCGCGGCTGAATGCGTCGGACGCAGTACGATTCAGCGCGATGAACGCGCCTTGGCATCGCGCTCGACGATGGCGTCGATCTCCGCGCGCGGCAGTTTCCCGGTTTCGTTGCGCGGCAGCGCATCAACACGGAGGATGCGTCGCGGCAGGAACACCGGATCGCTGGAACGACGCAACATGGCGAGAATGTCTTCATCGCCCACGTCGTTATCCGCAGCAACGATCGCGATCAGGCGCCGCACGCCTTGTGCATCGGCCGCGGCTTGCGCCATCACCCCATCACGCACGCCCGGCACCTGCTGCAGGCGGCGAGTGAGATCGGCCAACGACGCGCGCTTGCCGGCGATTTCCAGCAGGTCGGCGCTGCGTCCGCGCAAAGCGAAGCGACGCCGATCACCGTCAAGTTCGACCAGATCGGCCAGCAGCACCGGCTGCGGCAACGAATCGCGCAACACCAGCGTGCCTTCCGCCTGCGGCTGCAATTCCACGCCCGGCAGCAGGGTCCAGTCGTTTTCCTGCGCGGTGCGCCGTCGCGCGATCACGCAGGTTTCGGTGGAACCGAACATCTCGCGCACTTCGCAGCGATAACGCGTTTCCGCCGCCGCCGCGAGTTCCTGCGGCAGCGGCGCGGTCGCGGTCACGATCACTTTCAGTTCCGGCAACTCGACGCCCGATTCCACCAGCGCGCGCAAATGCAGCGGCGTGGTCACCAGCAGTCGCGGCGCTGGCACCTGCGCCAGCGCAGTCGCGATGTCCTGCGGGAAGAACGGACGTCCCGCATGCACGGCGGCGGGCCCGACCAGCGGCAACAGCACCGACAGCTCCATGCCGTACATGTGCTGCGGCGGCACGGTGGCGACAACGCTGAACTGTTCGTCGTGATCGAGCAGGCCGTCGAGCGCGGCGACGTTCTGCGCGGTGCTGATGCGGAATCCCGCGAACGTCTTGGGATAGGCCATCGGCGCACCGGTGCTGCCGGAAGTGAAGCCGATGACGAATACCGATTCGGGATCGATCGACAAATCATCGGCGCGATCGTCGCCGGCGATGCCGGGCAATGCGGGATCGACATGCACGTCGACGGAACCTTCTCTTTCCGGGGACGAAGCAGCGGCATCGCCCATGCGATAGCTGTCGGGATGACGAGACTGCACTTCCGCCACCACGTCTTCCGCACGCGATGGCGGCAGCAACGTCACCTGCCCGCGACTGGCCGCCGCGCACAGGCCGACGATGAAGGCGTCGCGGCGCTCGCACAGGTTGATGACATGCGTCGCCGGCGGCAGCCGGGTCGCGACTGCGCGCACGCGCGCGAGGAATTCGCCGCGGGAAACGGGCGCGCCATCGGGCGCGAACAGCACCGGCTGCTCGCGCGATCCATCCAGTAGCGGGCGCCTCGCGGCCCCCACCTGCAATTGTCGATCTTCGTTCCCCATTCCAATACTTTACGCTGCGCGCATGACTGTTGCCCTGCCCGAAACCATCTGGATGCCGCGCGACCACGATCGCCGCGCCGAAACGCAGGTACGCGAGTGGCTGGCGGCGCGTACCGGCATCTCTGCCACGGAATTGCCGCTGGTCCGCGATGCCCAGGATCGCCCGCAGCTGATCGCTGCGCTGGATGATCACGACATCAACTGGAGTCATAGTGGCGACGGCCTGCTGCTGGCCTTCGGTTCCGGGATGACGCTGGGCGTCGATCTGGAGTTTCCGCATGGCCGGCGCAAGATCGCGGAAATCGCCCGCCGCTACTTCACCGCGCACGAGCAGGCGTGGCTGGAATCACGGGCAGATGCCGCCACGCGCGAGCGCAACTTCCACCGCCTGTGGTGCGCCAAGGAGGCAGTGCTGAAAGCGCATGGGCGGGGACTGAGCTTCGGGCTCGACCGCCTGCAGTTCGTGGAGGCCGATGGCGCGTTGCAGCTCGACCATGCCGATCCGGAGCTCGGCGATGCCGCCGCATGGCAGTTGCGCGAATGGAGCCCGGCACCTGGCTATCTGGCCGCGCTGGCATGGCGGCCGCGATAATGTCGCTAATGACACTCCCCCCCGAAATCGCCGCCCTGCGCCCGACACTGGAAAGCGGACTCGCCGAACTCGCGCTCGCCCCTGCGCTGGCGGCGCCGTTGCTCGACTACCTCGCCTTGCTCGCGCGCTGGAACCGCACCTACAACCTCACCGCGGTGCGCGATCCCGCGAAGATGGTCACCTTGCACCTGCTCGACTCGCTGGCGATGCACGGTCAGCTGCAGCCCGGCGCGCTGGCCGACCTCGGCACCGGGCCCGGCCTGCCCGGCATCCCCCTCGCCCTCGCCCGGCCCGATGTGCAGGTCACCCTGGTCGAGAGCAATGGCAAGAAGGCGCGCTTCCTGCGCGAGGCGGTGCGCAGCCTCGGCATCGCCAACGCCCGCGTGCTGGAAAGCCGCGCCGAGGCGGTGGCCGAACCCGGCGCCTATCGCCAGATCACCGCGCGTGCACTGGCCACTTTGGCCGGCATCCTCGAGGTCGGTGGCCACCTGCTGGCGCCCGATGGCGTGCTGCTGGCGATGAAATCCGGCACCACCGACGAGGAAGGCCGCGAACTGCCCGCCGGCTGGGCGATCCGCGAGGTCCATCCGCTGCGCGTGCCCGGGCTGGATGCCCGCCGCGAACTGGTGGTCGTGGGCCGGGCATAATGTCCGGTCGAACCAGTGAAATCCGGCAGACGATGGCCCGCATCATTGCAGTCGCCAACCAGAAAGGCGGGGTCGGCAAGACCACCACCGCCGTCAACCTCGCCGCGGCGCTCGCGCAGATGCCGCAGCGCGTGCTGCTGGTCGATCTCGACGCCCAGGGCAACGCGACCATGGGCAGCGGCATCGACAAACGCGGCATCGAGGCCTCGACCTGCGACGTGCTGCTGGAGGAGATGCGGCCCGAAGACGCCATCGTGAAGAGCGAGGAAGGCTACGACCTGATGCCGGGCAACACCGACCTGACGGCGGCCGAGCTCGAGCTGATGGACGAACAGGGCCGCGAGCAACGCCTCAAGCGCGCCCTCGACAGCGTCCGCGACCGCTACGACTACATCATCATCGATTGCCCGCCGGCGCTGTCGCTGCTCACGCTCAATGCGCTCACCGCCGCCGACGGCGTGCTGGTGCCGATGCAGTGCGAGTACTACGCGCTGGAAGGCCTGAGTTCACTGATCGAAACCATCAACGCGCTCAAGGCCAAGCTCAATCCGGCGCTGCAGATCGAAGGCATCGTGCGCACCATGTACGACGTCCGCAACAACCTCGGCAACGCGGTCTCGGCCGACCTGGTCGAACACTTCGGCGACGCCATCCTCAATACCGTGGTGCCGCGCAACGTGCGTTTGGCCGAAGCGCCCAGCCACGGCCAGAGCATTCTCCGCTACGACCGCGCCTCGCGCGGCGGCATCGCCTATCTCGGTCTGGCCGGCGAAATCGTCCGACGCGACCACGCCCGCAAGACACGCACCAAGGAAACCGCATGAGCGCCGCCAAGACGCCAGCCAAGAAGCGCGGGCTCGGCCGCGGACTCACCGCCCTGCTCGGCAACACCGATGCACCTGTCGCCAAGGTCGACGTCGAACAGCCGCAACCGGGCGATCGTCTCGATCACCTGCCGGTCGGCCAGTTGCAAACCGGCAAGTACCAGCCGCGCCAGCAGATGCGCGAGGAAGCACTGGACGAACTCGCCAACTCGATCCGCGCCCAGGGCGTGATCCAGCCGATCGTCGTTCGTGTCATCGGCAAGGACAAATACGAAATCGTCGCCGGCGAACGCCGCTGGCGTGCCTCGCAACGCGCCGGGCTGGAAGTGGTGCCGGTGGTGGTCCGCGAACTCGACGATCGCACCGCGATCGCCATGGCGCTGATCGAGAACATCCAGCGCGAAGACCTCAATCCGCTCGAAGAAGCGCAGGCGCTGCAGCGCCTGATCGACGAATTCGATCTCACTCACGCCTTGGCCGCGGAAGCGGTCGGCCGTTCGCGCGCCAGCGTCTCCAACCTGCTGCGCCTGCTCGATCTGCCGCCGGCGATCCGCGCGCTGCTGGAATCGCGCCAGCTCGAGATGGGCCACGCCCGCGCGCTGCTCACGCTGTCGCCGGAACTGGCGTCGCGACTGGCCTCGGAAGCCGCGCAGCATGGCTGGTCGGTACGCGAGGTCGAGCACAAGGCCCAGCAATACGCCGCCGGGCACGTGCCCTCCGACAGCGCGAAGCATGCCGCGAAAAAATCCGCGACCAATCCCGATGTCGCCGCACTGGAACGCGAACTGTCCGACTCGCTCGGCAGCCGCGTCACGGTGAAACAGGGAGCAAAGGGCCGCGGCAAACTGATGATCGAATACGGCAGCCTCGACGCGCTCGATGGCATCCTGGAGCGACTGCGCAAATGAGCGAATCACCGCAACTCTCGGTCGTCGTGCCGGTCTACAACGAGCA
The DNA here is from genome assembly GCA_018242405.1 of Pseudomonadota bacterium. Classification (GTDB taxonomy): domain Bacteria; phylum Pseudomonadota; class Gammaproteobacteria; order Xanthomonadales; family Xanthomonadaceae; genus Solilutibacter. Next base: position 6,941 of record JAFEBZ010000212.1, on the reverse strand, counting down.
GGACAACGTCGAACCGCTGATCCGCGAAATCCTCGCGGCCTTGCGTGGAAAGATTCCGTTCGAGATCGTCTACGTCGACGATCAGTCGAAGGATGGCACGCTGGCCGTGCTGCAACGCCTGAAGAACGAAGTGCCGGAACTGCGCGTGGTGCGCCATCTCGCCAACGCCGGCCAGAGCACCGCCGTGCGCAACGGCGTCAAGGCCGCGCGCGCGCCGTGGATCGCGACGCTCGACGGCGATGCCCAGAACGATCCCGCCGACATCCCCAACCTGCTCGCCGAACGCGCGAAAGCCGATGGCGACACCAAGATGTTCGCCGGCTGGCGCGTCAATCGCCAGGACACCGGCAGCAAGCGCTGGGCCTCGAAGTGGGCCAATGCGATCCGTTCGCGGATGCTGCGCGATTCCACGCCGGACACCGGCTGCGGCATCAAGCTGTTCGAACGCGACGCCTTCCTCGACCTGCCCTATTTCGACCACATGCACCGCTACCTGCCCGCGCTGATGCAACGCGCCGGCTGGAAGACCATCAGCGTGCCGGTGAATCATCGTCATCGCGCCAGCGGTTCGTCCAAGTACACCAACTTCGGCCGCGCCATGGTCGGCGTGCGCGATCTGCGCGGCGTGTCCTGGCTGATCGACCGCAGCCGCCGCACCCACACCGAGGAAATCTGATGTCTTCGATGATGTTGCTGCAGGCGACGCAGGCCGTTGCCGATGCCGTGCAATCCGCGCCGAAGGGCGTGATGGACAGTCCGATTCCGTGGCTGGCGTGGACCGGCATCCACATGAGTCCGTGGAAGATCATCGGCATCGTCGGCACCCTGATGTTCGGCGGCCGCTGGCTGGTGCAATTCATCGCCAGCAAGCGCCAGGGCAAGCCGGTGATCCCGCGCCTGTTCTGGTACATGAGCATCATCGGCAGCCTGATGACGCTGAGCTACTTCGTGTTCGGCAAGAACGACGCCGTCGGCATCCTCGGCAACCTGTTCCCGGCGTTCACCGCGACTTACAGCCTGTACCTCGACATCCGCCATCGCGGCTGGAAGCGCGACCTCAACACGCATTGAGTGCGTTACCCTCGCCATAATCCCTGATCTGGCGATTCCCATGTCCTTCAAGCCATTGCTGCTCGCGGCCTGCCTCGCTGCTGCCCTGCCGTTGCACGCGCAGACCGCGACTTCCACGACGACCACGACATCCGCAGCGGCCGACGCCCGCTTCAAGGCGATCTGGCAACGCGAAGGCGAATGGCGCAAGCACCAGGACAGCAGCGATCTCGACGAAGACAGTGTCAGCGACACCGTGTCGGCGCATCTGCCCGATGTCTCGGCGCAGGCGCAGGCAAATCGGCTCGCCTACTGGGACGACGTGCTCAAGCAGTTGGCGACGATCGATCCGCAACAATTGTCGCCCGCCGAGCGCATCAACTATCTCGTCTACAAGCCGCAGATCGAACACTACGCGGCGGAAGAACGTTTCCGCGACTACGAGATGCCGTTCAATGCCGACAGCCAGTTCTGGTCGGGGCTCGGCTTCCTCACCCGCAAGCCGATGCGCAGCGCGCAGGACGTGCGCAATTACATCGGACTGCTGCGCGACGTGCCGCACTACTTCGACCAGCAGATCGACAACATGCGCGCCGGCCTCGCCCGTGGCTTCAGCGTGCCGCGTGCCACCCTCGATGGCCGCGACCAGTCGATCGCGATGGTCGCGGAGCTGAAGAATCCCGAACAATCGGCGTTCTACGATCCGCTGAAGAAGCTGCCGTCCTCCATCCCCGCCGATGCCCAGGCGCAGCTGCGGAACGACGCGCGCGCCGCGATCCGCGATGCGGTGATCCCCGCCTTCGGCAAGCTGCTGGTGTTCTTCCGCAGCGAATACCTGCCGAAAGCGCGCACCACGCTCGCTGCCGAAGCGATGCCCGACGGCAAGGCCTGGTACCAGGAGCAGATCCGCAAATACACCACGCTCGATCTTTCACCCGACGAGATCCACGCGATCGGATTGAAGGAAGTCGCATCGATCCGCGCCGAGATGGACGCGATCATCAAGCAGGTCGGCTTCAAGGCGCCACCGGGGCAAGACACCTACAAGGCCTTCCTGCACTTCCTGCGCACCGATCCGCAGTTCTACGCGAAGACGCCGCAGGAACTGCTGAACGATGCCGCATGGATTTCCAAGCGCGTCGACGGCGAAGTCGGCAAGGTGATCGGCAAGCTGCCGCGCGGACGCTTCACCATCGTGCCCGTGCCCGCCGACATCGCGCCGTTCTGGACCGCGGGCCGTGGCGGCGTCGGCACCTACTGGCTCAACACCTACGACCTGCCGTCGCGTCCGCTCTACAACCTGCCGGCGCTGACGCTGCACGAATCGTCGCCCGGTCATTCGCTGCAGGGCGCGCTGGTGCAGGAGATGGGCGAAGTGCCCGAGTTCCGCAAGGAATACATCTCGGCCTATGGCGAAGGCTGGGGCCTGTATTCGGAATACCTCGGCAAGGAGATGGGCATCTACCAGACGCCTTACGAGGATTTCGGTCGCCTGACCTACGCGATGTGGCGCGCCTGCCGACTGGTGATCGATACCGGCGTGCACCACATGGGCTGGACGCGCGACCAGGCGCTGGCCTATCTGCGCGACAACACCGCATTGTCGGAACACGAAATCACCACCGAGGTCGATCGCTACATCTCGTGGCCGGGACAGGCGCTCAGCTACAAGCTCGGTGAACTGACGATCCGCCGCCTGCGCGGCGAAGCCGAGGCCGCGCTCGGCCCGAAGTTCGACATCCGCGAATTCCACGACACCGTGCTGGCGCAGGGTTCGGTGCCGATGCCGGTGCTGGAGCTGCAGGTGCGCGACTGGATCAAGACCGTGAAAGCGCGACCAATGAAGAACGGCAAGTAAGCGATCAGGCATCATTGGCATCGGCACGAGGGAAACACGCGACGTGAAACGCTCCACACAGATCCGACTGACACTGATGACGGCGACCTTGCCGCTGGCGCTGGCCAGCTGCGGCAATGACGCACCGACCGGCGCGATCGCGCAATCGATCGACGAATGCGTGCAGGCCAAAGCCGGCACCCAACAGGAATGCGCCGCCGCCTACGGGCAGGCGCTGGCCAAGCACGACGCCACCGCACCGAAGTTCGAGGACAAGAACGACTGCGATGCGCAGTTCGGCAACTGCACTGCGCACACCGACGCAACAGGCCACTCCAGTTTCATGCCGCCGATGAGCGGATTCCTGATCGGCTATCTCGCCAGCTCGGCAATGCATGGCCGCAGCGGATTCGCCGGCGGTTCACCGCTCTATCGCGACCGCAACAGTGGCGATTTCTTCAAGGCCGATGGCGAATCAGCGGGAACACGCACCGGCTTCGTCAGCGGCGAAGCGGGGCGCGCGGCAACCAGCGTCCGCGGCACCACCGTCGCGCGTGGCGGCTTTGGCAGCACGGGATCCGCTCACGCTTCATTCGGTAGCTGACACGTGCGACGCCTCGATGCCAAAGAGCGTGCCGACTGGCGCGCGCAGGCCGAACGCGACGGCTTCACCTTCCACACCATCGATGGCGAACCGTACTGGGACGAGTCGGCGTACTACGCCTTCTCCCTGCGCGAGATCGAAGACGACATCGAAGCGCCGACCGGCGAATTGCACGAGATGGCGATCGCGCTGGTTGACGAGGTGGTGCATTCCGCTGAACTGCTGGCGAAGCTCGGCATCGCACCGGCCTACTGGGACTGGATCAAGCGTTCGTGGGAGCGCCGCGATCCGCATCTCTATGGCCGCATGGATTTCGCCTACGACGGCAGCGGTCCGGCGAAACTGTTCGAACTCAATTACGACACTCCGACCAGCCTGTTCGAAGCCGGCTACTTCCAGTGGCTGTGGCTGGAAGACCTCAAGCGCGCGCGCCAGCTTTCCGACGGTGCCGACCAGTTCAATCGCATCCAGGAAGCACTGCAGGAACGCTTCGCCGCCATCGCCGCGGGGAAACGTGTGCACTTCGCATCCTTCCCCGACGCACCCGAGGACGAAGCGACCGTGCTCTACCTGCGCGATTGCGCCGAACAGGCCGGCGTTGTCACCGAAGGCATCGCCATCGGCGACATCGGCATCACCGACGATGGCCATTTCAGCGATCTCGACGATCGCATCATCGACACCCTGTTCAAGCTCTATCCGTTGGAAGACATGTTCCGCGACAGTTTCGGCGCGCATCTCCTTGCCGACAGCGTGCGCCTGATCGAACCGCCGTGGAAAGCCGTGCTGAGCAACAAGGGCGTGCTGCCGCTGTTGTGGGAACGCCATCGCGGCCATCCCAACCTGCTGGAATCGCGTTTCGCCGAACGCGGCGAACACGTCGCCACCGGCTGGGTGCGCAAGCCGCTGTTCTCGCGCGAAGGCGCCAACATCACCCTCGCCCTTGGCGCCGGCAACCGCATCGATACCGACGGCCCCTACGACTCCGGCCTCGCCATCCTCCAGGCCGCCCGTCCGCTGACCGCGTTTTCCGGGCGCTATCCGCTGGTCGGCAGCTGGGTGGTCGGTGACGAGGCGGTCGGCATCGGCATCCGCGAGGACAGCAGCCTGGTTACCGGCAACGGCGCGCGCTTCCTGCCGCACGCGATTCTCTGACGAGAGCGGACCGCGATGGTCCCGCGCGCGCCTCGGTCAGGCGCGCGCCACGGATTGTTGCTGTTGCTGCTGCTGGAGGGCCAGCTGCTGCTGTTGCTGCTGGTCGGCACGATCGATCTGCGCGATCGACTGCGCCGGATCAGGAACCGGTGCGTTCACGTCTGTCTTGCTGTGCGCGTAGCCCGCGGTGTGATCGGTGGTCACGAAGATCGCGCCGTTGTGCAGCGAGACATTCTCGATGCTCGATGCATCCCTGAGACCGGCGCTGCGCGAGTCCGCGGTCGCCTTGAGGATGTATTGATCGTTGATCTGTTCCGGAACCCCACTGCGAATGCGATCGAAGACCGGTCGATCCGCGTCGTTCAACATGGCGCGCGGTGGCGCATCCGGCTTCATTCCATTCTTCATGTCCTCGATCGCGCCCTTGATCTTCTCGAAGGGGTTCGGGTCGGAAACGAAGTGGAGCTTGCTGCGCGCCGAGTACACGTCATCGCGATAGTGGCGGATCGACACCGAATTCTGCTGCGCGAGTTCCTTGGCCTCCGCGGTCAACACCGTGGCATGGGGTTTGCCGGAGTCATCGATGTTGCTGAAATTGCCGATGCCGTGCGCACCCAGCGACGTCGCGGCGACACCCAGTGCATTGGTCGTGCCATGGAAGATGTCCAGCCGGGTGTTGGCATAGCCACCCGCCTGCAATCGCTGGATGTCTCCCGGCTTTGCGTACACGGTGACGTCGCCGTAGTGACGCGCCGCCGAGCTCACCGGATCGGTGGCCATCACATGATTATGGAAATCATGACCACCGGTCGGGATGTGTAGACCCAGATTGGCCGCGCCATAGGGATTGAAGGCCTCGCCCTTCAGCCCGTATTTGTAGGCAGAAGCCTGCGCCAAGGTCCCGCCAAGCGAGTGCCCGACGGTGGTGACTTCGATCTTGTGGTGTTCCCGCAATTCGGACGCCCTGGCGATCGCCTGCGCTTTTTCGGTCAGGGCATAGGCATCCTTGAGCTGGTCATTGGTGCGCGCGACCACCATGCCGGCGTCGGTCAGGATGTCCTGCTTGTCGGGTTCGGTTCCGCGATGCGCGACGATGATCTGGTCGTTGTCCACGCGCTGGTAGATCGTTCCGGCATAGCCATTGGAGCGACTGACGTGCTCCAGCACCCGGTAGTGCACGCCACCGACATTGACCGTTTTCCCATCAGGCGTCTTCTCTCGATCCTTGTACGCGTCCTGGGCCAGGTTGGCATCGTCCTGGGTGGTTTGCGGCCCGCTCATGGTGACGCCACCTTGTCCAGCGACACCTCCGCATGGAACAGCTCGTCATCCTTCAGCTTGTCGTAATGGGCGCGATCCTCGTTTCCGAACACCGGGAAGTTGTCGACTTCGGCGACGCGTGGGTAGTACGCACGCGGGTAAAAGATCGTCGTGTGGAAACCATCGCGTATCTGGCTTTTCGACAGCGACACGATGAATGACGTTTCCTCGGGCTTGCCGCTGGCCTTGAACGACACGCCGGGGGAAGACGCATACCAGTGGCAGACGCTGTGGCCGTAATAGTCCTTGTCCTGCATCGCATCCAGGTACAGCACCCCTTCGTAGGTGTTCTCCGCGACCTTGTTCATGGTGAAGGGCACGTCCGCAAGCGGCTGGTTGAGGTGCATCGGATTCTTCTCGGCCACGGCGCATGGCAGGTTGCTGACCTCGTATGACGTCGATGCAGTGGTGGGCGCCAACTGGCCTGGCGGGTCCTTCAGGACCACGCGCAGTCGATAGGCGTCATGGGGATGGGGGTTGCGCTCGAAATTCGGCTTCATGGGCGTCTGTGCACCACAGGCAGTGAGGGTGAGGGCCAGCAAGGGGGAAATGAGGAGGCGAGTCGCGGTCATTGCCGGCTCCGGATCGGATTGCCTGAAAATATGACGGCTGGCACATTTTTTCAACCAGTGGGCCGCGTCCAGCGCAGCCACCTCCCCGCGCCCTGCCATGGCGCCGACTTGCCTCCCCGGCCGGATTCCCGCATAATTTCCGGCTCGCTGCGTCCAGAGTTCCGGATCCGCGTGCCGGCAACACGATCCCGGCCGCCCTGCAGCACCCCCGCATCGTGTGGTGGAGCAATCCACCGGGGCCGCCACTCTCCGGGCTACGGAGGGCAAACCGACACCACGAGGTGCGCAATGTCACGAGTCTGCCAAGTCACCGGCAAGCGTACGACGACGGGTAACAACGTCTCGCACGCGATGAACAAAACCCGCCGCCGTTTCCTCCCCAACCTGCACGAGCGCCGCTTCT
>JAFEBZ010000211.1 GCA_018242405.1 Pseudomonadota bacterium | reverse complement strand
CCTTGTCGGCATCGCCCGCCATCCACGCCTTACCCATCGCCGATGCAGTATCGCGATCGAAGGCCAGCAGCAGGCAACCGCTGGTGGCGCGATCGAGACGGTGGATCAGGAAGATGTCGCGTTCGAACTGTTCGCTCAGGCGATCGGCGAGGAAATCGGTTTCGCCGCGGGCCAGCGCACTGTCGTGCAGCATCAGTCCCGCCGGCTTGGCAATCACGGCGAAACGATCATCGAGATGGAGAACTGGAATCAACCGCGACCGCGCGGCCATGCCGCCAGCAACGCCCACAGGCCGCCGAGCCCGGCGATCCACGCCGATGCCGGGATGCCGAGCACGCGTGGTCCGCCTGCAGGTTCCAGTGCATACAGCACCGCCGCGACGATCAGCAGGCCAGTGCCGAGGATCGCCGACACCATCCGTCGCTGCATGCCGTGGAGGTCGTTGGAGAGGCGACGCAGGTCTTCCGACTGCATGTGCAATTCGTGGCGACCTTCCACCTGCTGCTTCAGCCACGCATGCGCGAGCTCCGGTATCTCCGGTGCGCGCGTCGCCAGCTCCGGCAACTGCCGCGCGAAATTCTTGAGCAGGCGTTTCGGGCTGTAGCGTTCGCGCAGGATGCGTTCCAGCACCGGTTTCGCCACCGCCCAGATGTCGATGTCGGGGTCGAGCTGGCGGCCGACGCCTTCGATGTTCAGCAGCGTCTTCTGCAGCAGGATCAGCTGCGGCTGCAATGTCAGTTCGTAACGCTGGGCGACGCGGAACAGCTTGGCCAGCACTTCCGCCAGCGAAATCTGCGACAGCGGTCGGGTGAAGTACGGCTCGCACACTGAGCGCGCGGCAGCTTCCAGTTCGTCGATGCGCAGGTGCCCGGGCATCCAGCCGGCATCGACGTGCAATTCGGCGATGCGGCGATAGTCGCGATTGAAGATCGCCATGAAGTTTTCGGCGAGATAGTACTGATCCTCGCGCGAGAGCTGGCCCATGATGCCGAAGTCGAGCGCGATGAAGCGCGGATCGACACGGCGCGACGGATCGACATCGACCCAGATGTTGCCGGCGTGGGCATCGGCATGGAAGAAATTGTCGCGGAACACCTGCTGGTAGAACACCCGAACGCCCTTGGCCGCCAGCGCCTTGCGATCGATGCCGGCGACGTCGAGCGCGGCGATGTCGTCGGAAGGAATGCCGGTGACGCGCTCCATCGTCATCGCGCGCGGGCCGGTATGGCTCCAGATCGGTTCCGGCACGTAGAGATCGTCGGAATCGAGCCAGTTGCGGCGCAGGACCGAGGCATTCGCGGCTTCGCGCTGCAGGTCGAGTTCAGCGGTGAGGGTGTTCTCGATCTCGGCGACGATTTCGCGCGGACGGATCTTGTCGGCACTCGGATGCGTGCGTTCGACCACGCCCGCCAGTGATTTCAGCAAGGCGATGTCGTCGCGGATCTCGGCATCGATGTCAGGGCGCAACACCTTCACCACGACCTGGCGGCCATCGTGGAGCGTCGCGGCGTGTACCTGCGCAATGCTCGCCGACGCCAACGGCGCGGTATCGAAATCGGCGAACAGCACGTCGATCGGCTGGCCCAGCGAGGCTTCGACGATCGTGCGCGCCTGCTTGCCATCGAAGGGCTTGACGCGATCCTGCAGCAGCGTGAGCTCTTCGGCGATGTCGACCGGGATCAGGTCGCGGCGCGTCGACAGGATCTGCCCGAACTTGACGAAGATCGGCCCCAGTTCCTGCAGTGCGAGACGCAGGCGCGCACCGCGCGGCAACGCGGCGATTTCCGCCGAAGCACCCGGCACGAAGGGACGCGCCAGTTTCAGCCAGCGCTCGGCCGGCGTGTCATCCAGCAACGAGTCGAGGCGATAGCGCAACAACACGCGCCCGATCCGCCATGCACGTCCGACCCCGAAGTTCATCCGGCACTCCGCAGTCGGGCGACGCGGGCGGCGAGACGTTCACCGGCATCACGCAACTTGTCGACGTCATCGTGGAAGGCGTCGAGTTCGGCCGCGCTCACCACGTCGCGCGATTCCTCGGTCACGTATTCCGCGGCCGATTTCGCCACGCCGTGCGCGACGATGCGGGCGCGCTTCAGCGCAAAGGCCACGCCATTGGCGATCTGGGTCCCGAGCACATCACCGAACACCGCCGCGAACGGGCGGCCCCAATCGGGATCGAAACGCTCGGCCATCCGCTTCAGGCGACGCGCAACCTCGGCATCGCCTTCGATTCGCATCGATCCCACCGGCGGCCCGGCATCGCGGGACGCGCCACCCAAAGGACCCGGCAGGCGACCGAGCAATCCCGCCAGCGTGCTGCGCACCGAGAGATCGGCGCGATCGGCATCCGGCACCGGGCCGACGCGCAGGCGATCGCCTTCCACCTTCAACTGCAGCGCCAGCGGTGGCGATTCCAGCGTCAGCGCGACGGTGCGGCCATCGAGCGCCGGCAACGCGGCACGGGTGTCCTCGTCGAGCAGCAGCGCGCGATTCAACGCAGCCTCCAGCGCCTTGCCGGCGGGCACTTTCCAGTTGAATGGCAGATTGAAGGGCGCGTCGCTCATGCCTGCATTGTAGTGGTGGCGCGCCCGCCTCGCGTCACCCGATGTTGCGCCAGTAGGCCGTGACCCGTTCCAGCCCCTCGTCCATGCTCACGCGTGGCGTGTAACCGAAATCGCGAAGTGCCGGCGCCATGCTGTACCAGTGCGGCGTGACCAGCTGTTCGGCGAGGAAGCGCGTCATCGGCGGCTCGCCTGCACGACGCAGCAACGGCCACAGCGTTTCCATCGTCGCGCCGAGGCCGTAGGCCAGCGCGAACGGAACATGGCGATGGACTTCCGGCGCACCGGCAGCCTTCAGCAAATCATTGACGATGCGTTCCATCGCGCGCGGTTCGCCATTGCTGATGAAGTAGGCCTTGCCGGCACAGGCCGCACCCGCCTGCAGGTGTTCGAAGGCAGCAAAATGCGCCAGCGCCGCGTTGTCGACATAAGTGGTGTCGACGAGATTGCGGCCGTTGCCGACCAGCGCGAGTCGACCGGCGCGCGCGCGTTCGACCAGGCGCGGCAGCAACTGGTTGTCGCCGACGCCCCAGATCAGGCGTGGGCGCAGCGCGACCGTCGCCAGCGTGACGGAATTCGCCGCCAGCACTTCCTGTTCGGCGATCAACTTGGTCGCCGCATACGGCGCCTTCAGGTGTACGCCGTAGGGAACATCTTCCGCCGTTCCACCTTCGACCGGATGCGTGGCGCGATGGGTCACGCTCGGCGTCGAGGTGTAGACGAGACGCCCGATGCCATGCGCGCGACAGGCGGCGATGACATTGCGCGTGCCGATCACGTTGGGCTGGAAATAACTGTCGTAGCTGCCCCAGGCGCCAGCCTTGGCGGCGTTGTGGAAGATCGCTTCGCAACCTTCCGCCGCGGTGAGCATCGCGTCGGGATCGGCGAGATCGCCGCGCACCTGCTCGACACCGAGCACATCGAGTTCCGGATAGCGCCCGCGGTTGAAACTGCGCACGCGATGGCCGCGCTCGACCAGTCCGCGGCACAACGCCTGCCCGAGGAAACCACCTCCGCCGGTCACGAGAATATTCATTGCGATTTGTTTCCTTGCGGCATGCGCTGCGCGGCCCAGCGCGCCAATGCCTCGCGGCCGATCTTGGCGTTATGGCGGATATCGACGGGAAAAGCCCGCGGGTAGTGCAGGAAACCATCGACCTTGGCGGTATGCACGCCACCATCGGCAAGGTGACGCAATTCGTTGGCGATGCGCAGCCACTGATCGGCTGCGACGCCCTGCTTCAATTCCACGCACAGGATCGGCTGCTGGTGTCCGGCCTCACCCACACCGACCAGTGCCGTGCGCGCGACACCCGGGTGGCTGTTGAACACCGGCTCGATCTGCTCTGTACACAGCGTGGTCAGTTCGTCGACGACCACGCGCTGCGACTTGCGTCCGCAGAACCATAGCCGCCCTTCGCGATCGAAATAGCCGAGATCACCCATGCGATGGACGATGCGTTCGCTGCCATCGACCAAAGTTTCGCGGATCTTCGCCAGTCGCGTCTGGGCATCGCGGTTGTAATAGCTGTCGGTCGCGCTCGGACCGGCGACGGTGATTTCGCCGACGATGCCCTGCGCCACTTCGCGCGCATCGTTCCACTGGGCGATTTCGCCGTCGCTGATCGCGATGATGCGTACTTCGTTGGGCGCCACCGGACGACCGACGCAGGTGCCGCTGCCGGCTTCGGTACGCGCGCGCAAGGACAACAGTTCGCGGCCTTCGATCACTGCCACCGGCAGGCATTCGGTCGCGCCATAGGGCGTCCAGAATTTTGCGTCGGCTGGCAACAGTTCCAATAACTTCGCCACGACATCTGGCGGCACCGGCGCACCGGCACTCGTCGCGATGCGAATACCGGGCAAGAGTTCGCCGTGTTCGGCCAGCACGCGCATCAATGCCGGTGAGCCGAACAATTGCGTCACCCCGAAACGCTGCATCGCCGCGTGCAGCTTGCGCGGATTCGCGCGTGCCGGGCGCGTCGGATCCATGTCGGGAATGATTGAGGTCAAACCGAGCGCGGGATCGAACAACGCGAACGGCGGGAAAGTCGGCAGATCGACGCCACCCGCTTCCATCCCGAAGGCAGTGCGCAGCAATTCGATCTGCGCGCCGAAGTGGCGACCGCGATATACAACGCCCTTGGGGATTCCGGTCGATCCGCTGGTGAACAGGATCGCAGCCATCGCTTCGGGATCGTTTTCGGCAAACGCCTGCGGATGCGCGCTGCCTTCGTGCTCGATCTCGATCAGCGTCGCATCCGCGAACAGCGCGCGCGCTCCCGTGGTAATGGACACCCGTGCCGAACGCGCCCAACCGAGCAGCTTGCGCGCAAACATCGCCAGCGGAATGCCGATGAAGGCCTGCGGCTGCGCTTCGTCCAGGCATTGCCGCAACGCCTTCTTCGAGATTCCCGGATCGACCAGCACCGGTACCGCACCGGAACGGAACAGCGCGAACATCAGCAGGAAGAACTCCGGCGTTGGCCGCACCATCACCACGGTGCGCGAACCGGCGACGATCCCGCGTCGCGCCAGACCCGACGCGATCGCGCGGCTGCGTGCATCCAGTTCGCCATAGGTCAGCGCAGTGGCGTAATCGCCACGCGGACCGGGGCAGCGCATCGCCACCGCGTCCGGGCGTTCGCGGGCCATGCGTTCGAGCGTTGCGGTCAGCGCTGCCGTCATTCGCCTATTGTCGCCCAGTTGGAGAGTGGCCTGTCGCACAATGGCGACATGTCGTCCCGTGATTTCGTCCATCCCTGCATGAGCTGCGGCGCCTGCTGCGCGGCATTCCGCGTCGCCTTCCACTGGAGCGAGGCCAACGACGCGCCCGGCGGCACGGTTCCGGTCGAACTCACCCAGTCGCTGCGCAGCCACGAACGCGCGATGCGCGGTACCGACAGCGTCAATCCGCATTGCATCGCCTTGCGCGGGACGGTTGGCCAGGCCTGTGAGTGCTCGATCTACGCACTGCGCCCGAGTCCGTGTCGTGCGGTGCAGGCGTCGTGGGAACACGGCGTCGCCGATCCGCACTGCGATCGCGCACGGACACGCTACGGATTGCCGCTGCTCACTCCGGCCGACTGGAGCGCTTGAAGCGGAACGGGCTTGATTAAAGCGGATTCGCGTCCAGGAACGTGCGGATCATCGGCACCAGTTGTTCGTGCTGGTCTTCCATCACGTAATGGCCCGCATCCCGGTAGGCATGCACTTCAGCGGCTGGCAGCGCCGCACGGAAACCATCGAGGAAGTGGCGGTCGAACACGAAATCGCGCAGCCCCCAACCGATGAACGTTGGACGATCGGCATATGACGGCAGTTGTTGCGCCGCCGCCTGCAGCAGCGGCCAGGCACGATCGCCCTCGCCGAGCGGAATATCCTGCATGAAGCGCAGCGTCGAGATCGCGCTGGTCCAGCCGTCGTACACGCCGGAATACGCTTGCACGACGTCCTGCGGCAGCGTGCGCACAGTGCCGTACAGCGCCGCACCGCGCGCGAACAGGTTGAAGCGCCGGATCGCCCAGCCACCGATTCTGGAATCGCGGCCCAGCGCCAGTCGCCTCGGGAAATGCTTCGCCGCCGGCAACGGGAACGCCGCGGTATTGGTGATGACGAGGCGACGCACCCGCGACGGATCGCGCAGTGCCCAGCCGAAACCGATCATGCCGCCCCAGTCGTGCACCGCCAGCGTCACCGGACCATCGACGCCGGCATGCTTCAACAACGCGTCCAGATCGTCGATGCGCGACTGCAGCGTGTAGTCGTAACGCGGCGATGCATCCGCGGCATCGTCGGGCTTGTCGGACAGACCCATGCCGACGTGGTCGGGCACGATGCAGCGGTAGCGATCACGCAATCCCGCCACCAGATGGCGCCAGTAATAGCTCCACGACGGATTGCCGTGCAGCATCACGATCACTTCGCCGTCGCGCGGACCTTCGTCGAGATACGACATCGCGATGCCGCGGCGAACCTCGAAACGATTCGGGGTAAACGGATAGTCGGGAAAGGTCTGCTGCATGGCGACCACGGTTGCAGCGCGACTCACGCCTTTTTCACGAACTCCGACTTCAGGCGCATCGCGCCGAAGCCGTCGATCTTGCAGTCGATGTTGTGGCCGTCGGCGCCATCGACCAGGCGAATGCTCTTGATCCGCGTGCCAACCTTGAGCGCGTTTGATGCGCCTTTGACCTTCAGATCCTTGACCACGGTGACGCTGTCCCCATCGGCCAGCAGGTTGCCGACCGCATCGCGCACTTCAAGCGTGTCATCGGCAGCGGCTTCGCCCGGCGTCCACTCGTGGCCGCATTCGGGGCAGATCAGTTGCGCGCCATCGGCGTAGGCGTACGCCGAAGCGCATTGCGGGCACGGCGGCAACGCAGAATCGCTCATTACCACTCCACCTCGGCCATGGTGCAGTTCAGGCCCGAACCGATGCCGAGCAGCGCGATGCGATCGCCCTTCTTCAGTCGGCCGAGTTCCTTGAGCTTGCTCAGCACGATCGGCACCGAGGCCGGACCGATGTTGCCGTGGTCGTTGAAGATGGTCATGACCTTCTTCGGGTCGATGCCGAAGGCCTTGATGAAGGCCTGGGTGTGCGGACGGCTGACCTGGTGGATCACGAACTGGTCGAGTTCTTCCACGGCCCAGCCCAGCGCGATCTTGGCCGCACTGAAGGTCTTGTTCGCCAGCTTCATGCCTTCGATCAGCAGCATGCGGGTGTCGGTGACCATGCGGTCGAGGTTGCCGCGGCACAGCTTGTTCCACTCGGTCGCCGAACGGGTCACGCCACCCTTGTAGCGCGGCGCGTCGGGCGCCAGCGCGCTGCGCGCCATCACCATCGCCACCGCGCCGCAACCGAGCGTGAGCGCGGCGAGTTCGTCCTTGAACTGTTCCTGGGTGATGCCGGGCGCGTTCATGCGCTCGATGGTCTTTTCGTAGACGAGGTTGGCGGTTTCGCCATCCACCACCAGCGCGTAGTCGATCTCGTCGCGCTCGATCATGCGCGCGGCGATGTCCATGCCGTTGATGAAGGCGAGGCAGGCGTTGGCGACGTCGAAGGTCTGGCAGTTCTCGGACACGCCGAGGTTGCCGCAGACGATGCTGGCGGTCGACGGTTCCAGGTAATCGCGGCTGACCGAGGTGTTGACCAGCAGGCCGACCTTGTCGGCGGTGATGCCGGCGTCTTCCAGCGCCTTGCGCGCGGCCAGCGTCGCTGCGTCGGAGGCCTGCATGTCGGCGTCCCACAGGCGGCGCGAATGCACGCCGGCGATGTCGTTGAGGACGTCCGTCTTGATGCCCAGGCGCTCCAGCGTCGGCTGGAGGCGGGCATTGATTTCATCGGACGTCAGTGTGTGCGGCGCATCGATATGGGCGAGGCCAGCGATGGCGACATTCTTGAACAGCATGGGGGCGGAACCTGAACAGGACCAAGCCGAATAGAATACCGCGTTTTCCGGCCTTTCCGGGCGAATGGCCCCCGCTGTTCAGCGCCCGCGTTTCAGCGGGCGCAGCGCCAGGCCTCGAAACTCTGGTGGCCGTCTGCGCTCGGCGCTTCCCGCGGGCTGACGGTATTGGCGGCGATCTTGGCGGCCTCCTGGCGGGCCAGGGTCTCCAGTTCGTCCTTCACCCGGAGCTGGTTGCGCTTGACCACGGAGAACCCGCTGGTCGCCGAGACCTCGATGCGGCCGGCCGGCGTGCAGCCGCTGGGCGGCGTGGCGACAACCTGGACGCGTTGTGCTTCCGGCGTCATCGGGGCGAGGGAGCAGCCGGCAAGTGCGAGGGCTGCGGCGATCGAGATGGAGGCAGGTGCAAATCGAGGCATGGCCCGAGTCTAGCCCACCGGCGTTAACAGGCCCCAACCCAACCGTTGCACGACACCTACAGCGGCAATGCCGTCGTCTTCTTCACCGTGCGCAGCGTCAGCGTCGATTGCACGCGCACCACGCCGGGCAGCTGGGTCAGGATCTCGGTGTGGATGCGCTCGAAATCGGCCGAATCCGCATACGCCGCCCGCACCATGTAATCGGCGGTACCGGCGAGCAGGCAGCATTCGGTGACCTCGGGGTGGCGGTGGATCGCCGCCTCGAAGGCGTCCAGCGCGGCGCGCCCCTGCTGGTCCAGCGTGACCAGCACGAAAGCCGTGCCGGGCAGGCCCGCCGCCTTCTCGTCCAGCAACATGACATAGCGCGCGATCAGGCCCGACTCCTCCAGCAGCTTGACCCGGCGCAGGCAGGCCGATGGCGACAGGTTGATCTTCTGGGCCAGCTCGAGGTTGGTCAGCCGCCCGTCTTCCTGAAGCAGGCGGAGGATGGCGCGGTCGCGGTCGTCGATGGCGGGTTCGATTATTCGCATCTCGTGCGACCAATTCCGGGATTGATGATCAACACTGCGACAAACTCGGCGCCCAAGCAACAATTTTCGCGCCAAAGTGCGCAATCACGCGCTCATACTGCCTCACCTCACTCGTCGGCGCGCCGACACCCACTCACGGAGCTATCAGTCATGCGTATCGGCGTCCCCAAGGAAATCAAAGTCCACGAATATCGCGTCGGCCTCATCCCGTCCTCCGTGCACGAGCTGGTGCACCACGGCCATGAAGTTCTGGTGGAGAAAGGCGCGGGCCTCGGCGCCGGCCTGACCGATGCCGACTACGTCGCCGCCGGCGGCAAGATCGTCGAAACCGCTGACGAAATCTTCGCCAACGCCGACATGGTGGTGAAGGTGAAGGAACCGCAGGCAGTGGAGCGCAAGAAGCTGCGCCCGGGCCAGATCCTCTTCACCTACCTGCACCTCGCCCCCGATCCGGCGCAGACCAAGGACCTGATCGATTCCGGCGCGATCTGCATCGCCTATGAAACCGTCACCGCCAACAACGGTTCGCTGCCGCTCCTGACGCCGATGTCGGAAGTGGCCGGTCGTCTTGCCCCGCAGGTCGGTGCGCATTCGCTCGAGAAGGCCCAGGGCGGTCGCGGCGTGCTGCTTGGCGGCGTGCCGGGCGTGCCGGCTGCGGAAGTGGTGATCCTCGGCGGCGGCGTGTCGGGCACGCATGCCGCGACGATCGCCGTCGGCATGGGCGCCAAGGTGACCGTGGTCGACCGTTCCGCCGATGCGCTCAAGCGCCTCGCCGCGCAATTCGGCACCTCGATCTCCACCGTGTTCTCGACCCGCGCCGCGATCGAGGAGCTGGTGCGTCGCGCCGACCTGCTGATCGGCACCGTGCTGGTGCCGGGCGCTGCCGCGCCGAAGCTGGTGACCAAGGAAATGGTCAAGACGATGAAGCCGGGCGCGGTGATCGTCGACGTCGCCATCGATCAGGGCGGCTGCGTGGAAACCTCGCACGCCACCACCCACGCCGAACCGACCTATGTCGTCGACGGAGTCGTGCACTACTGCGTGGCGAACATGCCGGGCGCGGTCGCGCGCACCTCGACCTTCGCGCTCAACAGCGTCACCCTGCCGTTCACGCTGGCGCTGGCCAACAACGGCTGGAAGAAGGCGCTGGTGCAGGACGTGCACCTGCGCAACGGCCTGAACGTGTGCGAAGGCAAGGTCACCTGCGAACCGGTGGCCCAGGCGCTCGACCTGCCGTACGTGCCGGCGGAGCAGTTGATCGGCGCGTAAGCCGCCTCATCGCCGGGCGAGGCAAAAGCATCGCCCGGCTGAGCGCCTATCGCGGTTGTCTGCAGCCGCCGACACGCCGTGAATACGTCCATGT
>JAFEBZ010000210.1 GCA_018242405.1 Pseudomonadota bacterium | reverse complement strand
GCTCGAACATGGGTCGGATCAATACCAACTTCGACCACGTTTATGCCTCGCACGGACCATCATGCAGCATCAAGCAGATCCAGCCACTGGACACGGCAAAACTGAAGGCAATGCATGCGGAAGCGCGCCCGGCACGAGCCGTCGATTGAGTTGATGCCGTCCGGGTGCGTCGATCAACCTTCCGGAACGTAACCGGCGGGTTTTTCGGCGTTGCCAGCGAACAGGAATTTCTCCATCTCGGTTTCCAGTCGCGCGCGATCGGCGGGGTTGCGCGGTGACAGTCGCAGTTCGTTGATCAGCATGGTCTGGTGCGCCAGCCATGCCGCCCATCCCGCCTTGCCAATGTGGTTAAACACGCGCTGGCCAAGTTCGCCGGGCCACGGCACGAAGTCGAGGCCTTCGGCTTCCTGGTGGCTGTATTCGCAATGGATGGTGCGGCTCATGGCATGGACTCCAGCAGGCGGCGGATCGGCGCGGGGATGCCGAGTGTTGCGAGATCGTCGCGGGATACCCAGCGCAAGTCGTCATTGTCGCCGATGTGCGATTTCGCCGTGGCGAGTCGCGCGCGCAACGGATGCAATTGCAATCGGAAATGGGTGAAGACGTGTTCGATCGACTCAAGTTCGGTCGAGGCTGCAATGCGCCCCTGGGTTGCCGCCCATGCGTCGCGATCTGCTGTCGTGTCGAATTGCGGCAACGACCATAGCGATGCCCACACGCCAGTCGCGGGACGACGTTGCATCAATACGCGGCCCTCGCGATCTTGCAGCCAGACCACATGCGTTTCGCGTGTGGGCTTGGCCTTGTTCGGGCGTGGTGTCGGCAACGATGACGTGCGACCGGTTGTGAAGGCGACGCAATCCCCGTGCAACGGACACCGCGTGCAATCGGGATTCGCGCGCGTGCACAGCGTCGCGCCGAGATCCATCTGTGCCTGGGTGTGATCGGCCAGTCGCGTATCGGGGAGATGCGCGATCGCGAGCTCCCACATCCGTTTTTCGATCGCAGGCGTTCCCGGCCAGCCTTCGATGCCGTGGTAACGGGCGAGCAGTCGCTTGACGTTGCCATCGAGGATGGCGAAGCGATCGCCCCAGGCCTGCGCGAGGATCGCCCCGGTGGTGCTGCGGCCGATGCCCGGCAATGCCAGCAATGCATCGAAGTCGCGCGGGAGATCACCGCCATGCAATTCGACGCAACGTTGTGCGGTCGCGTGGAGGTTGCGAGCGCGGGCGTAGTAGCCGAGTCCCGACCACAGCGCCAGCACCTGGTCGCGCGGCGCAGCGGCGAGTGATGGCAAGTCGGGCAGGGCGCCGACGAAGCGCTGGAAATAGCCGGTGACGACGCTCACTTGCGTCTGTTGCAGCATGATCTCCGACAGCCACACGCGATACGGCGTGCGCGGATGTTGCCACGGCAGGCCGTGGCGTCCGTGCGCATCAAACCACTTCAGCAGTTGCGTGGCGAAACGGTCGCTCAAGCAAGCGTGTCGGGCAGCAGGGCGTCGACGAAGGTTTCAGCGTCGAACACGCGCAGGTCTTCGGGACGTTCGCCGATGCCGGCGTAGCGGATCGGGATGCCGAATTCGCGTGCGAGCGCGAACACCACGCCGCCCTTGGCGGTGCCATCGAGCTTGGTGACGACGAGGCCGGATACCGGCACTTTCGCGCTGAATGCACGCACTTGCGCGATCGCGTTCTGGCCGGTGGTGCCGTCGATCACCATCAGGATTTCGTGCGGCACCGCGTTTGATTGCTTGCCGAGCACGCGGACGATCTTGGCGAGTTCTTCCATCAGTCCGCCCTGCGTGTGCAGGCGGCCGGCGGTGTCGGCGATGAGCACTTCGACACCACGCGCCTGCGCGGCCTGGTAGGCATCGTAGGCGACGGCGGCGGCATCGGCGTTTTGCCCCTGTGCGATCACCTGCACGTCGTTGCGTTCGCCCCATGCCTGCAGCTGCGCGACGGCGGCAGCGCGGAAAGTGTCGCCGGCGGCGAGCATCAGGCTGCGTCGTTCGTCGCGGAACTTGCGCGCGAGCTTGCCGATGGTGGTGGTCTTGCCGGCGCCGTTGACGCCGACGGTCACGATCACGAACGGACGCGCGCTGCCATCGATCAACAGCGGTTTGGAAACGGGTGCAAGGATCGCGACCAGTTCGGCGCGCAACGCCTTGAACAGCGCTGCAGAATCGGCGAACTCGCGCTTGCCCATGCGCGCGCGGAGATCATCGACCAATGCCGTTGTCGCGGCGACACCGACGTCGGCGGTGATCAATGCGGTTTCGATCTCGTCGAGCAGGGCGTTATCGAGTGCAGGATTGCGCCGGAACAGGCCCCCCAGACTGCGGGCGATGCCGCTGCCGGACAGGCGCTGGCGCCAGCCGGGCTTGCCGGGTGCGGCGGCCGGAGCGGCGTTGGCAAATTCGTCATCGCCAACTGCGGTCGCAGGCACGCCCGACGGCGCGGCGGAAGGCGGCGTGGCGAGCTGCTGCGAGGGATCGGAAGGCGCCGGTGCGGCGGCTTCAGGCTTGTTGCGGCGGAACCAGCTGACCATTCCGGATGCGATGACGGACAATGGCGGGCATGGTATCACCCGGCTCAAATCGTTCGGCAGGCACGGTGCGCATCGTTGGCGGACGCTGGCGCGGCACCAAATTGCCGGTCCCGGACGTCGCCGGCCTGCGTCCGAGCTCCGATCGCGTGCGCGAAACGCTGTTCAACTGGCTGCAACCGGTGTTGCCCGGTGCGCGCGTGCTCGATCTGTTTGCCGGGACGGGTGCGCTGGGGTTGGAAGCCCTGTCGCGCGGTGCGGCAGCGGCGACGCTGGTGGAGCGCGATCGCAACGCCTGCACGGGATTGCGCGCGAGCATCGATCGGCTGAAGGCTGGTGACGCCGCGCACCTGGTCCAGGCCGATGCACTGGCGTGGCTGGCCGGGGCGACAGCAGGACCGTTCGACATCGTCTTCGTCGATCCGCCCTTCGCCGATGACTTGTGGGCGCGGGTGATGGCCGGACTGGTGCCGCATGTCGCTGCGGACGCATGGCTGTACGTGGAGTCCGCGCGTGGGGTGCACGCCGATCCCGGGTCAGGCTGGGCGCTGCATCGTGAAGGCGGGACCCGCGAGGTCGATTACCGGTTGTATCGCCACATCCCGGCGTGATTTTCATGCCTCGCTGATACACTGAACGCCCATACAGGCACGCTCCCGAAGCCTCCGGTCCCGGCATGGCCAGCCCGAATCCACGCATCGCGATCTACCCCGGCACTTTCGACCCCATCACCAATGGTCACGTCGACCTGGTGCATCGCGCCGCGCCGCTGTTCGAGCGGCTGGTGGTCGGCGTGGCGGTGAGTCCTGGCAAGGGGCCGGGACTGGCGCACGAACAGCGCATCGAGCTGGCGCGCGCGAGCCTGAAGGATCTCGCCAATGTCGAGGTGCGTGGTTTCGACACGCTGCTGGCGCATTTCGTCGACGAGGTCGGCGCCGGCGTGCTGCTGCGCGGATTGCGCGCGGTCTCCGATTTCGAATACGAATTCCAGTTGGCGAGCATGAATCGCCATCTGATTCCCGGCGTCGAGACCCTGTTCCTGACGCCGGCCGAGAAATACAGTTTCATTTCCTCGACGCTGGTACGCGAGATCTCGCGCCTTGGCGGCGACGTTCGCAAGTTCGTGCCGCCGGTGGTGGACGCGGCATTGCAGGAAGCGTTCCGCGATCGCAATGGTGGCGTGAAGGCCTGAGATGGCGCTGAAGATCCTCGACACCTGCATCAACTGCGACGTCTGCGAGCCGGCGTGCCCGAACCAGGCGATCACCCAGGGCGCGGAGATCTACATCATCCACGCCGATCTTTGCACCGAGTGCGTCGGTCATTTCGACGAGCCGCAATGCGTGGTGGTGTGTCCGGTGGAATGCATCGAGAACGACCCCGAGCACGTGGAATCCAACGATCAATTGCTCGCCAAGCTGGCGGGCCTGCAGGAGAAGGCCGCATGAAAATGTCCTGGCGCGCGCTGGTATTCACCGGTTTGTTGCTGTCGTTTGGATGTGTCGATGCTGCTTCGGCGCGCACCGCGACGAAAACGACCCATGCGCACCCGCCAGGCACGGCGATCGCGTCGGCACACAAGCTCGCGACCGATGCCGGTTTCGAGATCATCGCCAAGGGCGGCAACGCCTTCGACGCGGCGGTGGCGGTGTCGGCGGCGTTGAGCGTGGTCGAGCCAGTGAGTTCCGGTCTTGGTGGCGGCGGCATGTTCCTGCTGCACGATGCGAAGAGCGGCAAGGATGTCTTCGTCGATGCGCGCGAGATGTCGCCGGCATCGGCGACGCCCGACAAATTCCTCGATGCGAAGGGCAACCTCGATCCCGAGAAATCGCAGAACGGCCCGTGGTCGGCCGGTATTCCCGGTTTGCCCGCGGCGCTGGTCCACATCTCGCAGAAATACGGGCGGCTGCCGCTGAAGGTGTCGTTGCAGCCGGCGATCCGTCTTGCCCGCGAAGGTTTCCCGATGTATCGGCGGCTGGTGCGTGCCTATGGCGAACGTCGTGACGTGATGACGCGCTATCCCGGCACCCGCGCGACCTTCGAACCGAATGGCGTGCCGCTGAAGGAAGGGGAGTTGCTGAAGCAGCCCGATCTCGCGCGCACGCTGCAACTGCTGGGTGACAAGGGTTTCGACGGTTTCTACAAGGGCGATGTCGCGCAGAAGATCCTCAAGGCGATCGACGACAACGGCGGTCACTGGACTGCGCAGGAACTCGCCGCCTATCGCATCAAGGAACGCGAACCGATCAAGCTCGATTGGCATGGCTGGAAGATCACCACGGCGCCGCCGCCATCGTCGGGCGGCATTGTCGTTGCGGAAATCCTGCAGATCCTGCAGCCCTACGACCTGCGCAAGATGGATGAAGCCAAGCGCGTCCACATGGTGGTCGAGGCGATGCGTCGCGCATATCACGACCGCACTTTCTATCTCGGCGATCCTGACTTCACCCATGTGCCGCAGAAGACGTTGCTCGATCCCGATTACGCGGCGGGCCTGCGCACCACGATCAATCCCGACAAGGCGACGCCGAGCGACCTGTTCCCGAATTCGCCAACGCCGCTGCGCGAGCACGACGAGACCACGCATTTCTCGATTATCGACGACCAGGGCAATCGCGTCGCCACCACACAGACGGTGAACCTGCTGTACGGTTCCGGCCTGATTCCGGTCGGTGCAGGTTTCCTGCTCAACGACGAGATGGATGATTTCGCGTTGAAGCCGGGCACGCCCAATGCCTTCGGCGTGATGGGTTACGAGGCCAACGCGCCCAAGCCGGGCAAGCGCATGCTGAGTTCGATGACGCCGACCTTCATGGAGTCGAAGGATCGCGTCGCGGTGTTGGGCACGCCGGGCGGCAGCCGCATCATCACCATGGTGTTGCTCGGCATCCTCGGCTATGACGATGGCCTCGATGCGCAACAGGTCGCCGCGTTGCCGCGCTATCACCACCAGTGGATGCCCGACGTGATCGAAACCGAGAAGGGTTCGCTGTCGGCCGAGATCGTGCAGAAGCTGCGCGCGATGGGTCACACGGTGATCGTGCCGGGTGAAGTGAAGGGTCAGCGTTCCAGCGATGCCTGGGGCAACATGCAGACCGTCGAATGGAACAAGAAGACCGACACCATGGATGGCGGCAGCGATCCGCGCAATCCGGTCGGCAAGGCCGAAGTACGCCTCGACAAAGCCAAAACGCACTAGGGAGTAGGCTGCTCGCATGAAACTGTGGTCGATCCTCGGCAATTCGCAGAAACTCGATGGCGGCGCGATGTTCGGCAACGCGCCACGCGCGATGTGGCAGCAATGGATCGCGCCCGACGAACTCAATCGCATTCCGCTGGCGTGCCGCGCGCTGCTGGCGTCACCGCTCAACGGCAAGACTGTATTGTTCGAAACCGGGATCGGTGCGTTCTTCGAACCGAAACTGCGCGAACGCTACGGTATCCAGGAAGATCGCCACATCCTGCTGGACTCACTGAAGCAGGCCGGCTTCAGCCATGAAGACATCGACGTGGTGGTGCTGTCGCATCTGCACTTCGATCATGCGGGTGGACTGCTGTCGGAATGGAAGGAGGGGGCATCTCCTTCGTTGCTGTTCCCGAATGCGACCTATCTCGTCAGTCGCGGCTGCTGGGAGCGCGCGAAAACACCGCATCCCCGCGATCGCGCCAGCTTCATCGCGGAATTGCCGGGATTACTGGAGGCGAGCGGACGCCTCGAAATCGTCGATGGCCTGCATTCGCGCGCACTCGGCGATACCGTGCGTTTCCACTACAGCCAGGGCCACACGCCGGGATTGATGCTGGCGGAAATTCTCGGGCCGGAACGCGTTGGCAACGAGTCACATGGTGGATTGCTGTTCTGTGCCGATCTCATTCCCGGACGGCCATGGGTGCACGTGCCGATCACCATGGGTTATGACCGCTGCGCCGAAGTGCTGATCGACGAAAAACAGGAATTGCTCACCGATCTGTTCGCGCGCAACGTCCATCTCTATTTCACCCACGATCCCGAATGCGCGCTGGCGCAGATCAGTCGCGACGCCAAGGGTCGTTTCGGTACCGCGCATGAAGTCGCGGAACTGCAGGCGCGGCCACTGGCCGCGTAGCAGGCATCAACCGACGCGGGTGCCGAAGATGCGGTCGCCGGCGTCGCCGAGGCCGGGCAGGATGTAACCGTGTTCGTTGAGGCGCTCGTCGATCGCCGCGGTGTAGACCTGCATGTCAGGATGCGCGGCTTCCAGCGCTTTCAGTCCTTCGGGCGCGGCGACCAGGAAGATGCCCTTGATGCGTTTCGCACCGGCGCGCTTGAGCATGTCGATGGTGGCGATCAATGTTCCGCCAGTAGCCAGCATCGGATCGAGGATCAGCGCATCGCGTTCGTCGAGGCGGCCGGTCAGGCGTTCGAAATAGGGCACGGGTTGCAGGGTTTCCTCGTCGCGTTGCAGGCCGACCACGCTGACCTTCGCGGCGGGAATCAGTGCCAGTACGCCCGGCAGCATGCCGAGGCCCGCGCGCAGGATCGGCACCAGGGTGATCTTGGCGCCGGCGATGCGCCGCACCTGCACTTCACCGGCCCAGCCGGGTTGCGTTGACGGTTCGGTTTCGAGGTCGGCCGTCGCCTCGTAGGCGAGCAGGGTGCCGAGTTCGGTCACCAGTTCACGGAAGCCCTTGGTGCTGAGTCCGGCATCGCGCAGCAGGCCGATCTTGTGTTGCACCAGCGGGTGGCGGACTTCGACGACTTTCATGATGTTCGACCGTGGTTTCGACACGACCAGTCTGCATGAAAACGAAAAAGCCGGCTTGCGCCGGCTTCTCGTGACAATTGCGGCAACGAATCAGGCCGCTTTTTCCTGCGCCTCGCGAGGCCCTTCCAGCAACGAACGCTTGACCATCGCGACGATGAGATCGAGTTCGTCTTCCTGCATCGCGAAGCGCGGGGTGAAGCGCAGCGAGTTGGCGCCGCCGTGGATCACGCCGATGCCGCGTTCGCGCAGCCATTCCTCGGTGGAGCCTGTGCCATAGCCCTTGAAGCCCGGCGCGAGTTCGCAGGAGAACAGCAGGCCGGTGCCCTGGACCTTGGTGATCAACCCGGTTTCAGCCTTGACCGCTTCGAGCTTGGCCAGCGCCTGCTTGCCGCGTTCGCGGATGTTGGCGCGCAGTTCCTTCGTCAAGCTGTTCAGCACCACGCAGGCGACATCGAGCGCGCGCGGATTCGCGGTCATCGTGTTGCCATAGAGGCCGCGCTTGTAGGCGTTGGTGGCGCGTTCGCCGGCGGCGAGCACCGACAGCGGGAACTGGCCGGCGTTGAGCGCCTTGGAATAGGTTTCCATGTCCGGCGCGTCGGCGTCTTCGAAGCCGGGGTAGTCGACGATCGAGAGATAACCGGTTGCACGCAGGCCGGCCTGGATCGAATCGATCAGCATCAGGCTGCCATGGTCGCGGGTCATCGCGCGCACGGCGTCGTAGAACGCGCGCGGCAGCGAACGGCCAGGATCGCCTTCGCCCATCACCGGTTCCAGATAGACGGCTTCGATGAACCAGCCGTTCTTCTCTGCATCGGCAAAGGCCTGCTTCAGCGCGGTGACGTCATACGGTTCGATGGTGATGACGCTGTGTTCGCCGCGATAGCTGGCGAGGTATTGCACATAGGTCTTGCGCGACGAATCGGAATACAGCGCCGGCTTGTCGGTGCGGCCGTGGAAGCTGCCCTTGACGACGACGCGGCGGATTTCCTTGCCGGCGTGGCGCGCGCCCGGATCGGTCATGGTCTTGGCGTTGGCGTCGACGATGCGCGACGCCAGCGACACCGATTCCGAACCGGAGTTGAGGCACATGAACTTGTCGTAGGGGCAGCCGCCGCGCGTTTGCCCGATTTCCTTGCGCATCGCGATGTCGAAACGCAGCTGGGCAACGTTCGGCGTCATGATGTTGGCCAGCGCCTGCGGCTTGGCCATTGCGGCGAGTACGTCCTGCGGCGCGTGGCCGAGGCCGAGCATGCCGTAGCCACCGCTGTCGTTCAGCACCGCACCCTTGAGGGTGACGATCCACGGGCCACGCGCGACCAGCGCGACATACGGATTCACCGCATCGGCAGCGTAGAAGTTGAGGAAGCCGGTCTGCACGCGCGCGATCTGCGCGTTCTCGTCGAGGTCGAGCAATTCGGGGAAATCGGCCTTGATCTCGAGATAGGCCGATACGGCGGCGGCGATCGCTTCGCCGAGTTCGGGATGGCGCGTGGCGAAGTCGCGGATGGTGGCGTCGTCGAGGCCGGTGGTGCGCTGGCCGCCGTGCGAACGAAGCAGGGCGAGGGTATCGATCAGGCTCATGGTCGTGGTCTCCCGGTCTGGCGCCCGCATCCGTGGCTGGATACGCGGCAATCTCCCATTATCGCGGGAATCACGCCGATCGACAGGTGCATTTCGACCAAATGACGTAGTATTCTGGTCGAAATGATGAATTGATTCGACGATATGTCCATTTCTGCCGCCGACGAGCTCTTGCTGTCCGTTCTCCGCGAGAACGCGCGTGCCTCCACTGCCGAGATCGCCCGCCGGCTGGGGCTGTCACGGACCACGGTGCAGAACCGCATCGCGCGGCTGGAGCAGTCGGGGGTGATCGGCGGTTACACGCTGCGGGTGGACGACGCGTACGAACGCAGCCGCATTCGCGCTCACATCATGATCACGGTGCGCCCCAAGCAGATGGCGGTAGTGGTGAAGGCGTTACAGGCAATGCATGAGGTGCGCGTGTTGTATTCGATCAGCGGCGGCTACGACCTGATCGCGCAGGCGACGACGGCGACAGTGGGCGAGATGGACGTGCTGACCGATCGCATCGGTGCGATCGATGGTGTTGAGCGCACGACGTCGTCGATCATTCTTTCGACCAAGTTCGAGCGGTAGAGCACAGCAACAGCATCGCACGCGCTGGCTTGGCGGGCGGCCAGCTCCGGTGCGCGGGACGCCGCAAGTACGTCCATGTAGGCTCGTGCGCCGCATCCATGCGGCGCAACGCCCGCGCCCCGGACTGGCGCACCCGCCGCCGCGCGCGTGTTGTTGCTTTCAAGAGAAAGAGCGAAAAACCCGCCGCCGGCGGCGCCTATGCGGTTCGTCTGTAGCGCCGACCATACGAGGCATGGATGCCGAGTCGAGCCTCCATGGATGGATTCACGGCGTGTCGGCGGCTGCAGACAACCGCGATAGGCGCACAGCCGGGCGATGCTTTCCGCGATGAAACCAAGCCAGCGCGTGCGAGCTGTTGCGCCACCGCTAAAATAGGCGAGTGAAAACTTCCGATTTCCGCTTCGACCTGCCGCCCGAACTGATCGCCCAGCAACCGCTGGCCGAACGTTCCGCCAGTCGCCTGTTGGTCGTGCCGCCCGGTGACGCGGCGTTTGCCGATCGCGGCATCCGCGATCTGCCGGAATTGCTGCGTGCCGGCGACCTGCTGGTCTTCAACGATACCCGGGTGATCCCGGCGCGACTGTTCGGCCACAAGGCCACCGGCGGCCGCGTCGAGATCCTGATCGAACGACTGCTAGGCGACGACGTGGTCAAGGCGCAGGTTGGCGCCAGCAAGACACCGAAGCCGGGATCGCTGATCGAACTCGATGGTGGTGGCAATGCCGAAGTAATCGCGCGCGACGATCGTGGATTCTTCACCCTGCGTTTCCATGTCGAAGGCGAACTCACCGACTGGCTGCAACGCGTCGGCCAGCTGCCGCTGCCGCCCTATATCGAACGCACCCCCGATGCCGCCGACGCCGA
Source organism: Pseudomonadota bacterium (assembly GCA_018242405.1). GTDB lineage: Bacteria > Pseudomonadota > Gammaproteobacteria > Xanthomonadales > Xanthomonadaceae > Solilutibacter. Next base: position 21,234 of record JAFEBZ010000210.1, on the reverse strand, counting down.
GCGTTACCAGACGGTGTTCGCCGAACGCGCGGGCGCGGTTGCGGCGCCGACCGCAGGTCTGCACTTCGACGAAGCCCTGCTGCAGGCGCTACGCGATCGCGGCGTCGACGACGCGCGCGTCACCCTGCACGTCGGTGCCGGCACCTTCCAGCCGGTGCGTGTCGACAATCTCGACGACCATCGCATGCACTCGGAATGGATCGACGTGCCGCAGGCGCTGGTCGACAAAGTGAAGGCAACGCGTGCCGCCGGTGGTCGCGTGATCGCGGTCGGAACCACGGTGCTGCGCGCGCTGGAAAGTGCATGGATCAAAAGCCGCGCGCTGACGCCTGACGACTTGCAACCTTTCTCGGGCGAGACCGACATCTTCATCCATCCCGGTATTCCGGTGCGCAGCGTCGATGGCCTGGTCACCAATTTCCACCTGCCCGAAAGCACGCTGCTGATGCTGGTCAGCGCCTTCGCCGGGCGCGAACGCATCCTTGCTGCTTACGAACACGCGGTGCGCGAACGCTATCGTTTCTTCAGCTACGGTGACGCGATGTTGTTGTGGCCGCAGGACGACGTCAGTCGGAAATGATGTCGAGCAGGGCGCCGTTGCGATCGCGGGTCAGCCATGCGCGCCAGGCATCGGCGGGAACAGCGGGATAGCGCGCGGCCGCGAATCGTACCCAGGCATCGCGATAGCCCAGCCACAGGCGCTGGGTGGTGCGGACGCCATCCGCGGTCACCGTACCGTAAGGGCCATCGCTTTTCGCCAGGCGTGCCAGCACTTTCTTGTAGGTGATATTCAAGGTGCGGTCGGCGACGGCGAAATCCTGCGCACGCGCGTTCGGGAATTTGCCGTGCTCGAAGTGTTCGACATCCGCCAGCAGTGCCTTGTCTAGCGCATCGTAGGCGTTCTCGGCCATCATGCCGCGCGCGGTGCCGCTCATGTCGGTTTCCTCGCGCGACACGCTGTCGAAATATGTTTTCGCGGCCTTGCGCATTTCCGCCAATGCACCGCGTTGCGCTGGCGACCATGAAGACTGCAATGACGTCCAGCGCGTTTCGCGTTGCGCTCGCATGGCGTCGCCTTCGCGCGTTGCGCAGTAGCCTATCATCATGCCGCTGGTGATGTCGTCGCAGATGTCCATCGGCTTGCGATCCTTGCCGCTGGCGATCGCGTCGAGGTGCTCCAGGCGGCCGCTGACTTCCGCGGGAGCGCTTTCGAATTCGCAGGCGAAGCGTTTGGCGAGCGGGATATTGCGTACCACGCCTTCGCCGTTGGCGTAGAGCATCATCAGCACGCCTTTGTCGTGTTCGCGATAGGCACACTGGCGCGCGGCGGCGAAGTCGCGCCGGTCGTACAGCGCCTGCGCGTCGCATTGTTGCGGAGCATTGCCGGCGTCCCGGGCCGGGATCGGCACATTGGCCCACTTCCTGCATTCGACTTCATGGGGCCATTGCGGCTCATCGGCTGGCGCCGCCAGCAGCGGATTCGAGAGCAACAGGCCAATGGCGACGATCACGGAATTGCGCATGGAGTGGGCCCTGATTGGTGGCATCACCCATAATAGACAGGATGTCCCGGATGAATTTCGAACTCCTCGCCACCGATGGCGCCGCCCGCCGCGGCCGCCTGGCCTTCCCGCGCGGAACGGTGGAAACGCCGGCCTTCATGCCGGTCGGCACCTATGGCTCGGTCAAGGGCGTGCTGCCGCAGCAGGTGCGCGACCTCGGCGCGGAGATCATCCTCGGCAACACCTTCCATCTCTATTTGCGTCCCGGCCTCGATGTCATCGGTGCGCACGGCGGCCTGCACGGCTTCACTCGCTGGAATGGCCCGATCCTCACCGACTCCGGTGGTTTCCAGGTGTTCTCGCTGGCGCATCGTCGCAAGATCACCGAAGAAGGCGTGACCTTCGCAGCGCCGACCGATGGCAGCAAGGTCTTCCTCGGTCCCGAGGAATCGATGCATATCCAGAAGGTGCTGGATTCCGACATCGTGATGATCTTCGACGAATGCCCGCCGGTGCATGTCGATGGCAAGCCGGTCGATCCGCGCATCGTCGAACGTTCGATGGAGTTGTCATTGCGCTGGGCGGCGCGTTCGAAGCGTGCCCACGAAGGCAACGACGCCGCGCTGTTTGGCATCGTCCAGGGCGGCGTGCATCGCGACTTGCGTACGCGTTCGGCGGAAGGGCTGAAGGAAATCGGCTTCGATGGCTACGCGGTCGGTGGTCTTGCCGTCGGTGAAACCGAAGACGAGCGCAACGCCATGCTCGAACACACGGTGCCGCAGCTGCCGGTGGATCGCCCGCACTACCTGATGGGCGTCGGTCGCCCCGAGGACCTGGTTGAAGGCGTGGCGCGCGGCATCGACATGTTCGATTGCGTGATGCCGACCCGCAATGCCCGCAACGGCCACTTCTTCACCGCGACCGGCACCATCCGTATCCGCAATTCCAGATACGAGCGCGACCTGCGACCGATCGAGGAGGGCTGCGATTGCGAGGCCTGCGCCGGTGGCTACAGCCGCGCCTATCTGCGCCACCTCGACCGCTGCAACGAAATGCTGGCGCCGATGCTGGGCACGCTCCACAACCTGCGCTACTACCAGCGACTGATGGCGCAGATGCGTGATGCCATCGCTGCGGGGCGTTTCAGTGACTTCCGTCAGGCTTTCTACGCTGCCCGGGCGGGAAATCCCGCCGCCGAGGCTTGAAAGCCGGGCCTCGGGCCCGCATGGCATAATCTCCCGTTACGTTTTCGTGAGATTGCCGATGTCCCCGCTCGACTTCCTGATCGCGCCCGCCGCGGCCCAGACCGCCCAAGCCGCGCCGCCGCCGGGTGGTGGCCTGTCCATGCTCGTCATGGTGCCGGTGTTCATCCTGCTGATGTACTTCATGGTGATCCGCCCGCAGTCCAAGCGCGCCAAGGAACACAAGGCGCTGATGGACAAGCTGTCCAAGGGCGACGAAGTGCTGACCAACAGCGGCATCGCCGGCGTCGTCACCGAGATCGGCGAGAACTTCGTGACCGTCGAAGTGGCCGACAACGTGCGCATGCGCATCCAGCGCGGCGCCATCGCCAATGTGTTGCCGAAAGGCACGCTGAAGAACGCCTGACCCTCCGACTGACCTTCGATGCGCCCGTGAACGCGGGCGCAGGTGCCGACCATGCTTGAGTTCGCCCGCTGGAAATATCTCGTCATCGTCTTCGTGCTGGCTTTCTGCACGATCTACGCGATGCCCAACCTCTATCCGCAGGATCCATCGGTGCAGGTCACTGCCGCCAATGGTGCGGTGGTCGATGCCACGCTCAAGGGCAAGGTGAATGCCGCGCTGGCTTCGGCGCAGATCACCCCGAAGGCGGAAGAGACCGACGCCAAGGGCCGCCTGCTGATCCGGCTGAAGAGCCAGAACGACCAGACCAAGGCCAGCGACGCGATCAAGCCGGTGCTGGCCGAGGGCGAAACCACCGCGCTCAACCTGCTGCCGACCGTGCCGAAGTGGCTGAGCTCGATGGGTGCGAAGCCGATGTCGCTCGGTCTCGACTTGCAGGGCGGCGTGCACTTCCTGATGCAGGTGGACGAGAAGGCCGCGCTCCAGAAGAAACTTGAAGGCACCGCCGATACGGTGCGCGCGCTGTTGCGTGACAAGTCGGTGACATTCGGTTCGGTCGATGCCATGCCCGACGAGACCGTGGTGGCCACGCTGCCGGCGCCGGCCGATGCCGACAAGGCCAAGCAGGTGATCGATGCCGGACTGCGCGCCAATGCCGCGGGTGGCAGCAATCCGTACACGACGGAAGTGCGCAACAACCAGGTGGTGCTGCGCATGAACGCGCAGGATTTCGCCAAGGTCGCGGTCGATGCCATCGACCAGAACCGCGCGGTGATCGCCGACCGCATCAGCGGCCTCGGTGTCGCTGAACCCGTGTTGCAGCGCCAGGGCAACGATCGTCTCGTGGTCGAACTGCCGGGCCTGCAGGACACCGCCGAAGCCAAGCGCCAGATCGGCGCGACGGCAACGCTGGAATTCCGCGCGGTGACCGGCGACGGCCCGACCGCCGCCGAAGCACAGCGCAGCGGCAACATTCCGCCGGATTCCAAGCTCTACCACTTCGAGAGCGGCGAACCGATCCTGTTGTCCAAGCGCGTGCTGGTGAGTGGCGACGAACTGCTCAACGCTTCGGCGACGCCGGATCCCAAGAGCGGTCTGCCGTCGGTAACGGTGACGCTGACTTCGGCCGCCGGCAAGCGCATGTTCGACCACACCGTCAACAACGTGCACAAGCGCCTGGCGACGGTCTACATCGATCGCATCCCGACCGTGACCAAGGACGCCGATGGCAAGGAAGTACGCGGTTCGCGCGTGCAGGAACGCGTCATCGCCGCTCCGGACATCAATGAACCGTTCGGCGCCAACTTCCTCACCACCGGTCTCACCCAGCAGCAGGCGACCGACCTCGTTCGCCAGTTGAAGTCGGGTGCGCTGGCCGCGCCGATGGACTTCGTCGAGGAATACGTGATCGGTCCCAGCCTCGGTGCCGAGAACGTCAGTCGCGGCATCAAGGCCGTGGTGTTCTCGTTCCTGTTCACCCTTGGCTTCTTCACCATCTACTACCGCATGTTCGGCCTCATCACGTCGGTGGCGCTGCTGTTCAACCTGCTGATCGTGGTGGCGGTGATGTCGCTGTTTGGCGCGACGATGACGCTGCCCGGTTTCGCCGGACTGGCGCTGTCGGTCGGCCTGTCGGTGGATGCCAACGTGCTGATCAACGAACGCATCCGCGAAGAGCTGCGACACGGCATGCCACCCAAGGCCGCGATCGCCGCCGGTTACGAGAAGGCCAGCCACACCATCTTCGACGCCAACCTGACCGGCCTGATCGTCGGCGTGGCGTTGTACGCCTTCGGCAGCGGACCGCTGAAGGGCTTCGCGTTGACGATGATCATCGGCATCTTCGCCTCGATGTTCACCGCGATCACGGTGTCGCGCGCATTGGCCACGCTGATCTACGGCCGTCGCAAACACCTCAAGTCGATCGCCATCTGATCGGGTCACGGGAAATCACTTCATGAAACTCTTTCCGCTCCACATCCTTCCCAACGACACCAAGATCGACTTCATGCGGCCGAGCCGGCCGATCCTGGTGTTGATGCTGCTGTTGCTGATCGCCTCGATCGCCGTGATCGGCCTCAAGGGCTTCAACTACGCGCTGGAATTCACTGGTGGTACTGTCGTCCGCGCGCATTTCGCCCAGCCGATCGAGACCAACCACGTCCGCGACCAGCTCACCAAGGCCGGTTTCCACGACGCGCTGGTGCAGAACGCCGGCACTGGCAACGACGTGATCATCCGCCTGCAACCGCAGGGCGAGCACAACAATGCCGACGATGCATCGCGCAAGATTTCCGACCAGGTGCGCCAGGCGGTCAATACCGATGCCAATCCGGTCACCGTGCAGCCCGGCGAATTCGTCGGTCCGCAGGTCGGCAAGGACCTCGCGAAGAATGGCCTCTACGCCACGATCTTCATGCTGGTCGGCTTCCTGATCTACATCGCCTTTCGTTTCGAATGGAAGTTCGCGGTGGTCGCCAGTGTGACTGCCTTCTTCGACCTGATCCTGACCATCGCCTACATGTCGCTGCTCGGCCGCGAGTTCGACCTGACCGTGCTCGCCGGCCTGCTGTCGGTGATGGGCTTCGCGATCAACGACATCATCGTGGTGTTCGACCGCGTGCGCGAAAACTTCCGCACCTTGCGCGTCGACGCCAACGAAGTGCTGAACCGCTCGATCAACCAGACGCTGTCGCGCACGGTGATCACCGCGGTGATGTTCTTCCTGTCGGCGATGGCGCTGTACATGTACGGCGGTCGCACCATGGAAGGCCTGGCCGAGACGCACATGATCGGTGCGGTGATCGTGGTGATTTCCTCGGTGATCGTCGCGGTGCCGCTGCTCAGCATCGGCCCGTTCAAGGTGTCGCGCCAGGATCTGTTGCCGAAGGCGAAGGACACGGCGGAGCTTGCGCGCCGTCCGTAAGCCGAAGCATCGTCATCGAAATGCAAAACGCCCGGCATGCCGGGCGTTTTTGTTTTGGGACTGGAAGAAGATAACATGATGGCCGTCACAAATATTTGCTAGAGTCGGCTTGGTTGAAGCAATATCGCCACTGGTGCGGAAGGCGCTGGGCCATTTCGCGGGGCAAGACAAACAGGAAGGTGTATCGCCATGGGTAATGACGCATCGGATTCGAATGTCTCTCCTTTCGACTGGGTGCAGTTTCCCGAGGGGCGAGCGAGATTCGCCGGGACCTTCCGCTGCTGGGACGAGACGGGGCGCAAGGCATTCGCTCTGGAGCTTCAAGGCAACGAATACTTTGGCGAGATCCAGAGAGCCTTTTTGCCCAACGGCAACGACTACAACATCGAAATCGTCTCGTTCGGCTACGGCGCCGGGAATTGCGTCGGCATGCAGATGGTCGGGACGTGTCGAGTATTCACGATCACTGAAATCGAAATTATCCAAACTATGATCATCGAGCTGGTTGCTGCAGGCAAGCGCTTCCCTGATCCGCCGAGTTTGCTGGACCAATATGCCGATGCCCATTTCATGGGTGAAGTAATTTTCAGGGATGGCTGGATACTTGCCAGCGAAGTAGAAGCAGCATGATGGACACGACAAGTCGCGCATCATCCATTCTTATCAATTGGAGCTGGAGGAGGCCCTCATGACCGGGACCATCGATGTTGCAAAACTGAAGGCTGCGGCCGAGCACTTGGAATGGGTCTTGGGCCAGTATCTGGATAACGAGGATGTGCAAGGTTTGCTGCATGCACTCTTGCCCCTGATCGAACAGGCCAAGGCCGGGAGAATTGTTGAACCCGCGGAAAGCATGCAGGACATCCCGGGAGCATATAACTTCTCCGATGGACGCTATGCCCCATATAAATCCCCAGATGTGGGAGAGGCGTATGCAATCTTCGTTTCGGAAATGGAGGGTGGGCTGACCGAGGAAGAAAAGCAGCTTTTCTCGGACATTGATGAAATCAGGAGGTCCATCAACCAGGAGTCGACGCCATGAGCGATCCTGGCCTGACTCCAACTGCATTGAAACAGCAGCATGCGGCCGAAATCGCCAGAAGCGAAACATTCCGAACCCAAGGAGTCAGCGAACAAGCTGCGCGAAATTATTTGACGACGCCCGAAGGGAAGTTGTACTTGCGGAGTGTCGTGGAAGCAGATCCAGGCGCTTCGAAAATCGACCTTCTGAAACGGGCGGTTGGCCAGATTACTTCTGGCAGCGAGTTGCCGCGCATGGAGGCCATCAAGGAACCACTCGTCAAGATTGTTCCCGCAGGCCAGTCTGTTTCCCAATATTCGCCGTTCTTCACCAAGCAATCCGAGTTCGATCGTGCATTGGCCTCTGGGAAGAATCTGTCTGAATATTTCGGGTTGCCGATTACCAGTGAGGCTCAGGTTTACGACGTTTACCAAATACAGCCCAAAGCTTCTGCCGAGGTTTTCGTCAATCGGGTAGCCCCCACGTCCGAACTGGGCGGCTTGGTGACCAAGTCAGGCGGCGCCGAACAATATCTGGTTCCAAATCGTGCGTTGTACACGAATGCCGTTCGCATCACGAGCATCGGCAACGATCTGGCCTTGCACAACCAACTCGTCGTAGCCAAAGGATTGGGCGCACCAATTGCATCCGTGGGCGAAGCCGCAATCGGAGGTGAAATCGCTGGCGCTTCGAAAGGCCTGCGTCCCGGCATGCTGACGAAAGGTGCCACTGCGGTTGCGGTCGCTGCGGTTGCCTACGATTTCGTCACCACCGGACACCAGGTGCTGAAGCTTGAAGCGCAGGGCAACGCCACGGGTGCAGCATCGGCGAAAACGCATTTCATCGGGCGCAATGTCGGTGGCATCGGTGGCGGTATCGCGGTGGGTTTCCTGTCTGGCGCCGGCTATGGCCTGGTCGCCGGTTCCGAAACCGGGCCGGGTGCGCTGGTGACGGGAGCGATCGGTGGTGTGGCAGGTGGTGTCGGCGGTGCGTTCCTCGGCGAAAAATGGGCCAAGCAGAAGGATATCGAACGTGTCTTCACGCAGAAGGACAAGGACGGCAACGAATGGCATCGCGATCCCGCCGACGCGAAGGGAACGTGGACGCGCATGGCGGAAACCCAGCAGGTCAAGGCCAACACGACCGTATCGGCGAAGGGCGTGGCGCCGGTATTCGGCAAGGTCCAGTACGTCGCCGGCGATGTGCTTGCGAACGAACTGAACTACAAGTCCGCCAACGCATCCTATGAGCTCGGATTGGCGAATCTGGCGACACCGCAGGATCCGTATTCAATCCCGCCGGGGAAGGGCGACAGCAAGGGAATTTCCAGCGAGAACTGGACACGCAATGCGCAGACACATGCATGGACGCGCACGGTCACTACCGAAGTGCTGGAACACGGCATCACCATCAAGCACGGCGAAACCGCGAGCCCGCAACGTGCGGCGGAACTCGACCAGGCATCGAGATTGATCATCGCGCAGAATGCGGCCAATACGCCTGCCGCGGTCGCGGCGCGTTACCAGGTTGCTTACAACGAGTTTGGCTGGAACCGCAACGGCGAAGTTCCACCTGCGGTGAAGGATGCGAGCGCGAAGACCGATGTCCTGCAGGCGTCCGATGGCAACACGTACACGCGCGGCGGCAATGGCGAATGGACGACACCCGGCATGGTCTACGGCACCAACCAGGCCAGTGGCAATGTTCGCGACGAATTGAACGCAGTGCACCAGAGCCAGCAGTCGGGTTTGCAGGAATATTCCAGGCTTGCGGCCGAAGCGCTGGCCAATCCGACCCTGCCCAAGCCGATGACGATGCGCGGCATGGTCGCCGGTGCCTATGCCAGTGCCGGGGTGGCGCGTACCGATGTGGAGATCGACGCCGCGACCGCCGCCGTCGCCAGCACGCATGCGCGCACCGGCATCGACCAGGGCGGCCATCCGTATTCGCTGGTATTGCAGCCCGATCCGAAAACCGGTCGTGCCGGGCCGAATAGCGCGATCGTGACGTTGATGGATGACGGTCGCGATGGCTTCATGTCCGAAAGCAAAATGGTGCCCAAGGCCATCACCACGGCAGAGGAAATCAGGCAGGCGGGCAAGATCGGGAAGCCTGAAACGCATGCGCAGTTGTCGCCGAACGACCAGGGCATGTTCGAAAAGATCAGGAACAATTCGCCGGCGCGGATCTCCGACGATCATGTCGGGCTTGCGATGCTGCTCGCCAAGAAGGATGGCATGACCGATTCCGGCAAGATCGGAACCGTGAAGGCATTCGACGACACCTTGTGGGTCATGGGTGCGACGCCGGGATTCAGGGTGTCGGTGAACGGCAACGAGCCCGCGCCGCCGCTCAAGGACACCGCGCAAGAAGCGAAAGCCCTCGACCAGCAGCAACAGCTGGCCCAGAACACTGCGCAGCGCAATCAGGAAATGCCGGGGCGGAGCGGACTTCCCGCCTGATGGCGCACGAAAAAACGCCCGGACATGCCGGGCGTTTTTGTTTGCAGCGCTGAAGTGAACGATCAGCCGTGCAAGGTTGCCGCGTAGCCGGAACTCACCACGGCCTTCTGCAGCGCATCGCTGAGCTTGAGGTTGCCGGCGATGACCATGCGCGGGGCAATGCCGCGCGAGTCGAGCGGACCGGTCTGGCCGCCATCGGCGGCGATCACGCGACCACCGGCCTCGCGTACCAGCAGCACGCCGGCGGCGATGTCCCACGGCTTCACGCCGGCCTCGAAATAACCATCGACGCGACCGCAGGCGACGTAGGCGAGATCGAGCGCGGCGGAACCGGCGCGACGCAGGTCTTCGGCGCCGTGTTCGGTCAGCAACAGATCGGCGCAACGCAGTTGTGCGCCGATGCGTTCGCGTTCGCGCGGCGCGAAACCGGTGGCGAGCACCGCGCCGGTCAGGTCCTTGCGATCGGCGACGCGGATGCGCACGCCGTTGAGCAGCGCGCCGCTGCCCTTGCTGGCGGTGAACAGTTCGTTGCGGATCGGGTCGTAGATCACGCCGTGGACCGGCTCGCCGTTCTCGACCATCGCGATCGAGACGCAGTAGTGGGGCAGGCCGCGGATGTAGTTGCTGGTGCCGTCGAGCGGATCGATCACCCACGTCGTGCGGGTGTTGCCGGACTGGCCGGATTCCTCGCCGAGCACGCCGACGTCGGGCATGGCGCGCTTCAGTTCGCGGACGGCCGCGTCTTCGGCGTCGCGATCGACGTCACTGGCGTAGTCCTGGCGTGCCTTCTCGACCACGTTGATCGATTCCAGCCGATTGATGTTGCGCAACAGGATGTTGCCGGCGGCACGCGCCGCCTTGACCATGATGGTAACCGCGGGTTTTTGCATCGCGGGAGTGCCTCGGCTGGAATGGGAAAGAACGAACCGGCTCCGTGGCCGGCCGGGCAGTTTACCATTTTGGGCATGGAACCCACATCGACCACCCCCGCCGACCACATCCGCATCGTGCTGGTCGGTACCCAGCACCCCGGCAATCTCGGCTCCGCCGCCCGCGCCATGCGCACCATGGGCCTGGCCCGGATGGTGCTGGTCGCGCCGGAAAAGGCGCCGGATCGAGACACGCTTGCGATGGCTGCCGGCGCCGAGGCACTGGTGCTGGACGCGCCCGTGCACGCCACCCTTGCCGAGGCGGTGGCCGATTGCAGCCTGGTGCTCGGTTGCACCGCGCGCAGCCGCAGGATCGCGCTGGAGGAGCTGGCGCCACGCGAGGGTGCGGGACGACTGGTGGATACCGCGAAGGCCGGCGGTGAAGTCGCGCTGGTGTTCGGGCGCGAGCGCACCGGCCTGACCAACGAGGAACTGCAGCTGTGCCACGCTGCGGTGCACATTCCTTCCGATCCGGAATTCAGTTCGCTCAATCTTGCGGCGGCGGTGCAGGTGCTCGCCTATACCGTGCGCGAGACGTTGCTGGACGGGAATCGCACCACATTGGTGGATGAAGACAGCGACCCGCGCGACCAACCCACCACGCACGCCGAGCTGGAAGGCTTCTTCGCGCAGCTGGACGACACGCTCGAGGCGATCGATTTCCACAAGGGGCGGGCGCCGGAATCGGCATTGCGCAAATTGCGGCGGATCTTCCTGCGCGCCGATATGAGCACGCGCGAGGTGCGCTTGCTGCGCGGCGTGTTGGCCGATGCGCAGCGGATGGCGCGACTCGCCTCAGGAAAGTGAGCGCGCGTTCCACCATGTCTGCAGCGAATCCAGCCACTCGCCGGCATGGGCGAGGAGATGCCCGGACAGCAGGCCGACCGTCACGGCGATGATGATCGCGACGATCCATGCGATCACCAGCAAAACGCCGTCCTGTTCCAGCAGCGCCAGCGCGAACGCCAGCAGCAAGCCGCCGAACAGGTAGTTGGTCGCCGGAATCGGCAGTGCCAGCAGCACGCCGGTCACCACCAGCAGGATGCCGCTGATCGCCATCGTCAACGGATGTTCGAACAGCCAGCCGATGCGCGGACGGATCAGGTGTTCGAGACGACCCAGCCATGGCGACATGCGTGCAACGAATCGCGCGAAGGCATCGCGCTTCGGGCCCCAGTCGGCGATGCGCCGCGGCAGCCAGACGTCCTGGCGCCCGAACAGCAGTTGCGCGCCGAGGAAGACCACCAGCGGCCCGCTGATGGCGCCGCCGATCGGAATGGGGATGAAGGCAGGCAGGGTGGCGATCAGCAGCAGGATGCCGAAACCGCGTTCGTCGAAATCGTCGAGGATGCCGCGCAGCGTGAGGGTGTCGCGCGATGCGTCATTCGCCAGCGAGTCCAGCAGTGCGCGCGTGCCGCGCTCAGGCATCCTGCGCATCCATCGGTTCCGTCACGCGTTGCACCAGCAACTTGTCGATGCGCGGGCCGTCGAGGTCCATCACTTCGAAACGCCAGCCGTTCCAGTCGAAATGTTCGCCGACGTGGGGGATGCGACCGAAATGTGCGATCAGCATGCCGGCGGCGGTGTGGTAGTCGAGTTCGTCCTCGTGCGGCAGGCGCGCGCTGTCGGTCAGCTCGCGCAGCTCATCCACGGGCAGGCTGCCATCGACCAGCAGCGAGCCGTCCTCGCGCGTCACCACCAGCGGTTCGTCGTCGGCATGTTCGGCCGATTGCAGGCGCCCGGTGATCGCACCCATCACGTCGCTGATGGTGACCATGCCGGTGACGTCGCCGTATTCGTCGACGACGAGCGCCAGCGACTGCTGTTCCTCGCGGAAGATTTCCAGCAGCTTCATCGCATGGGTCGATTCGCTGACGAACAGCGTTTCGCGCAATTCGTCGAACAATGCCGGCTCGGCCTCGCCGATATTGTCGAGCAACGATTTGGCTTCCAGCGTGCCGAGCACGTCGGCGTCGCTGCCGCGATAGACCGGATAGCGCGAGAACGCTTCCTCGCGCATCACCGCGAGGTTTTCCGCAGCGCTGGCTTCGGCATCCAGCCAGACGATGCGCGTGCGCGGCGTCATCAGGCTTTCGGCGGTGCGATCGCCGAGGCGCATCACCCGCGTCATCATGTTGCGTTCGTCTTCGTCGATCACGCCCTGTTCGTGGCTTTCGCTGACGAGGATCTGGATTTCCTCTTCGGTGATCGACTGTTCGCCGGCGTTGGCGAGGCCGAGCAGGCGAACGATGCCGCGGGTGCAGGTCGACAACAGCCACACCAGCGGCGCGGCGATGCGCGAGCAGATCACCATTGGCCACGCCACGATCGAGGCGATGCGTTCCGGTGCGATGGTGGCGATGCGCTTGGGTACCAGTTCGCCGAGCAAACCGAACACGAACAACGTGGTGATGAAGCCGAACACGAAGCCGATGCGATCGGCGTAGGGCGCCAGCAACGCGATGTCGCGGAACGGGACGGCGATCTGCGCGCCGATGGTTTCACCGCCGAAGTAGCCGACCATCAGGCTCAGCAGCGAGATCCACAATTGCACCGCGGACAGGAACGAGTCCGGCGATTCCGCGAGTTCGAGCGCCTTGGCCGCACCACTGTTGGAGACCGCCATGGCTTTCAGGCGGCTCTTGCGCGACGTCACCACCGCGATTTCGGACATCGCGAAAAAGGCGTTCAGCAGGATCAGTACGGCGACGATGAAGAAGTTCAGCATCGAAGGATCTTAGCAGGGCGCCATTGCGGCCCCGTGGCGGCGACCAGCCCGGGTATCCTGTGGGCATGGACGATGCCCGCTCCGCCATTCTCGCCACGATTCGCGCGATCCCGCGCGGGCAGGTGCGCGGCTACGGCGAGGTGGCGCGGCTGGCCGGATTGCCCGGGCGGGCACGGCTGGTGGCGCGCATTCTCTCGGAAAACGATGACGCCGGACTGCCCTGGCATCGCGTGTTGCGCAGCGACGGCCGCATCGCGTTTCCCGAACGATCGAAGGGCTACTTCGAGCAGAGCCGCCGGTTGAAGGCCGAAGGCGTGAAGGTGGAATCGGGCCGCGTGCGTGGCGTGCGTGCGGCGCCGACGGAAGACGAAGCGCTGTGGGGCCCGAAAGGTTAGTCGCGACGGAACCACGCAGCGATGCTGTAGCGATCGCGCCGGGCCGGCAGCACTTCGTGTTCGAGTTCGCTGAGGAAACACACCGACGTTCCGAACAGCGGCAAGACGTCGCCGTGCGATTCGTCGTCGAAATGGATGCGCAATGCGCCGCCGTCACCGGCCAGCCAGTCGCGATTGAGATAGCCGACACAGGACACCAGCCGCGAGCCGCTGTCGCGGAAACGGTCGCGATGCCGCGCATAGCTGGCGCCGACCGGATAGTGCGCGTAGTGGGCTTCCACGGAATGGATCGGCAGGCGCAACGATTCGCGCAATCCGTCGACGAGACTGTCGAGACGTTGCAGCAGACGCTGGCCGACGGCACAGGCGGGATCATCCAGCCATAGGGTGCTGTCGCCGCGCACCGATGCATCGCCCTGGCGTGACGCGCCACGGCCGATGCGCGCGGACTGCAATGCGTCGCGTTGTTGCAGTGCCTGCGCTTCGGTCGCGAGATCATCGGCGAGATCGCCGAACAGTCCATCGATCATGCAGGCGCCGCCATTGCACAGGGCACCGGCGATGGCATCGGCCATCGTGCTGGAACTGGCATTGACGGTCGGCAGACGGGGCACATCCGTATCATATCGGGGCACGCCCACGGAGCCGTCATGTTCAACAACATTCCACCCGCCACCAAGGCCCTTGCCATTGCCAACGTGGCGATCTTCCTCGGGCAATGGTTGCTTCCCCCGTCGGTGTTCGATGCCTTCGCACTGTGGCCGCTGGGCGAGGGCTTCATGCCGTGGCAGCTGCTGACCTACGGCTTCATGCACGGCGGTTTCATGCACCTGTTCTTCAACATGCTGGCGCTGGTGATGTTCGGTGCGCCGCTGGAATACACCTGGCGCACCCGTCGCTTCACCTTCTTCTATCTCGCCTGCGTGATCGGCGCGGGACTGTGCCAGCTGGCGGTCGGTGCGTGGATGACGCACGAAGGCAATCCCGCCTATCCGACGGTGGGTGCCTCGGGTGGCGTGCTCGGCCTGATCCTTGCCTACGGCATGCTGTTCCCGAACCAGAAACTGATGATCTTCCCGATCCCGTTCTTCATTTCGGCGCGGGTCGGCGTGATCCTGATCGGCGCGCTGTCGCTGTTCTCGGGAATGACCGGATTCATGCCGGGTGTCGCCCACTTCGCGCACCTAGGCGGCATGCTCACCGGCTGGCTGATCCTGCGTTACTGGCGCGGCCAGCCGCCGTTCGGTCGCGGCGGCCGCAAGCCGCCGCAACTCAGGCGCGTGATGTAGCGATCACTTCCAGGGCTGGACGATCGCCGCCGGCGTCAGCGCCATCGGCTGTCCGGCCTTGCAGCGGTAGGACTGCGCGAATTCCGGGCTCGATGCCAGCGCGCCATTGACGCGCCACTTGCCCGGTGCATACGGACTGCTCGCCTGGTCGATCGCCGCGGCCTGCGGGCCGGACTGCTGCGGCCACATGCGTGCCCAACCCGTGAAGAACGCGGTGGCATCTGCGGCGGCAACCGCCTGGCCCTTGCCCAGCGCGCGCCACGCCGCATTGAGTCCGGCGAGATCGAGCAGCGACTGGTCGCGCACCAGTTGTCCGTTCACCATCTTGCCGGCCAGGCCGGGATAGGCCCAGCCATTGGCCTGGCTGCCCAGGCGTGCGAGACGATCATTCCAGGCGTTGATGTCGGCCGGCGTCCACCAGTTGTGCAACGCGCCCTTGGCGTCCACCTTCTGGCCATTCACGTCGACCGCGCGCGCCATCGCGCGCGCGGTGAGCGCACCGAAGCTGCCGTAGAGCGCGCCGTTCGGCTGCGACATGTCGAACACGGGCGCCTGCAGCATCGCGGCGGTGATGATCACGCGATTCTGCGCCGGGTCGTAACCGAGCGCGGGCGACTGCGGCAGCACGTTCCAGCGGCGGTCGGCGTTGCCCTTGCCGATGCGCTTCATTTCCTGGGCGTGGCGCCACGCCGACGCGATCAGCATGTTGCTGCCGAAGCTGCCGCGACCCATCGGCTGGATGGTGTAGTCGAGGTCGCGAGCGGGCGCACCGATTTCGATCTTCATCGCGGAAATCTTGGTGTGCGCTTCGGCCTTGGCGGCGGGGCTCAGCCACGTCGATGCCTGGACATCGGCGTCGAGCGCCTGGCCCACTTCCTGCGCCATCGATACGGCGCGCTGCTTGCTGGCCGCGGGCAGGTAGCGCGCGGCGTATTCGTGGCCGAGCATCGGGCCGGCGGCGGTGTTGATCGCATCCAGCACCTGTTGCCAGCGCGGCGGCGCGGCGGCTTCGTTGCGGAAGACCACCCCGCGGAATTGCTGTTCGGCATCGCGGAAGCTGTGCGATAGATACGGCGCCATCGCATTGCCGACCTGGAAGCGCAGGTAGGCCTTCCACTGGTTGGCCGGCACCGATTTCACCAACGCGTCGAGTTGGGCGAAATAGTTGGGATCGGCCATCGACACGCGGTCGTCGCTGACGCCCTGCGCCTTGAGGAAATCGCCGAGCTGCAGGTTGCGGTACGCGCCCAGCGACGCCACCGGCACCGCATTGAAATCGGCGCGTGCATCGGGACTGACCTTGAACGGATGCGACAGTTGCGCCAGTCGCGTTTCCAGGCCGATCACCATGTCGAGATCCTGCGCCAGCTTGTCGGGCTTGCTGCCGGTCAGGGTGAGGATGTTCTCGACGTACTTGCGATAACGAATCATGATCGCGTTGATGTCGGGATCCTGGCGGGTGTAGAACCCGGGATCGCCGAGGCCGAGTCCGCCCTGGCTGAAGTAGCCGATGTGGCGGCTGAGATCGTCGAGGTCGATGTCGGCGGCGAAGTTGAAGGCGACCGGAATGCCGACCTGGTGCAGCGCGGCGATCGACGCGGCGACATCGCCGGAACGACGGATGCCGTCGATGCGCGCGAGCAGCGGCGCGATCGGCTTGGAACCATCGGCTTCCACCGCGGCTTCATCGAGGCCGCTGGCCCAGAAATCGCCGAGCAGTTTCTGCACGTTGTTCTGCGGACCGCTCATCGCGGCATCAAGCAGGTCGCGCTGCTGTTGCACCGCGCGCGCATTGAGCTGGGAGAGGGCGCTGGTCGAGGCGTTGGCCGTCGGCACCGGGTTGGTGGCCAGCCACGACTTGTTGACGTTGCCGTAGAAGTCCGCGCAATCCGCGCTGGCGGCTTCGACCTTGGCCTTGCTCTTCTTCGGTGCCGCCTTCTTCTTGGCAGCCATCGCGCCGAACGGCGTGGTGGCGATGAGCACGGCGAGGGCGAGAACGCTGAACCTGGGAAGAAGCGGGCGTCGGGTCATCATGCGGGTTCCGGGGGACGATCCGCCAAGTCTAGCAATCCCCGGTTGCGCGCCCGCAAAAACAAGGCCCGGCATTGCCGGGCCTTGTCGTATTGCCAAGTCGTGGCGGCGTTACCAGATCTGCACGCGCTTGTCGCCCGAACGCACCATCGGATCGCCGGCCTTGCACTGGAAGGCATTGGCGAATGCCTGCATGTTGCTGGGTGCCGCGATCGCGCGGAACTTCGCCGGTGCGTGCGGATCGCTGTTGAGCAACACCAGCGCCGCCTTGTCGCGGATGTTGCCGCGCCACACCCGGGCCCAGCTGAGGAAGAAGCGCTGGTCGCGGGTCAGGCCATCGATCATCGGATCGGGCTTGCCGGCATCGGCGGCCTGCAGGGCGTCGTAGGCGAAGTTGAGGCCACCGAGGTCGCCGATGTTCTCGCCCATCGTCAGCTTGCCGTTGACGTGCTTGTCGGGCATCGACGGGATCGGCGCGTAGGCGTCGAACTGCGCGCCGAGCAGGGCGGTGCGTTCTTCGAAGCGCTTGCGGTCTTCCGCCGTCCACCAGTTGGTGTTGTTGCCGGCGCCGTCGAACTGGCTGCCCTGGTCGTCGAAACCGTGGCCGGCTTCGTGGCCGATCACCGCGCCGATGCCGCCGTAGTTGATGGCGTCGTCGCCGTTGGCGTAGAAGAACGGCGGCTGCAGGATCGCGGCCGGGAAGTTGATGGTGTTGTCGCTGGGGTTGTAATAGGCGTTGACGGTCTGCGGCGTCATGCCCCATTCGAGGCGATCGGTCTTCTGGCCGATGTGGTCGAGGTCCCAGCGCTGGTTGAAGGCGCGGGCGGCGCGCATGTTGGCGAAATAGTCGTTCGGCGTGATCTTCAGGCCGTCCCAGCTGCGCCAATGGTCGGGGTAGCCGATCTTGGGCAGGAAGGTCGACCACTTGGCGACGGCCTTGGCCTTGGTTTCATCGCTCATCCAGTCGAGGTGCTCGATGCGCGCCTTCAGTGCGTTGCGCACGTTGTCGACCAGCACCTGGGCGCGGGCCTTGGATTCCGCCGGGAAATAATCCTTGACGTAGAGCTGGCCGAGGCCTTCGCCCATCGCGCCATTGACCGCGCTGATCACGCGCTTCCAGCGCACTTCCTGTTCCGGCTGGCCGTTGAGCGTCTTGCCGAAGAAGGCGAAACGTTCGTCCTGGAATGCCTGCGACAGGTACGGCGACGCCGAATCGATGGTGTGCGCCGACAGGTAATCACGCCACTGCGCGGCCGGGACATCGGTCAGCATCTTGTCGAATTCGGCAAAGAACTTCGGCTGCGACAGCGAGAAGCCGTTGCCCGGCTTGACGTCGATGGCCTTGAAGAATTTTTCCCACTTGAAGTGCGGGGTGACCTTGTCGGCTTCGGCGAAGCTGACGAAGTTGTACTGGTTCTTGGGGTCACGCAACTCGACGCGCGACAGCGAGGCCTTGGCCAGGCGCGTTTCGAAGGCGAGCACGTTGTCGGCGCGCTTCACGGCGTCGGCGGCCTTGGTGCCGGTCATGGTGAACAGCTTGGCCAGGTGGTCGCGGTAGGCGGTGCGCAGCGCGGCGTACTCGTCCTTGGTGTAGTAGTCGGGCGTGGGCAGCCCGAGTCCGCCCTGGTCGGCGGAGGCGATCTGCTTGCTGGCGTCCTTGTAGTCGGCGCCGGAACCGAAGCGGAATACCTGGCCGGTGCCGCGCGCGGTCGCTTCGCCCAGCCATTCGGCGATGTCGGCGGGCTTCTTCAGCTTGGCGATGGCGGCGAGATCGGACTTGATCGGCGACCAGCCCGCCTTCTCGATCGCGGCAGTGTCCATGCCGCTGCGGTACAGCCAGCCGACCTTCTGCTCGATCGTGCCGGACTTGGCTTCGTCGGCGCCGGCGGCGGCCTTGTTGAGGATGTCGTGCTGGGCATTGATGCTCTGTTCGCGCAATGCATCGAACGCACCCCAGCGGGTCTTGTCGGCCGGGATCGGGTTGGCCGCGACCCACTTGCCGTTGGCGAAGCCGTTGAAGTCCTGGCAGGCGGAGATCGAATGATCGAGGTCGTTGACGTCGTAGACCGGCGTCGCGGATTGGGCCAGCGCCAGCGACGGCAGCAGGGCGAGGGCAAGCAGGGTGGGACGGATACGCTTCATGTAGGGGCCGTCATTGGCAGTGGAGTCAGCTGCCGACTATAGGCCGAACGTCATGGGTGGAAGGGTGTGAGAAGTCATGGGTCACGCGGCGCCAAGCCCGACCGTGCTAGCGTCCGGGGCAATCGACGACAGGAGAGGTTGGATGGATGTCCGTTTCGATGGGGCCGCCGGCCGGGTGACCGGTTCCCTGCACCAGGTGCAGGCCGCGGGCAAGCGACTGCTGCTGGATTGCGGAATGGTCCAGGGCTCCGACGAGGAGGAGGCGATCAACACGCAGCCGTTCAACTTCGATATCGCCGGCATCGATGCGGTGGTGATCAGCCACGCCCACATCGACCATATCGGCCGACTGCCGCTGCTGGTCGCGCGCGGCTACAAGGGGCCGATCTATGCACAGAACGCGACTGCCGAACTGATGCCGATCATGCTGATGGACTCGGCGTCGCTGCAGGAGAGTGATGCCGAACGCACCAACAAGCATCGTCGCGATGGCGAGCCGGAAGTGGTGCCGCTGTACACGAAGGACGACGTGCAGAAAACCCTGCCGCTGATCCGCACGCTCGACTACCACCAGCGCAGCGAAATCCTGCCCGGGATCGAGATCAACCTGCTCGATGCCGGACATATCCTCGGCTCGTCGATCGTCGAAGTGTTCGCCGATGGCCGCAAGCTGGTCTTCTCCGGCGACCTCGGGCCCAAGGGCACTCCGATCCTGCGCGATGCCGAGAATCCGCAGGTCGCCGACCTGCTGATGATGGAAAGCACCTACGGCGATCGCGACCACAAGGATCGCGCCGAAACCATCCGCGAACTCGGCGGCATTCTGGAAGCGGCGTGGAAGGATGGCGGCAACGTGCTGATTCCGGCGTTCGCGGTCGGGCGCAGCCAGGAATTGCTGTACTGGTTCGCGCGCCATTGGGACGAGTGGCAGATGTCGCGCTGGCAGATCTTCCTCGACAGCCCCATGGCGGGGAAGGTGGTGCAGGTCTATGACCACCACCACGAACTGTTCGATGCCGACGCGCAGGATGTCTGGAAGGGCACGCCCAATCCGTTCCGTCTGCCCAACCTGCACGTCACCGAATCGGTGGATGAATCGATGGCGATCAATCGCATCCGCAACGGCGCGATCGTCATTGCCGGCAACGGCATGGCCAGTGGCGGACGCATCCTCCATCACTTCATCCACAACCTCGATCGTCGCGAAGTGCACGTCGTCTTCGTCGGCTACCAGGCGCAGAACACCCTGGGACGCCGGCTGGTGAACGGCGCGAAATCGGTGCGCATCCACGGCCAGGAGATCCGCGTCAACGCGCAGATGCACACCGTCGGCGGATTGTCCGCGCACATGGGGCAGACGGAGTTGCTGGAGTGGTATGGCGCGTTCAAGCCGGCGCCGATAGTTGCCTTGCTGCACGGCGAAGACGACGCGCGCAGCGCGCTGGCGGCGGAGATCAGGCAGCGATGTGGCGTGGACGCGAAATTGCCGCGTCCCGGCGAAACCGTCGGGGTGTAGAACGAACGAGGCCGCTGTGTGCGGCCTCTCGGTATCAACTCGCCGTATTTGAATCGTCCTTCTTGATTCGTGGCGGCAGCGGATTGTTCTGTCCCTGCTCGCTGTACCAGATGCCCTCGGCGATGTTGGTGGCGTGGTCGCCGATGCGCTCGAGATTCTTGGCCATGAACAGCAGGTGGGTGCACGGCGTGATGTTGCGCGGATCTTCCATCATGTAGGTCAGGAGTTCGCGAAACAGGCTGGTGTAGCGCAGGTCGAGCTCGACGTCGTTGTCGCGCACCTGCTGCGCCAGCGCGAGATCGTTGTCGCGATAGGCGCGTAGGACATCGCGCATCTGGCGCACGGCCAGGCGCCCAAGCGAGGTCAGTCCGGTGACGTGCGATACCGGAAGCGGCGGCGCCTTGTTGAGGGCGATCGAACGCTTGGCGAGATTGGCGGCGTAGTCGCCGACGCGTTCGATGTCGGACGCGGTGCGCAGCGCGGTGAGGATGTAGCGCAGGTCGCGCGCCAACGGGCCGCCGGTGGCGAGCTTCATCACGTCCTGGCTGATTTCGTTCTCGAGCGCGTCGATGGCTTCGTCGTTGGCGATGATGCGCTCGGCGGCGCGATCGTCGCGGCGATCGATCACGTCGAGCGCGGCTTCGAGCTGGGCCACGGCCATTTCGCCCATGTCCAGCAGTTCGCCTTC
>JAFEBZ010000020.1 GCA_018242405.1 Pseudomonadota bacterium | reverse complement strand
GCGAACGATTCCATTGGCCGCAGCGCCGCTTCCCTGCCCTGCAGCGCGGCGCCGTACAACGCACCGAGATCACGCACGATCACCCACCACGACCAGCCATCGCAGACGACGTGATGCGCCGACAGCAACAAACGATGCGACTGCGGCCCGAGGCGATACAGTCCGGCGCGGAACAGCGGGCCATCCTGGAGGTCGAACGGATGCGAAACCGCTTCGGTTTCAGCCTTCGCCAGATGTTCGCTCTGTTCAAGCAGATCGAGGCCGGAAAGATCCTCGAATGCCAATGGCATGGCCAGGTGTTCAAGGACGCACAATGTCTGCCCGTCGCCGGACAGCACCGAGTGCAAGGCGTCATGGCGCTGCACCAGCGCCTGCAGTGCCTGCTTCAACGCGGCATGGTCGAGCGCGCCTTCGAGACGAATCGTCAGCGCCTCGTTGTAGGCCAGCGAAGCTTCGCGATCGAGATGATCGGCCAGCCAGATTTCGCGCTGCCCTTCTGTGGTCGGTACCACCCGCAACAAGGCCTGTGCGAAAGGATCGTAGGCGGCAGGCGGCGCCGCGGCAACGGTATCGACAGTCATTTCAGACCTCCACCTTCACGTATTGCCCGGGTGCTTCAGGATCGGGGGCGTACCACGCCGGCTGGCCCTGTGGATCGCGTCCCAGGCGCGCACCGGCGATCTTCGGCGCGGCGGCATCCATCACCGTCTGTGTCGTCGCCTTGGGCTTGGGCAGGAAACCCGATTCCTGCAATTCGTCGATCGATGCCTTGAACGCATCGGCGATGCGGGCGAAATCGGCTTCGCTGTGCGCGGTGGTGAAGAAGCACGGGAAGTTGTCGAGGATGTGCACGCCGCGGCTGCGCATCATCGCGAACAGCAAGTCCTGCAGCGGATGATCTTCCAGGAAGAAAGTCTTCCACACCGAGGCGAAATGGCGCACTTCCACCGGTGCCCCGACCGCAGCGCAATGGCGATTGAGGTCTTCGGCAAACTTGCTGATTCGCTGGTTGAGCTTCAGTTGCAGTTCCGGCCCCTGCACCTTGAGATGTTTCAGCACGGCAGCCGCAGCCGCCAGCGCCAGAGGATGACGAACGAAGGTGCCAGCGAAATAGGTGACGCCGACCGTGGGCACGGAATCGTCACCGAACCGCCAGTCGCCACCGTCGAGCGCGTCCATGTAATCGCGCTTGCCGGCGATCACGCCGATCGGGAAACCGCCACCAACCACCTTGCCGTAGGTCGCGAGATCGGCCTGGATCCCGAACATGCCCTGAGCACCAGCGGGATGCGCGCGAAAACCGGTGACGACTTCATCGAACACCAGCAACGCACCCGCGGCATCGGTGATCGCGCGCAGCTCCTTGAGGAATTCCACCGGCTGGAAATCCGGACGCCGGCTCTGCACCGGCTCGACCAGCACTGCGGCGAGTTCATTGGCGTGTTCGCGCAACCATTGCGCCGATTCCTCGGTGCCGTAATCGAGAACGACCACGTGTTCTGCGGTGTTGCGCAGGATGCCTGGCGCCGCGGGCACCGCGCGATGCGTGCGAGTTCCGCGCACGATCATCTCGTCGATGATGCCGTGATAGGCGCCGCTGAACACCGCGACGGTGTCGCGTCCGGTCACCGTGCGCGCGATGCGCAACGCGCCCAGCACCGCTTCCGAACCGGTATTGCACAGCGCGGCGCGATCGTTGCCGGTGACGTCGCAGAACAGTTCGGCGACTTCGCCGGCGAGCACGTGCTGCGGACCGATCTCGTAGCCGGCGTCGAGTTGGCTGCGCACCGCCTCCAGCACGAAATCGGGCTGCCAGCCGAACAGGCTCATGCCGAAACCGTTGAGCGCATCGACATAGTCATTGCCATCGAGATCGGTCAGGTGCGCACCCTTCGAGCGTTCCATCACGATCTGGTAGGTGATTTCCTTGAGCAGCGGCTTGAAGCCGTTGACCACGCGCGGATCAGCCAGGCGAGCGCGGTGGCGCTGGGTGTATTCCTTCGACGCCGTGGTGCGCGCGACATAGCGCTGGATGAAGGCGTCGAGGCGATCGCGCTGACGCGGCCCCAGCTCGGACGATGCTGCGTTGTCGATGCGGGCGATGGCACCGAAGGCCTTCTTGACGTCGTAGCGGGTATGCGCGAGCGCATCCGCTTCGGCCTGGTCGGACGGCGCAGGTGATTGCATCGGCGTGGCCTGCAACACCAGGGCGGCGGAAGCCGATACCGGCACTTGTGCGGGAACAGCAGGCGCAGCCCCCAGCAATTCGAGCTGACGCTGCATCAACTGCATCTGCTGGGCAATCAACTGTTGCAGGTCACCAGGAACGGCGGCCGGCACCGCAACCGCTGGAGTGCTGACAGGCATCGCTGGCGATGTGGCGACGGGTGTCGCAGCTTGCGGCTCGATACGGGCCGGAGCCACCGTTGCCCCGAGCATCGCGCCGAGGCGCGCCAGCGTCGAGTATTCGCCCATCAGCTGGCGGAAACTGATCTTGCTGCCAAAGGTCTTCTGTAGCTGCAGGGCGATCTGGGTCAGGGTCAGGCTGTCCAGCCCGGCTTCGACAAAATTGACTTCATCGTGCAGGCCGGCCATGTCGATGCCGGAGACGTCCTCGAACACGGCGCGGATGCGCGCGATGACCTCCGGATTCATGGTGGGTGCCGGATCGGCAGTAACTGGATTGCTTGCAGGCATGGAACTCTCCCCGGGAATCACTGTGGTCGCCGCAGGCGCGTCGGCAACCGCGGGCAACCAGTAGGTCTTGCGTTCGAATGGATAGGTCGGAAGTTCGAGGCGATGGCGGCGTTGGCGGGTATCGAGGCCATCGCTGGCAACGCCGATGCCGGCACTCCACAGCACGCCGAGCGCCTGCAGCAACGACTGCTCTTCCACGCCAACGTTGTCGGCCAGCGACGGCAACGCGAACTGGCCGTCATTGAAGCGCTGCTGCTTCGCCAGTTGGCTCAGCGTGTTGCGCGGCCCCGCTTCGAGCAAGACGCGAACACCGGGCAACGCGAGCGCGCTGGCTGCAGCACGGCTGTATTGCACAGGCGCACGCAACTGATTCACCCAATATTCCACCGACATCGCTTCGGCATCACCCAAGCGTTCGCCGGTGACGGAGGAAATGATCGGCAGCGATGGCGCGTTGCGCTTGCAGGCGGCGACGGCTTCGGCGAAGGGCGCCAGCGCCGGCTCCATCATCCGCGAATGGAAGGCGTGCGAAGTGCGCAGCGGCGTGCAGGCGATCTGTTCCGTCGCCAATGTTGCCGCGAAGGCATCGATCGCTTCGGCGCTGCCGGCGACGACGCACGAACGCGGACCATTGACGGCCGCGAGATCGAGATCGGTCGGCAGGCGCGCCAGCACATCCGCTTCCGACAGGCGTACGCCGAGCATGGCGCCGGCAGGTTGCGACTGCATCAAGGCGCCGCGCTTGGCGACGAGGTCAACGGCATCTTCCAGCGAGAACACGCCGGCCAGCGCCGCCGCAGCGAACTCGCCGATGCTGTGGCCAAGCATCGCGATCGGAGTGACACCCAGCGACTGCCACAGGCGACCAAGTGCGTACTCGATCGCGAAGGTTGCCGGCTGCATGCGCCAGGTCGGACGCAGGGCATCGGGATCGTCGCTGAACAACAATGTGCGCAGGTCTTCGCCAAGCGTGCGTCCGAGTCGTTGTGCACAAGTGTCGATGGCGTCGCGGAACACCGGATGCGCTTCGTACAGCCTGCGGCCCATGCCGGGATAGGTCGCGCCCTGCCCCGGGAACAGCAACACGACACCATGATCGCCGCCGGCAGCAGTTGCCACCGAAGCCGGCTGTTGCAGCAACCCGATCGCATCGTCGCGACCGTTCGCCGCAATCGCACGACGGAATGCGAAGGCACGACGGCCGTGACGCAACGTCCACGCGACGTCGGCGAGGTTGGCTTCCGGGTGATCCTGCAAATATGTCGCCAGCTGTTCACTGGCCTGCTGCAACGCCTGCGGCGAACGCGCCGATAGCTGCAGCAATTGCGCGCCGTCCACGGGATCGGAAGCCGGATCTTCCGGCGCCTGTTCCATGACGACGTGGGCATTGGTGCCGCCAACACCGAAGCTACTGACACCAGCGCGCCGAGGGGATGGGGAGCAGCGCCAGGCATCCGCTTCGGCATTGGCGACGAAGGGAGTTGAAGCAAAATCGATGGAAGGATTCGGCGCGGTGAAATGCACCGTGCCGGGAATGAAGTTCTCGCGCAGGGCGAACGCGGTCTTGATCACGCCGGCCGCGCCGGCCGCGATCACCAGGTGGCCGACATTGCTCTTGAGGGAGCCAATCGTGCAGAAACCGGTGTCCTGCGTCGCCTCGCCGAAGGCCTGCGCCAGCCCTTCGATCTCGATCGGATCACCGATCGGCGTCGCCGTGCCGTGCGCCTCGACATAACCGATGCTGCGCGGATCGACATCGGCATCGCGGTGGGCCATGCGGATTGCCTTCGCCTGCCCCGCTGCGCTCGGCGCGGTGAAGCTCGCGCGTTGCGCGCCATCGTTGCTGAGGCCGATGCCGCGGATCACCGCATGGATCGGGTCGCCATCGGCCTGCGCATCGGCGAGGCGCTTGAGCAACACTATCGCCGCGCCATCGCTGAACACCGTGCCCGCCGATTTCGCATCGAAGCTGCGGGTGCGACCATCGGGCGACAGCATGCTGCCTTCCTGGTAGAGATAGCCGCTGTTGCTCGGGCACGTCACCGACACGCCACCGGCGAGCGCCATCCTGCACTGCCCGGCGCGCAGGCTTTCCACCGCCTGGCAGATCGCGACCAGCGAGGTCGAACAACCGGTGTGGATGCTGATCGCCGGACCGGTCAGCCCGAGCTTGTGCGCGACGCGGGTGGCGATGTAGTCCTTTTCGTTGCCGAGCATGGCCTGGAACTCGCCGACCCGCGCAACGCGGTCGGGATGCTTCGAGACATGCTTCTGGAAATAGCTGGCGTTGTACATGCCGGCGAACACGCCGACGTCGCCATCGGCTTCGTCGCCCGGGGCATGTCCGGCGCGTTCCATGCACTCCCAGGCCAGTTCCAGCGCGATGCGCTGCTGCGGATCCATCACCTCGGCTTCCGGCGCACCGATGCCGAAGAAGGCGGCGTCGAACTGTTCGACGCCATCGATCACGCCACGCGCGGGCACGTAGTCGGGATCGTTGCGCAGCGATTCCGGGATGGAAGGATCAAGCTGCGAACGATCGAACCGGGTGATGCCTTCTCCGCCTTCGCGCAGCATCGCCCACAGCGCCTCGACATTGGCCGCACCGGGAAAACGCCCGGCCATCGCGATGACGGCGATCGGTTCGGAGCCGTGGCGTATCGCGGTTTCGTGGTGCCGGGACGCCGGTTGCGACTCGAAACGCGCCGCCAGCAGTGCCGGCGTCGGATGGCTGAAGAGATGACCCGGTGATGCGATGCCCGGCAAGACGCCATCCTGCTTCAACACCGCGATCAGGCGCGATGCCAGCAGCGAACTGCCGCCGAGGTCGAAGAAACTGTCGTCGCGACCAATACCGTCGAGATCGAGCAAGTCGCCCATCGCGCCAGCAATCGCAGTTTCCCGTTCGCCACGCGGCGCGACATGTGGATTCGCAAGTTCGGGACGACGGCGGTCCGGCGCCGGCAACGCCGCGCGATCGAGCTTGCCGTTGGCGGTGGTCGGGAAATGTTCCAGCACGACGTAGCGCAGCGGCACCATGTAGTCCGGCAGCTTGCCTGCCAGCTCGGCGCGGATCGCCTGCACGTCCGGCACCTGTCCGTCTTCTGCTTGCAGGTAGGCGACGAGACGGCGTTCACCGTGGCCGGTCTCCTGCGCGGTCACGGCGGCATTACGTATCCCGGGAACCGCACCGAGCACGGCTTCGATCTCGCCCAGCTCGATGCGGAACCCGCGAACCTTGACTTGTTGGTCGATGCGACCGCAGAACTCGATGCAACCGTTTTCGTTGACGCGCACCTGGTCGCCACTGCGATAGGCCAGGCCAACGCCATCCGGCGACGGCACGAAACGCTCGGCGGTCAAATCATCGCGGCCGAAATAACCCAGTGCCACGCCGCTGCCTGCAATCCACAGTTCGCCCGCCTCGCCATCGGGCACCGGCTGGCCATCGCCATCGACGACATGCAAACGCGCGCGGTCAATCGCACGGCCGATCGGCACGCTACGGGCGTCTTCGACAAGATCGCTGATCGCATGCGTCACCGCGAACGTGGTGCATTCGGTCGGGCCATAGCCGTTGAACAGCGCCACGTTCGGTTCCGCATTGCGCATCTTCCACACATGCCGCACGGACAGCGCTTCGCCGCCGGTGAACAACTGGCGAAGGCCATGCAGCTGGTGCGGATCGTCATCGACCACGCTGTTGAACAACGCGGCGGTCAGCCACAAGTGCGTCACACCATGGCGACGAATCGCATCACCAAGACCGGCGGCGGTCGGAACGACCTCATGGTGGATGACGATCTGCCCGCCATTGAGCAACGGCCCCCAGATTTCCAGGGTGGAAGCATCGAAACCCAGTGGGGCTGCCTGCAGGAAAACGGTCCCGGGATCCAGATCGATGAAGCCGACGCCGCAGACCAGCCCGAGGATCGCGCGATCGGGGATGCACACGCCTTTCGGCGTTCCGGTCGAACCGGAGGTGTACATCACATAGGCGAGACTCTCGCCAGTACGCGTCGCATCCGCGGTTGCGGAATCCGCGGCCGCGCAGTCCTCGATGGTCGCGGTTGCAATGCCTTCGGGCAGGCGGATCGTCGTTTCGCTCGCCAACGAGAGCAGGCACAGGCGTGCATTGGCATCGGCAAGCATCGTCGCCAACCGTGCCGGCGGCTGGGTCGGATCAAGCGGCAGGTAAGCCGCGCCGCAACGCAGAATGGCCAGCATGGCGATGATCGCGTCGGCGCCGCGCCGTGCATCCAGCGCCACGATATCGCCAGCGCCCACGCCACGTTCGCGCAGTCCCGCGGCCACCGCAGCGGAGATCGCATCCAGTTGTGCGTAATCGATGCGGCGTTCGCCATCGCCAATGGCGATGGCATGGGGACAAGAGCGTGCCTGGGCGATGAATGCGTCCACCAGCGATGCCGGCAACGTCGCCTCGCTATCGACGCGTGCGCCACGCAATGGCGAAGCCGTACCCGCGTCCGTGGATGCCAGTCGTGCGTTCACGCGCTTTCCTCGGCATATTCGTCACGGGCATGCACGGCCTTGTTGCGGTATTCGCCACGCAGCTTGAGCAGCAATCCGCCCAATGCATCCGACAATCCCGATTGCCCGATCGGCGGCGGTTGCAGCCCGAGCTTGCGCAAGGCGCCGTGGCCGGCATGCAGTCTCGCGTTCTCGCGGGTGGAATCGGTGTAATAGGTGAAGCTGATCGTAACCGACGGGCCGTCGCCATTCTCAACCATGTGCGGACTGGTCGATGGCATGTAGGCACCCTGCCCCGGCTGCAGGTCGAAGACGTGGGCGCGCTCGCGGAAGGCATCGCGCCAGCGCAGCAGATAGCGTTCGTGGTTGAGATGGAACAGGTCGCGGGCGTGTTCGCTGGCCACTTCCTCGTCATCGTGCGGCCACACGTAGACGCGCTTGCGACCCTGGACCTGCAGGATGAAATTGTGTTCGGCATCGAAGTGGTACGGCGTCACCGCGCGCGGCGACGTCACGAAAATCCAGCCGCCGCGATAGCTCATGCCATGGTCGCGGACATCGATCTCGGGCTGCAACTCGTCCAGCACCTCGCGCACCAGGGTGCGATAGAGCGGATCCTTCTGGATGTTCAGCAGCGACATCCACGCCTGGGCGTTGGCCAGGTTGCGCAGGGTGTCAACGGACGACGTCGCATTCGGGAACAGATCGGGCGCGGAATTGAACGGCGTGCCGGGCTTGGCCGAATCGGAATGCGTGCGCACGCTCCCCTTCGCTTCCAGTCGCTGGGCAAGCGCGACCAGCGCATCGAGGCGCAACAACGGGTGATCCTGCAGGTGGTGATGCACCGCCTGGATGCGCCATGGGTCGAACGCCGTCCAATCAACGTCGATCCACTGCGCCAAATCGATTTTCGGTACTGCTGCCATCGTCCTCTCCCCCGGCTCCCCAGCCGATGCAACCTCAACGCGCTCCCTTGCCCAGCAACACCACTTCCACCGTCTGCAGCAGGATGCTGAGGTCGGAGAAGAAGGTGTGGTTCTTCACGTAGAACAAGTCGTAACGCAGTTTTTCCTCGGCGTCGCGCACCGATGCGCCATACGGATAGCGCAACTGCGCCCAACCGGTCAGGCCTGGCAACACGCTATGGCGCATGTCGTAGAAACGGATCTGCTGGTTCAGCGAATCAACGAACTGCGGGCGTTCCGGGCGCGGTCCCACCAGGCTCATTTCGCCGCGCAGCACGTTGATCAGCTGCGGAAGTTCATCGAGGCGCGCCATGCGGATGAAGCGGCCGACGCGGGTGACGCGATCATCGTCGCGCTTGGCCCACTGCGCCACGCCATCCTTCTCGGCATCGACGCGCATGCTGCGGAACTTGAGCACCTGGAACGTGGCGCCATGGATGCCGACGCGCAGCTGCCGGTAGAAAAGCGGCCCCTTGGACTCAAGGCGGATCGGCAGGGCCACCAGGAACATGGTCGGCGAGGCCAGCACCAGGATCAGCGTCGCGAAGGCGAAATCGAACGCGCGCTTGTTGATCCGCCGCGGCAGCGAATGATCGTAGCCATGCGAGAACACCAGCCATGATGGATCGAGCCGGGTCAGGGTGATCATTCCGGCTTCGCGTTCGACGAAGGTCGGCAAGTCGCACACGCGCACGCCACGACCGATCGCCGTCAGCAGCGCTTCCATGTGGGGGCAACGCTGCTTCTCGTCGTCGAGCGCCACCAGGATTTCATCGGCATCGAGCAGTTGCGCGATCTGGTCGACATTGCCCTCGCCGCGCACCAGCAGGTTCGATTCGACCTTGATGTCCTCGCCTGCGCTGGGGACGTAGCCGATCACGCGGAAATTGCGGCGATCGGTGGAACGGCGCATTCGCCGCTCGAGGAAGCCTGCGGTTTCACCGGCGCCAAGCACCAGCACCCGCGACCTGAGTGTGTGCGATGCAAACACCGCGCCCCAGACCAGGCGCAGGATCATCACGCCGAAGAAGCCGAGCAGCAAGGCGCTGACCAGCACGCCGCGGCCGATGTAGGCCAGCGGGAAAAGGTAATAGATCACCAGCAACGCGACGCCGCCGAACACGAAGGCGTACAGCTCGCGCAGGAGGAATCCGAAACGATTCTTGCGCAAGTAGACGTGGTGCAGCCCGAAGGCCGTCATCGACACGCACAACACCAGCGCAAACAACACGGCGCGCCACAACAGGTTGTCGGAGAATTCGAGCAGGCCCGGAGCATCGTGCATGAAACGCAACGCCCCGGCCAACCGGACGCAACCGATCAGCAACGCGAATTCGAAAAACCAGAGGAAGAAAACCTTCGACGGGCCGCTTTTCCCTAGCCTTGACATGCCCCACTCCTGAAATCCGTTTCAGTCCAACTCCATGCCCGTGCATATCGGCGTTCCAATCGCCTGATCACGGGGCTTCCATTACTCTGCGATCGTCCTCTTGGCGTCGCATTGCTGTCAAGTCACATTCGCATCACATGCTCCCGAAGTGAAACGACGTCGACATTTCCCGGTTCGAACCGCACCAGCAGCCCATCCAGTGCCGGCAGCGCCAATCCGAGGCGGGCGCGATCCGCACACACGGGCAAGGACCACGCCCGCAGTCCGGTCGCCAGCGTCAACTCCGCCACCGCCGTGCCCTGCCCGCTGCGAAACACATTCATGTCGACCGACAACCCGCTGCCAATCGCCTTCAGCACGGCTTCCTTGCGCACCCAGGCATCGATCAATGCCTCGTCGCGATCATTTTCCTGCGGATGCAGCACGTTTCCGGCCAGACCATTGAGCAATGATGCGTGTTCGATCGGCTCGATATCGACACCGATCATGCCGGCGTCGCGCGCAACCGCGATCGCCACGAAGTCATCGGCATGACTGAGGCTGGTTGCGATGTTCGGCAAGCCGGCGACCATCGGCATTCTCGACGTCATTCGTCCGATCTCGACACGCGCGGTGTCACGCCCGAGCACCCTGGCAACCACCAGCCGGTGCAGTGCATAGGCCAGCAGGCGGCGTTCGCGCTCGCGCGCGTCGTGCAGGCGTTCGGCGCGCGCCAGCAGCGCCGGCGACACCAGCGATTGCAGGCGCCAGAACTGGCCACGCCAGACCTGGAGATCAGTCATCGCGACCACGCGCGGCGCGCTGGCGAGTTGCCCTTCGTGCGGCAACAAGTCGGCGAAATCGTCTACATGCTCCGCGGCAAACCAGCGACCGCCTGCAGGCTCGGCGACGACGGTTCGGTGTTCAGCGTCCACCGGTCAATCGATCCGGGATGTTGAACAGGTAATTGACGTTGATCCAGCGGTGCGCCTGCTCGTCGTAACTGCCTTCGATATGCGTCCGGCGTCCGGTATCGACGCCGACATCGGCGCGGGCATCGGCACTGATGTCGAGGCCACCGGCCGGATTGCGCTCGGTCCGGATGTCGTCGAACTGCAGGCGCACATCGCGCACGCCGCTGTCTCTGGCGATCTGGTCGCAGACGCGCGTTTCCAGTTCGCCGATCAGCGCCGGGTCATTGAGTACGCGATGCGTCGCGCTCGCCGATTGCCCGAGATCGAGCGCCGGATACGTGGCACTGCCCTCGCCGGGCACGTAGCGCGTGCTGAAACGGAAACTGGTCCAGTCCTTTTCGTTCGCCGACAGGTATTCGCCGACGCCCTCGAGGTTCTGTGCAGCACCTTCGCGCGATTTCACTTCCACCGATTTCAGGCGGATGCGCAATGCGGTGTCGTGCAGGCGCTCGGTCAATGCGACCATCACCGCACCGGCAACGATGCCGCGCGCATCTTCGCCGACCTGCATGTGCGTGGGGATTGCCGACGCGGGCCTGGGCGCCGCCATCACTGGCGAAAACCCGAGCGCAAGCGCGATGAGGCAGACTGTAGACCGCATCTGCGGGATGCTTCCTTTCATATCCACCGCCTTCCATTGGCTAGGGCTCATGCCCGGTCAGCCGCAATCATAGGACATTGAAATGGCAAGTGATACCCCACCCATTCACCTCCGGGCGGATGTCGTGGTCGCAGGCATCCGGGCGATATTTGAAAGCGATCGCACTCGCCCGTTGGCATGGCGCATCGCACAATTGCAGGCGCTGGACCGCTTGCTGGTGGATGGCGCCGAGGCGATCCATGGCGCACTGCTGGCCGATCTCGGCAAATGCGCGATCGAGTCGCGGCTGACCGAAACCGCCTTCCTGCGTGCCGAAATCGCCCACACCCTGAAGCATCTGCGGCGCTGGCTGCGCCCGAAGCGCATCGCGATTCCGCTGTCGCTGCAACCGGCGCATGGCCGACTGGTGCCGGAACCGCTGGGCGTGGCGCTGGTGATCGCGCCGTGGAACTATCCGGTGCAGCTGCCGCTGGCGCCGCTGATCGGCGCCCTCGCCGCCGGCAATGCCGTCGTGCTCAAGCCGAGCGAAGTCTCGCCGAACGTTTCCGCTACCCTCGCTCGCCTGATTCCGCGTTATCTCGACAACGAGGCCGTTATCGTGGTCGAAGGCGGCATCGCCGAAACCACCGCGTTACTGCGCGAGCAATTCGATCACATCTTCTATACCGGCAATTCGGCGGTGGCGCGCGTGGTGATGACGGCGGCCGCGCAACATCTCACGCCCGTCACGCTGGAGCTTGGCGGCAAGTCGCCATTGTGGATCGACGAAAGCGTCGACATGGAAGCCGCGGCGCGACGCATCGCCTGGGCGAAATTCCTCAACGCCGGGCAAACCTGCGTCGCCCCCGATTACGTGCTGGCCACGCCTGCGGTCGCGGAGAAACTGATTCCCTGCCTGCATGATGCAATCCGCGAAATGTATGGAGACGATCCACGCAACAATCCGGCCTACGCGCGCATCATCAATACGCGCCATGTCGAACGCCTGCTCGCACTGATCGATCCGATGCGCTGCGTCAGCGGTGGCGAACACGACGCCGGGGAACGTTACATCGCGCCCACCGTGCTGTATCCCGCGCGTGCTGATGATGCCTCGATGCAGGACGAAATCTTCGGGCCGGTCCTGCCAATCGTCCCGGTGGCAGATGCTGATGCGGCGATCGCTTTCATCCGCGCCCGATCGAAGCCGCTGGCGCTGTACGCCTTCACTTCCGATCACGCATTGCGCAGGCGTTTCGTCGGTGAAACCTCGTCCGGCGCGCTGGTTTTCGATTTCGCGGTGGCGCATCTCACGGCGCCGGACATGCCCTTCGGCGGCGTCGGCACCAGCGGCATGGGCGCGTATCACGGCGAGGCATCGTTTCGCATCTTCAGCCACTTCAAGCCGGTAATGGGCAAGCCGTTGTGGCCCGATACCCTGCGCCTGATCTTCCCGCCCTATGGCAAGGCGGTGGAACGGGTGATCGACTGGTTACTATGATCGCGCGCACTCCGGAGTCGCCTGCATGCCGCTGCAACCCATGATCGCCATTTTCGTCGGAGCCGGCTTCGGCGCGCTGTCGCGCTGGTGGCTTGGCCTCGCGCTGAATTCGGTCTTCCCGACCCTTCCCCTTGGCACCCTGGCCGCCAACCTGATCGGCGGATTCCTGATGGGCGTGCTGATGGCTACCTTCGACCAGTTCCAGGCGATTCCGCCGGCGCTGCGGCTGGCGCTGACCACCGGATTCCTCGGCGGCCTGACCACGTTCTCGACATTCTCGGCGGAAGCATCCACCTTGCTGCTGCGGCAACAGTTCGGCTGGGGCAGCCTGTTGATCCTCGTCCATGTCGCCGGCTCGATCCTGTGCACGCTGGCGGGCATCGGCATCGCCGGATTGCTGCTGGGCAAGCATTGAAAACGGGAGGCGACGACATGGCAACCGGCATCCAATTGCGCATCTACACCTACGAGAACCGCAAGATCCACGGCGAGCTCCTGTACGAGTGGCTGCTCGAACAAGCACGAGTCCTGGGCATCCACGGCGGTTCGGCGTTCCGCGCGATCGCCGGATACGGGCGCCATGGCCAGCTGCATGAACAGGGATTCTTCGAGTTGGCCGGCGAACAACCGGTACTGGTGGAGTTCATCGCCAGCGAAGACGAATGCCAAGGCTTGCTGGATCGTCTCCGGCAGGAAAACCTTGCGCTGTTCTACGCGAAGACACCGATCGAATACGCCATCACGGCGACGTAACGTGGACGAAGAATGACATGCAGGCAATGTTCTCGAATCGCCATTAAACGTTTTTGCCGCGCGGGATGACTGGGTGCGGCCTCGAGCGTCTACTGGCATGAGCCCCCACCGGTTGCCTGCCATGACCAAGTCCATCGCCGCGCCATCCCCGCGCAGTCTCCTGACGAAATCCCTGTTCGCCGGCCTTGCCCTTGCCGCAGGATTGGCGATGAGCCATCCCGCCAAGGCAATGGTGTCGATCAGCGTGCGCATCGCACCACCGCCGCTGCTGGTCTACGAACAACCGATGATCCCGGCAGCCGGCTACATCTGGGTGCCCGGCTATTGGGCCTGGGACGATGACATCGGCGACTACTACTGGGTGCCGGGGCAATGGGTGTTGCCGCCCTTTGCCGGCGCGCTGTGGACGCCGGGTTACTGGGCCTGGAACGACGGCATCTATTTCTTCCACCGTGGTTACTGGGGGCCGGTCGTCGGCTACTACGGCGGCATCAATTACGGCTATGGCTACTTCGGCCACGATTACGTCGGTGGCTACTGGCGGCGCGGCGTCTTCAACTACAACCGCGGCTACAACCACATCGACAATCGCGTGGTCAACGTCTACAACAACAATACGACGATCATCAACAAGACCGTCATCAACAACAATCGCATCAGCTACAACGGCGGCCCCGGCGGCGTCACGGCGCAACCGACCGCGCAGCAACGCCAGGTCGAACGCCAACGCCATTGGGATGCAGTCCCGCAGCAACGTGCGGTGATGCAGCAGTCACGCGAGGATCGCACCGCGCGCTACGGCTACAACCACGGGCAGGCCGACAAAATGCAGTGGCGCGGAGCACCAGCGTCGACGCCTGCAATACCCGCGACGCCCGCACGCCAGCAGCCGGTCGCGACGATGCAACCGCCGCCGCATGCGCGCAACATGCCGGTTCGTCCCGCGCGCGGCAACATGATGCCGACCGAAGGCATGCTCGAGCCGCGTCCGCGCGAACAACGCATCGTGCCGCCGGATCGCCAGCAGATGCATCAGGAACGCCGCATGGCGAACCGCCCGCCAATGCCGCCGCAGCAGGTACAACGCATGCCACCGCAACCGCAGATGCGGCCCGCGATCATGCATGCGCCTCCGGCTGCACGCCCAATGCCGCAGCAGGCACCGCATGGTGGTGGCAATCCGCATCGCGACGATCACCGTCGCGACCACAGCGGCAACAACGGCGACTGATCAGTCCTTGCCCGAACGCGCACGCAGGCGCGCCGCGCGCAAGGCGTCGAGTTTCTCTTTCAGTTTGAGTTCCATGCCGCGCGCCACCGGTTCGTAGTAGACGCGCTCGCCCATCGCATCGGGGAATCCGGTCTGGTCGAGCGCGACGCCGCCCTCGGCATCGTGGTCGTACTGGTAACCCTTGCCGTAACCGAGTCCTTTCATCAATTTCGTCGGCGCGTTGCGGATATGCATCGGCACCTCCTGGGTGCCGTATTCGCGCACGTCCTCGCGGGCCTTGTTGTACGCCATGTAGGCGGCGTTCGATTTGGCGGTGCTGCCGAGATAAAGCACCAGTTGCGCCAGCGCCAGCTCGCCTTCGGGTGAACCCAACCGCTCGTAGGTATCCCAGGCTTCGGTCGCCATCGCCAACGCGCGTGGATCGGCGAGACCGATGTCCTCCACCGCCATCCGCGTGAGCCGACGCGCGAGATAGACCGGATCGCAGCCGCCGTCGATCATCCGCGCGAACCAGTACAGGGCCGCATCGGGATTGGAACTGCGCACCGACTTGTGCAGCGCGCTGATCTGATCGTAGAACTGCTCGCCGCCCTTGTCGAAGCGCCGGGTGCGATCGGCCAGCACCTGCTGCAAGGTGGCATCGGTGATGTGGCCGCCCTCCTCGCCCGCGAGTTCGCCGGCGATCTCGAGCAGGGTCAGCGAACGCCGCACGTCGCCGTCACCGGCGATCGCGATCTGTTCCAGCGCCTGCGGCGACGCCTGCAACCCGCGTCCGCCGAGACCGTGGACGCCATCGTCGATCGCACGCTGCAACACCTGCACGACATCGGCGACCGAGACCGCTTCCATCACGTGCACGCGGCAGCGCGACAGCAGCGCGGAATTCAGTTCGAACGACGGATTCTCGGTAGTGGCGCCGACGAAGATGATCGTGCCGCGCTCGATATGCGGCAGGAAGGCATCCTGTTGCACCTTGTTGAAGCGATGGACCTCATCGACGAACAGCAGGGTGCGTTGCCCGCCGAGGAAGCGCTGCTCCGCCGCGGCCAGCACCTTGCGCACTTCCGGCAAGCCGCACAGCACCGCCGAGACCGCTTCGAAGTGCGCATCGGCGTATTGCGCGAGCAGCAATGCCAACGTGGTCTTGCCGCAGCCCGGCGGTCCCCACAGGATCATCGAGTGGACGTGGCCGGCCTCGATCGCGCGCCGCAACGCCGATCCCTGCGCCAGCAGGCGCTGCTGCCCGGCCATCTCGTCCAGCGTTCTCGGACGCATGCGCTCGGCCAGTGGCTGCAACGCGCTGACGTCGGGATCAAGCCCCGGGAGTGGCATGCTGGTATTCATCCGCGTCGATGTTACGCGACGGAACCGCGACTAATCGCCGATGACGTCAACGCCCTTGGGCGGCGTGAAGCTGAAGCTTCCCGTCGGCATGGCGAGATTGCGTTGCCACTGTGCGAAATACATCTGGGTGCGCTGGCCAAGGGCATCGGTGACGACGATCTGCGCCAACTGCCCGTCCTTGAAGCCGATGCGCGCCGTCTGGAAATTGCTGTCGCCCCTGGAACGCGGCGCGATCGTCAGCCAGTCCGTGCCCGCCGATGTACCGCCATCGGTGACGACGTAATTGCGATCAAGGCGCGCGGGATCGACCAGGATCGCCAGCGGGCTGTTCTGTTCCTCCGGTCCCTGCGGACGCTTGCTTACCTGCTGCAGGTCGGGTTCGTAGATCCATACCGTCTTGCCATCGGCGATGACCAGCTGGCGATACGGTTTGACGTATTCCCAGCGGAACTGGCGCGGCGTCGCCAGCGACACACGTCCGGACGACGACTGCTTGAGGCGGCCCTTGGCGTCATACACCTCTTGCGAGAAACCGCCCTGCAGCGACTTCAGGCCCTGGGTGAACGCCGTGAGATCGGCGCGGGCGTCGGCATGGGCGATCTGTGCCAGCGCCAGCACGCAGAGGCCGGTCAGCCATCGGAAAATACGCATCGTTCGCTCCTGCCAGGATTCCGCAGGCAGTGTGCCCCGGAACGGCTGAACCCCGACCTGAATGCGACTCGGGGCAGGTCGACCGATCAAACCGTCACTGCTGGCGCACGCACTGGAAATAGCCACGCGCGGCATCACGGGCGGCATCCTGGTCGGCGATGCTGTCGGGGATCGCAGTGGCGGTCGCGCACTTGGCGATGCCGGCTTCCAGCGTGCTGCAATCGATGCCGCGTCCCGACTGCTGCGACTGGGCATCGCGACTGGCGCAACGCTGGCGCATCCGCGTGTTCATCCGGGTGATGAAGTCGGCCTTGGCCAGCGGAAACTTCACGTCGCTGAAGTCCATGCCGCGACCGTGATGGCCACCATCGCCGCTCCCGGCCTGACTATTCTGCCCGCGGTGGCAGGCGGTGATTGCGAGTGCGGCAGACAGCCCGAGGGTGGCGGCAACAGTGGTGCGCAGGATTTTCATGCGGGTCTCCGATGGAAGGATGCGTACTCGGGGAACCAACGCATGGACAGCGGCTGTCGTTGACAGCCGATCATGGCGTACCTAGTGCTGCGGCGCGAGATCGCCGTAGACGACCTGTGCGCGGAAGCCGCGCCGCACCGCCTGCATCAACGCGCGATACAGGGCGTAGTCCTGCGGCTGGCACAACGCACGCGCGCCGTGCACCGACTTCATCTGCAGGACATGCACCGCCGTGACCTTCTGGCCATCGCGCTGCCAACGCGCACTGTACTGTCCCGCCGCATTGTGGAATTCGACGTTCTTCGGAATCGCATCCAGCTTCACCGCGGCGGGGAATTCCAGCACATAGGTTTCCTCCTCGCGCGATTCGTCGGAGCAATGGAACGGCACCTCGTTCGTGGGATTGGCATAGCGCTGGTAGTTGTTGCGCAGCGATCCGCTGCCCGGCGGCAACGGCAATGTCATGCCGCCGGGTACGCTGAAATCGATGACGTCATCGGCAGCAAACTCGAACCCGTAATCGAACGGCTGCCGCAGGTCGGTCGCGTCGCCGTGCAATTCGAGTTTGCCGCTTCCGATCAAGCCCGCCCGCCCCAGGAAGGATTGCTCCACCATCGAACGCACCTGTGCATTGACCTGCGCGAACCCGCCGCGCAGACCGATCTCGCCCACGGGGCCGATCTCGATGGCGGTCTCGCCTTTGGCATTCCCGGCGGCGTCATAGCGGAACGTGGTGGTGACGTGGCTGAAATTGCGTTCGGCGTTGTTGTCCGGCGTATAGGCCAGGCGCCCGTCGCGGGTGTGCACCACCGGCTTGCCGAGATCGCCACCCGGCAGCTGGCCGAAGCGCGCGTAGGGGCTGGTGGAATCAAGGTAGAGATCGAACTCCGGGACATAGGTGATGGCGTGGTTGAAACGCTCGACCAGCGCCACCTGCGACCATTCCGGACCGCCGCCTGCACCGATCAGCACCGGCGAGCTGGGGATTCCCTTCGCCGCGAGCAATGCCTCGAGGATGACGGTGTGATCCTTGCAGTCGCCGTAGCGGTTGGCGAGGATGCTGTCGGCGCTGTTCGGCTCGTAACCGCCGTTGCCGAGATAGATGGCGACGTAACGGATGTTCTTCGCAACCCATTCGTAGATCGCCTGCGCCTGCTCGCGCCGACCGCCGATGCCCTGGGTGATCGTGTCCGCCTGCTTGCGGATGTCCGGCGTCACTTCCGCCGCGGCCTTCGCCTTGATGTCATACGCACGCCCCAGTTCCGCGAATCCGGAATAGGTGCTGGCCATGACCACCGGCCCGTAGGCCCAGGTTTCCGCCGCAAATGTCTGCGCCTTCAACGGTTCGGTGCGCCGGTACTGCCAGCGCCAGGTGGTGCGATCGCCGGCAACCACCGGCTTGCCGCCCTGCACGTCGCGCGTGAACAGATGCATGGGCATGCCGCTGGGCGCCTGCAGCGTGACCTCGGCATCGTCGAACTCCTCGAACGGCGTGAACGTTTCCAGCAGACGGAAGTAGTTGCGGAACGTCGGGTGCAGCACATGCTTGCGGAAGGAATAGACGAGATGGCTGCCCGGTGCGAGGTCGGGGAACACGATCACCTTGACCTTGAAGTCGGCGTACATCGGCCCGCTGACGCTCGAATAGCTTTCCTGGCTGTAGATCTTGTCCTTGGGCACGTCACGGCGATGGCCATCCGGACCCACGGTATATGCCTCGAGGACGTCGAGCGTTTCG
Source organism: Pseudomonadota bacterium (assembly GCA_018242405.1). GTDB lineage: Bacteria > Pseudomonadota > Gammaproteobacteria > Xanthomonadales > Xanthomonadaceae > Solilutibacter. The sequence continues at coordinate 3,514 of JAFEBZ010000020.1, read as the reverse complement.
TGCTTGCTGCTGTAATTCAGCCGTACCTGGCTGTAGGCATCGACGCCCGTCTTGGTCTTGACCAGGATGTCGTTGTAGTCGGTTTCGGTATAGGTGGCGTCGGCCTCCACCACGTAATCGGCGCGATAGCGGACATGACTGGCATTGTTGGCCGCTTCCTTCACGTTCGCGACCGGCGCCGTCGCCGCGGCGGGAGCAAGCCGGGCCTGCGAAAACGCAGGCAGGCACAAGCACGACAACAGCACCAGGCACGCGGAACGAATCGTCATCCTTGGACCTCGTCGGGAATGGCGGATACGGGAAATTTCGGAATCAGTCGCGCACCGGCGGCGGTGCAAGCACGGTGCGATCGCCATTGTGTTCGGGCGGGCTGACCACGCCGGCCGCTTCCATCGCCTCGACCAGGCGCGCGGCGCGGTTGTAGCCGATCTTGAGTCGACGCTGCACGCCGGAAATCGAGGCGCGACGCGTTTCGGTGACGATGCGGATCGCCTCGTCGTACAACGGATCGCTTTCGTCGTCGCCACTGCTGGACGCTTCCGGCAAGCCGGTCGCGCCGACGCTGCTGCCGTCGTACATGGTCTGCACTTCTTCCAGCACGCCGTCGATGTAATCAGGCTGCCCGCTCTGCTTGAGCTGCTCAACCACGCGATGCACTTCCTCGTCGCTGACGAAGGCGCCGTGCACGCGCTCCGGCATCGAGGTGCCGGGCGGCATGTAGAGCATGTCGCCGTGTCCGAGCAGCGTTTCCGCGCCGGATTGGTCGAGGATGGTGCGCGAGTCGATCTTCGAGCTGACCTGGAAGGCGATGCGGGTCGGGATGTTGGCCTTGATCAGGCCGGTGATGACATCGACCGACGGACGCTGCGTCGCCAGGATCAGATGGATGCCGGCCGCGCGCGCCTTCTGCGCCAGTCGCGCGATGAGTTCCTCGACCTTCTTGCCGACGATCATCATCATGTCGGCGAATTCGTCGATGAAAACGACGATGAACGGCAAGGTGTCGAGCGGCTGCGGTGCTTCGTCCGGGATGCCCGACGGCTTGAACAGCGGATCCATGATCGGCTGGCCGGCGTCGGCGGCGTCCTTCACCTTCTTGTTGAAACCGGCGAGATTGCGCACGCCGACCGCGCTCATCAGCTTGTAGCGGCGTTCCATCTCGCCGACGCACCAGCGCAGGCCATTCGCGGCCTCCTTCATGTCGGTGACGACCGGCGCCAGCAGGTGCGGAATGCCCTGGTAGACGCTGAGTTCCAGCATCTTGGGATCGATCATCAGCATGCGCACGTCTTTCGCGCTGGCCTTGAACAGCAGCGACAGCACCATCGCGTTGACCGCGACCGACTTGCCCGAACCCGTTGTACCTGCAACCAGCAGGTGCGGCATGCGCGCGAGATCGGCGACCGTCGGACGGCCGGCGATGTCCTTGCCGAGCGCGAGCGTGAGCGGGCTTGGTGACTTGTCGTACTCGCGCGAACGCAACAGTTCCGAGAGATAGATCATCTCGCGACTGGTGTTGGGGATTTCGAGACCGATCACCGACTTGCCGGGAATCACGTCGACCACGCGCACCGACTTCACCGACAGGCCGCGCGCAATGTCCTTGTCGAGCGAGCTGATCGAGCTGACCTTGACGCCCGGCGCCGGCTCGATTTCGAAGCGGGTGATCACCGGGCCCGGATAGGCACCGACCACTTGCGCGTCGATGCGGAAATCCTTGAGCTTGTATTCGATCTGGCGCGACAGGACTTCGAGGGTCTCCTCGTCATAGCCCTTGGCCTGCGGCTTGGGATCGTCGAGCAGCGCCAACGGCGGCAACGCACCGGGATCACCGCCGACGAACAGCGGGATCTGCTGGTCGCGCTTGGCGCGTTCCGACTTCTCGATGACGGGTGCGGCCGGCGGCTCGATCTTCACCGGCGTGCGTTTCGCGCGCAGTTCGGTATCGACCTTGCGTGCTTCGACGCGTTCCTCGCGCATCTGCCGTGCTTCCTGCCATTCGCTGGCCTGTTGCTGGCCCTTGCGGAACAGCCCGGGAATCTTCATCACCCAGTCGCCGATGCGTTCCATCAGCCAGAACCACGAGAAACGCGTCGCCAGCGTGACCGAAATCAGCAACAGCGCGAACATGAACATCATGCCGCCGGCCTGTCCGACCGTATGCCGCAGCGAATCGCCGACCAGTCGACCGAGGATGCCGCCCGCGCCCGCCGAGAAATTCTCGACGTTGCCGACCCGCAATTGCAGCAAGCCGACCGCAGCGATCAGGAAGGCGAACAACGCGATCAGGCGCAGCGCCGGGGTGATCTCCACTTCCTGCTCGCTGGCTTCGGCATCGACCGGCCGGAACAGGGTGATCCACACTACCGCGCCGAGCAGCACCGGGACCAGCCAGGCGACATAACCGAACAGGTAGATCAGCACGTCGGCCAGCCATGCGCCGACCTTGCCGCCGACGTTGTGCAGCGGCGCGGTGACGCCGACGCTGCTCGACCAGCCCGGATCCTGCGGCGAATAGGTGAACAGGCAGGCGAACAGATAGAGCAGGATCGGCGCAACGGCAATCAGCACCACGTCGCGGAGCATCCGCCTGCGCTGCGGACTCATCGGCGGCCGCGGCTCGGCTGTCGCGCGAGCGCGCTCAGTCCCGGAATCGGATTTGGCGCGGGTGCGGCGGTTGGGTCGAGTGGCTGCCAAGGTGTGTTCTGACTCGCAGGGATGTTGGACCAGGGGTTGATGGAACGGGACTCCGCCCGCATCTGAATGGAACGGGCGCTTACACTAGCCGCCTGCCCCACCATACGAACGCCAGTATAACGATCATGTCGATGTCCTCCCCGAAGCATTGCCGCCTGCTCATCCTCGGTTCCGGCCCCGCCGGCTGGACCGCCGCCGTCTACGCGGCCCGCGCCAACCTCAAGCCCGTCGTGGTGACCGGCATGGCGATCGGCGGACAGCTGATGACCACCACCGAAGTCGACAACTGGCCGGGCGATGCCCACGGCCTGATGGGCCCGGCGCTGATGGAGCGGATGCAGGCGCACGCCGAACGCTTCGACACCGAAGTGGTGATCGACCAGATCCACAGCGCCGATGTTTCCAAGCGCCCGTTCCGCCTCGTCGGCGATGCCGGCGAATACACCGCCGACGCCTTGATCATCGCCACCGGCGCCACCGCCAAGTATCTCGGCCTGCCCAGCGAAGACGCGTTCAAGGGTCGCGGCGTCTCCGCCTGCGCGACCTGCGACGGCTTCTTCTACAAGGAGAAGGATGTCGCGGTGATCGGCGGCGGCAATACCGCGGTCGAGGAAGCGCTCTATCTCGCCAACCTGTGCAACAAGGTCTACCTGGTGCACCGTCGCGACACCCTGCGCGCCGAGAAGATCATGCAGGACAAGCTGTTCGCCAAGATCGAAGCCGGCAAGATCGTGCCGATCTGGCATCACGCGGTGGACGAAGTGCTGGGCGACGACATGGGCGTCACCGGCCTGCGCCTGAAGTCGACCCAGACCGG
>JAFEBZ010000209.1 GCA_018242405.1 Pseudomonadota bacterium | reverse complement strand
CCGGCAGGCCGGCGACGATACCGGCGAAGATGATCAGCGACACGCCGTTGCCGACGCCGCGTTCGGTCATCTGTTCGCCCAGCCACATCAGGAAGATGGTGCCGGCGGTCAGCGCGACCACTGCGGTCAGGATGAAGGCCGGACCCGGGTGGTACACCACCTGGATGCCGTTCTGCGCGCCCGACGCCTGCAGCGCGGTGGCGATGCCGAACGACTGGAACACCGCCAGCGGAACCGCGCCAAGGCGCGACCACTGGTTGATCTTGCGACGGCCCGACTCGCCTTCCTTCTGGATCGCCTTCAGGCTCGGGAAGATCTGCGTGCACAGCTGCACGATGATCGACGACGAGATGTAGGGCATCACGTTCAGTGCGAGCACGCTGAAACGCTGCAGCGCGCCGCCCGAGAACATGTTGAACATGTCGACGATGGTGCCCTTCTGGGCATCCATCAACTGGACCATCGCCTGCGGGTTCACGCCAGGCACCGGGATGTAGCACCCGATGCGATAGACGATCAGCGCACCAATGACGAACAAGAGGCGCTGACGGAGCTCGGTGAACTGACCGAGGCTGCCACCGAGTCCTGCTACCGCGTTGCCGGGTCGCGACATGCGGGGATTACTCCTCGAACTTGCCGCCAGCGGCTTCGACAGCCGCCTTGGCACCAGCGGTCGCAGCGATGCCCTTCAGCACGAAAGCCTTGGAGACTTCGCCCTTCTTGACCAGCTTGGCCTTCTTCGCGGTGCTCGGCACCAGGCCGGCAGCGCGCAGCGCGGCGAAGTCGACCGTGCCGGCTTCGAGCAGCTCGAGCTGGTACAGCATCACTTCGGCGGTGTCCTTGGACAGCTTCGAGCGGAAGCCGATCTTCGGCAGGCGCATCATCATCGGCATCTGGCCGCCTTCGAAGCCGGCCTTGATCTTGCCCTTGCCGGCGCGAGCGAACGAACCCTTGTGGCCACGGCCGGCGGTCTTGCCGAGGCCGGAACCGATGCCGCGACCAACGCGCTTCGGCGCGGTGCGGGCGCCGTCGGCGCGCTTGATGGTGTTGAGCTTCATGTGATTACTCCTCCACCCGGACCAGGTAGTAGACCTTGTTGATCAGGCCACGGACCTGCGGGCTGTCCTTCAGTTCGCGGACGTCATTGAGCTTGTTCAAGCCCAGCGCACGCACGGAGAGACGGTGCTTCGCCTGCGTACCACGCAGACCCTTCACCAGACGCACCTTGACGGTGCCAGCGTTCGACTTAGTTGCCGACATGGAAGATCTCCTCGACCGACTTGCCACGCTTGGCGGCAATGTTGGAGGGCGAATGCATCTGCACCAGGCCCTTCAGGGTGGCGCGGACCAGGTTGATCGGGTTGCGCGAACCGGTGGCCTTGGCCAGCACGTTCTTCACGCCAACCGCTTCCAGCACGGCGCGCATCGCGCCACCGGCGATCACGCCGGTACCTTCGGACGCCGGCTGCATGAACACGCGAGCCGCGCCGTGGCCGGACTTGACCTGGTGCCAGAGGGTGCCGTTGTTGAGCTCGACCGCCTTCATGGTCTTGCGGGCCTGCTCCATCGACTTCTGGATGGCGACCGGCACTTCGCGCGCCTTGCCGTAACCGAAGCCGACCTTGCCGGCGCCATCACCGACGACGGTGAGTGCGGTGAAGGTGAACTGGCGACCGCCCTTGACCGTCTTGCTGACGCGGTTGACCGCAACCAGCTTCTCGATCATGCCGTCATCGTAGTCCTCGCGCGGGGCGCGATCGTTGCGATCGCGGCCACGGGGCTCGCGCTGTTCGCGTTGTTCGTTAGCCATGTGACTGTTCCTGTGTATTTAGGGATGTACGGCCTCGTGGCCGCTTGGAGTTGTGGTTTGAATCGGGCGATTCAAGGCCTCCGCAACCGGAAGCCCAGCCCGGCGCGCACTCCGCGCCGGCGAGTGGAACGCAATCAGAACTGCAGGCCGCCTTCGCGGGCTGCATCGGCCAGGGCCTTGATGCGACCGTGGTAGCGGTAGCCGGAACGGTCGAACGCGACCTTCTCGATACCGGCAGCCTTGGCGCGCTCGGCGATGATCTTGCCGACGCGGGCAGCCGCTTCGATGTTCTTGGCGGACTTGAGGTCGCCACGGACGTCGGTCTGCGTGGTCGACGCAGCGGCGATCACGGTGGAGCCGTCGGCGGTGAACACCTGCGCGTACAAGTGCTGGCCGGTGCGCAGCACCGACAGGCGCGGCACGCCGAGCTTGCGGATCTGGGCGCGGGTGGACTTGGCGCGGCGGAGACGAGCGATTTTCTTCAACATGATGATTCTCCCGAAAGCGGATCGACGCTTTACGCCTTCTTGGCTTCCTTGCGGATGATGGTTTCGTCGGAGTACTTCACGCCCTTGCCCTTGTAGGGTTCCGGCGGACGGTAACCGCGAATCTTGGCGGCGACTTCACCGACGCGCTGCTTGTCCGCGCCCGAGACCAGGATTTCGGTCTGGGTCGGGGTGGCGATGGTGATGCCTTCCGGCGCCACGAACACCACCGGGTGCGAGAAGCCCAGCGACAGGCTGAGATCCTTGCCCTGCATGGCGGCGCGGTAACCGACGCCGACCAGTTCAAGCTTGCGGGTGAACCCTTCGGACACGCCGGTGACCATGTTGGCCAGGATGGCGCGGATGGTGCCGGTCAGGGCGACCTTCGACGGATCGTTGGCGGCGAGCTGGGCAACACCGTTCTCGACCGTCAGCGCAACGCCTTCCGGCTGCGCGATGGTGAGGGTGCCCTTCGGGCCCTTGGCCTCGATCTGGCCGTTCTGGGTCTTGATCTCGACGCCCTTCGGGAGGGCGATCGGCTTTTTGGCGACTCGGGACATGGTGGGCTCCTGAATCAGGCCACGAAGCACAGGACTTCACCGCCGACGCCCTGGTGGCGCGCCTGCGAGTCGGTCATGATGCCCTTGGAGGTGGAAACGATGGCGATACCGAGGCCGCCCAGCACCTTCGGCAAGGCATGCTTGCTGCGGTACTGGCGCAGGCCGGAGCGCGAAACGCGCTGCAGCTTCTCGATCACCGGCTTGCCTTCGAAGTACTTGAGCTGGACTTCCAGCTCGGCCTTGCCGCCACCGACGTCGGTGACGCGCAGGTCGGCGATGTAGCCTTCGGCCTTCAGCACGTTGGCGATCGCAACCTTGATCTTGGAGGACGGCATCTTCACCGTCGGCTTGCCAACCGCGGCCGCATTCTTGATGCGGACCAGCATGTCGGCGATGGGATCAGTCATGCTCATTGAGTCATTACCTTATGAGTATCGATATCCGCTTTCGCGAATTGGATTTATTGAACGAAGCCGGAAAGTATAACCGATCCGGTTACCACGACGCCTTGCGCAGGCCCGGGACGTCACCACGCATGGTGGCTTCGCGCAGCTTGTTGCGGCCGAGGCCGAACTTGCTGTACACGCCCTTCGGGCGACCGGTCAGCGCGCAACGGCTGACCTGGCGGGAAGGCGACGAATCGCGCGGCAGCTTCTGCAGCTTGGTCGCGGCATCCATCTTCTCCTCGTAGGACGCGTCCTGGCTGGAGATGATCTTCTTGAGCGCGTCGCGCTTCGCCGAATGCTGCTTGGCGAGCTTGGCGCGCTTGACTTCGCGGTTGACCATTGAGGTCTTGGCCATGTCGTTATGTCCTTGCGGTCAGTTGCGGAACGGGAAGCGGAAGGCTTCGAGCAGTGCCTTGGCTTCTTCGTTGGTCTTGGCGGTGGTCGTGATCGCGATGTCCATGCCGCGCAGCGCGTCAACCTGGTCGAAGTCGATCTCGGGGAAGATGATCTGTTCCTTCAGGCCCATGT
>JAFEBZ010000208.1 GCA_018242405.1 Pseudomonadota bacterium | reverse complement strand
AGGCTGTAGCCGCCGCTGAACTCGTCCTCGCGCAGGCCGCCCTCGATCACCAGGATGCGGTCGCGGGTGAGCAGCGCGGAATATTCCGTCAGCGCTTCCGAGAAGAACATCACCTCGATGCGGCCGGCGCCGTCTTCCAGCGTCACGAAGGCCTGCGATTCGCCGCGCTTACGCAGCGCGATGACCTGGCCTGCCAGCACCACGGTCTTCTCCGGACGCCAGCCGCGTTTTTCCTCGTTGCTGCGGTTGGCCCAGATCGTGTCGAGATCGTTGAGACCGTGGCCGACCAGCGCCTTCAGCGCGTCGCGATAGGGATCGATCGGATGCCCGGAGAGATAGCAGCCCAGCGTTTCGCGTTCGCCTTCCAGTTTGCGCGACAACGGCCAGTCCGCGACCTCCGGCAATTCGATGCGCAATGACGGCGCGGCACTGCCGCCACCGCCAAACAGCGAATCCTGCCCGGTCTCGCGTTCGCGGGCCTGTTGTTCGGTGGCCTTCATCGCTTCCGGCAGCTGCGCAAGCAGGCTGGGACGATTCACTCCGAGCGCATCCATCGCGCCGGCGTTGACCAGTGCTTCCACCGCACGACGGTTGAGCTTGCTCATGTCGACACGCTGGCAGAAATCGAGCATGTCGGTGAACGCGCCACCGCGCTGGCGTTCGTCGGCGATCGCTTCGCAGGCGTTCTGGCCGACGCCCTTCACTGCGCCGAGGCCGTAGCGGATCGTCTTTGCATCAATGGCTTCGAACATGTAGTTCGAGGCGTTGACATCCGGCGGCAACATGGTGAGTCCGACCGTGCGCGCTTCGTCGAGGAAGCCGACCACTTTCTCGGTCTTGTCCATGTCGGAGGACAGCACCGCGGCCATGAATTCCGCCGGGTAATGCGTCTTCAGCCACGCGGTCTGGTAACTCACCAGCGCGTAGGCGGCGGCGTGCGACTTGTTGAAGCCGTATCCCGCGAATTTTTCCAGCAGATCGAAGATCGGGCCGGACACGCGTGATTCGAGGTGGTGATGTTCTTTCGCGCCTTCCTCGAACTTGACGCGTTCCTTCGCCATCTCCTCGGGCTTCTTCTTGCCCATCGCGCGGCGCAGCAGGTCGGCGCCGCCCAGCGAATAACCGGCGAGGATCTGCGCGGTCTGCATCACCTGTTCCTGGTACACCACCACGCCATAGGTCGGGCTGAGCACCGGCTCCAGCAAGGCATGCGGATACTTCACCTCGGCGCGGCCGTGCTTGCGCTCGATGAAGTCGGGGATCAGGTCCATCGGGCCGGGCCGGTACAGCGACACCAGCGCGATCAAGTCGTCGAAGCGGTCGGGCAGGGCGCGCTTCAGCAGTTCGCGCATGCCGCGCGATTCGAACTGGAACACCGCGACGGTGTCGCCGCGCGCGAACAGCTCGTAGGTTTTCGCATCGTCGAGCGGCAGCTTGGTGATGTCGAGCTTTGCTTCATCGCGCGACTTGCGCGCGTTGATCGCCTTCACCGCCCAATCGACGATGGTGAGCGTGCGCAGGCCGAGGAAGTCGAACTTGACCAGGCCGACCGCTTCGACGTCGTCCTTGTCGAACTGCGTGACCGGGTTGCGGCCTTCGCCACCGCCGGCGTGTTCCGCGAACAGCGGGCAGAAGTCGGAGAGCGGCGACGGCGAGATCACCACGCCACCGGCGTGCTTGCCGGCGTTGCGCGGAAGATCCTCGAGCTTGAGCGCGAGATCGATCAGGTCGCGGACATCGTCTTCGGACTCGTAGCGACCGATCAGTTCGTCGCTGCGCCAGGCGTCGTCCTTCTGCGCCTTTTCGGTCTTGCCGAGCGCGTCTTCCAGGCCGACGCCAAGCGTCATCGGAATGAGTTTTGCGACGCCATCGACGAAGCCATAGGGGAAACCGAGCACGCGACCGGTATCGCGCACCACGGCCTTCGCCGCCATGGTGCCGTAGGTGATGATCTGGCTGACGCGATCACGTCCGTACTTTGCGGCGACGTAATCGATCACCTCGTCGCGACGATCCATGCAGAAGTCGATGTCGAAGTCGGGCATCGACACGCGTTCCGGATTGAGGAAGCGTTCGAACAGCAGGTCGTAGGGAATCGGGTCGAGATCGGTGATGCCCAGCGACCACGCCACCAGCGAACCGGCGCCGGAACCGCGGCCGGGCCCGACCGGAATGCCGTGGTTCTTCGCCCAGTTGATGAAGTCGGCCACGATGAGGAAGTAGCCGGGGAAGCCCATCTTGATGATGACGTCGAGTTCGCGGTCGAGGCGTTCGCGATAGCTCGCCGGCGTATGGCCTTCGGCGGGTTCCTGCTGTTCGAGGCGTGCGCGCAGTCCCGCGTGTGCTTCGCCGCGAATCCAGCTGTCCAGCGTTTCATCTGACGGAACGGGGAACGCCGGCAGGTAATAGGTGCCGAGGCGCAGTTCGAGGTTGCAGCATTCGGCGATGGCGAAGGCGTTGTCGATCGCGTCGGGGATGTCGGCGAACAGTTCCGCCATTTCCTCGCCGGATTTCAGCGATTGTTCCGGCGAATACGCGCGCGGGCGCTTGGGATCGTCGAGCACGCGGCCGGTGGCGATGCAGACGCGCGCTTCATGCGCATCGAAATCGTCGGCGTCGAGGAAGCGCACGTCGTTGCTGGCAACCACCGGGATCGAATGCTGTCCTGAGAGATGCAACGCATAGGCGTTGAAGGCGTCTTCGTGCGGACGCTGGGTGCGTGTCAGCGCGAGATTCAATCGGTCGCCGAACAGGCGCTGCAGGCGTTCGACTTCAGCCTGCGCGTGTTCGTCGCGACCACCGAGCAAGGCCGCACCGATGGAAGAATCACGTCCGGCGAGTGCGAACAGGCCGGCGAGGTTTTCATCGTCCAGCCATGCGCTGTCGATGCCGACGCCGTCCTGGCGATGGCCGTGCATCCACGCGCGCGTCAGCAGGCGCGACAGCGCGAGATAGCCGTCGTGATTGCGGCAAAGCAGGGTGAGCTGGCTGCTGGCGCCCTCGGGATCGACCACGGTGAGGTCGGCGCCGGCGATCGGCTTGAGACCAGCGCCCTCGGCCTGCTTGTAGAACTTCACCAGCGCGAACAGGTTGTTGCGATCGGTGATCGCCACCGCCGGCAAGCCCCGTTCCACGCAGCCGCGCACCAGTCCGTCGAGGCGGATGGTGGAATCGACCAGCGAATACTCGCTATGCAGCTGGAGATGAACGAAACGGGCCGACATGCGCTCCCTGGGGCGCAGTCGCGCCGAGATCAGGGATCAGGGTAGGGTCGCGAGCGGGTCCGAACAAGGCTTGACATGGGGCGGATCACGGGGCGCCTGGAACGCAGTCTCAAAGCAGCTGGCCTTGCACGATCAGCGTCTCGCGGACCGGTGCGAAACTGCGGCGGTGTTGCGGGCAAGGGCCGTGCTGGCGCAGGGCGGCGAGGTGCTGCGGGCTGCCATAGCCCTTGTGGCCATCGAAGCCGTATTCAGGGTATTGGCGGTGGAGATCGGCCATCAGGCGGTCGCGGGTGACCTTGGCCAGGATCGACGCCGCCATGATCGCCCGGCAGCGCGCATCCCCGCCGATCCACGCCTCGGCCGGGCATGGCAGGCCCTTGGGCAGGGCGTTGCCGTCGATGCGTGCGATATCGCACTGAGGGGCCACCGCTTCCAGTGCGCGGCGCATGCCGGCCATGGTCGCCTGGTAGATGTTGATGCGGTCGATTTCCTCGACCTCGACCTGGATCACGCTCCAGGCCAGCGCGCGTTCGATGATGCGCGGATACAGCGCCTCGCGGCGGCTGGCGCTGAGCTGCTTGGAATCATCGAGACCATTCACCGGCGTGCGCCCCGGCGGGAAGACCACCGCAGCGACCACCAGCGGGCCGGCGAGCGGACCGCGACCCGCTTCGTCCACCCCAGCGATGCGGAGCGTAGGATCGACGTCGGATGTGGGTGACGCGTTCATGCCGCGGCCGGCGAATCGCCTTGGGCGAGCAATTCCGCGATCGCGGCCGCTGCCTGCCTTGAAGCATCACGACGCAGTTCCTGGTGGATGCGCAGGAATTCGGGCTCAACTGCGGCGAACACAGACGGATCACGCAGCCAGCGCAGCAGTTCGGCGGAGAGGCGTTCCGGCGTGCAGTCGTCCTGCAGGCATTCCGGCACCAGCTCGCGACCAGCGAGGACATTGGGCAGGCTGACGAAGCGCGATTTCAGCAGGCCGAACAGTTTGACGATGCGATAGGTGGTCGGCGAGATGCGATGGCCGATCACCATCGGTCGTTTCGCCAGCATCGCTTCCAGCGCGGCGGTGCCGGAGGCGAGCAGCACCACGTCGCCGGCGATCATCGCCTGTTGGGCCTGGCCGTCGAGGATGCGTGCGCGTGCATGCGCCAGCGGCGTCTGCTGCAGTTGCGATTCGATCGCGTGCCGGCAGTGATCATCCGCTGCGGGAATCAGGACTTCAAGGCTGGATATCTGCCTGCCGACGCGCTCCGCGGTTTCCAGGAACGTCGGCAGCATCTTCGCGATTTCGCCCATGCGCGATCCCGGAAGCAATGCCAATACCGGGCCTTCGCCAGTGACGTCAAGTTGATGACGCGCGGCATCGCGATCCGGTTGCAGCGGCATCGCATCGGCCAGCGGATGGCCGATGAACCGCGCATCGACGCCATGCTTCGCGTAGATCGGGGGCTCCATCGGGAACAGGCAGAGCACGCGATCGGCGCTTTCACCGATCTTTTCCGCTCGATCTTCGCGCCACGCCCAGATCGACGGGCTGACGTCGTGCACGGTGCGCACGCCGCGCGCCTTCAGCCATTTCTCCACGCCGAGGTTGAAGTCGGGCGCGTCAATGCCGACGAATACGTCGGGTTTCCAGTCGAGCACGCGCTGGCGGAAATCGCGGCGCAGGCGCAGCAGTCGTGGCAGGTGGCGCAGAACTTCGGCCAGGCCCATCACGCTGAGTTCGGAGGCATCCCACCATGACGTAACGCCAGCCGCACGCATCTTCGGTCCGGCGATGCCGGCAAATTCCGCGTTTGGGAAACGTTCGCGCAGCGCGCGCACCAAATCGGCGCCGAGGAGGTCGCCCGAGGCCTCGCCGGCGCACAGGGCGATGCGCAGCGGACTCATCGCAACAGCGGTCGTTCGCCGCGTTCGATGAAATCGAGGAAGGCGCGAACGTCTTCGCTGCTGTTGGCGATTTCCGCCAGTTCGACTTTCGCTTCGTCGAGCCGGGTTTCGCCCATGTAGAGGGCGCGGTAGGCGCGCTTGATCGCGGCGATGCGCGTCGCATCGAAACCGCGGCGCTTCAGGCCTTCGCTGTTGATGCCGCGGGCGCGGGCGTATTTCTCCTGCGCCACCATCAGGAATGGCGGCACGTCGCCGTTGACGAACGCGCCCATGCCGATGAAGGCGTGGTCTCCGATGCGGCAGAACTGGTGGACGCCGGCGAATCCGCTGAGGATCACCTGATCGCCGACCACGACATGGCCGGCCAGCGTCGCGTTGTTGGAAAACACGCAGCCGTTGCCGATGATGCAGTCGTGGGCGATGTGCACGTAGGCGAGCAGCCAGTTGTCGTCGCCGACGCGGGTGACACTGCCGCCGTCGCCGGTGCCGCGGTTGATCGTGACGAATTCGCGGATGGTATTGCGATCGCCGATCTCGAGCGTGGTGTGCTCGCCGTGGTATTTCTTGTCCTGCGGATCGCCGCCGATCGCGGCGTGGCCGATGATGCGGTTGTCGCGGCCGATGCGGGTCGTGCCGGTGACGCTGCAGTGCGGCCCGATCCAGCTGCCGTCGCCGATCTCGACGTCGGCGCCGATCACGGTGAACGCGCCGATGCGCACGTCCTTGCCGATGCGGGCGCCGGGATCAATCTGCGCGCTGGGATGGATCTCGCCTGCCATCAGTCGGCTTTGACCTCGGCGCAAAGGATTTCGGCGCAAGCCGCCTGTTCACCGTCGACGCGGGCGATGCCGGTGAACAGCGTCATGTTGCGGATGACGCGCTTGATCGAGACGTCGAGTTCGAGGCGATCACCCGGCACCACCATGCGCGAGAACTTGGCGTCGTCGACCTTCACCAGGTAGGAAATCGTGTCCGCTTCGGGAACGCCGCCGCGCGAGAGATAGCCGAGCAATCCGCCGGCCTGCGCCATGGCTTCGATCACCAGCACGCCCGGCATCACCGGATGGCCGGGGAAATGGCCCTGGAAGAACTGTTCGTTCACGCTGACGTTCTTGTAGGCGAGGATGCGCTTGTCCGTTTCGAACTCCATCACGCGATCGACCAGCAGGAACGGATAGCGGTGCGGAAGCAGCTTCTTGATTCCGACCGCGTCGATCGGCAATTGAATGGTGTTGCTCATGAATTCTCCTTGTCCTGGCCGTTCACCTTGCGGGCCAGCGCATCCAGTTGCCGGAAGCGGGCCGCCGAGCGGCGCCACTGCCTATTTTCCATCATTGGCGTGCCGGAGGAATATTCGCCAGGTTCGCGGATGGAATGGGTGACCAGCGTCATCGCCGTCACCGTGACCTTGTCGCACAATTCGATGTGGCCGACGATGCCTGCTGCGCCTCCGATCAGGCAGTAGCGGCCGATGCGCGCGCTGCCGGCGACCGCGACGCAACCTGCCATCGCGGTATGGGCGCCGACGCGCACGTTGTGGCCGATCTGGATCTGGTTGTCGAGGCGCACGTCCTCTTCAAGCACGGTGTCATCGAGCGCGCCGCGATCAATCGTGGTGTTGGCGCCGATCTCGCAATCGTCGCCGACTGCCACGCCGCCGAGTTGCGGCACGTTGAGCCAGCGGCCGGCGTCCATCGCCAGTCCGAAGCCTGCGGCGCCAAGCACCGCGCCAGGATGGATGCGCACGCCGCGACCGAGGCGCACGCGCGTGACCAGGGTGACGCGCGCGATGAGTTCGCAATCCGTGCCAACGATGCAGTCTTCGCCGATCACGCAACCGGGGCCGATCACGGCGCCTGCTTCGACGCGACTGCGCGCGCCGATGGTCACGAACGGGCCGATGTGGGCAGAAGGATCTACCAGCGCATCCGCGGCCATCGCGGCACTCGGATGGATCCCGGCGGGATATGTCTCGCGCGTTTCGAACAGTGCCGAGATCTTCGCGAACGCGGAGTAAGGATCGTGCGCGATGAGTACGGGCGTCGTCGCGGCATCCGCATCTTCCGCACGCACGATCACCGCCGCGGCCTTGCTCTCGGCCAGTTGGTTGCGGTACTTCGGATTGGCGAGAAAGGCGATCTGCCCAGCGCCGGCCGCGGCCAGCGTGGCAACGCCACGGATCAGGACATCGCCATCGCCGCGCAGCTCCAGGCCGAAGCGTTGCGCCAGCTCGGCAAGCGCAAGCTTTTTCCGTGGATCTCCCGTGGCCGTGTCCCCCACCTCGCCACCGTCTCCGTCAGAACGTGCCGGAGAAGGTGAATTGCAGGCGCTCGATCTGGTCCTTCAGCTGGCCGGGCTTGTCGGCGCGCTGGTAGCGCAGCGGCAGCGCGTAGCTGATCGAGATCGGGCCCATCGGCGAGCGCCACATCAACGCGATGCCGGTGGAGGCGCGCAGCTCCGAAGTCTTGAACGATGCGCGATCCTTGAACACGTTGCCGAAGTCGACGAAGGCCGACAGGCGCGCCGACGGCGAATCGATGATGCTCGGGAAGAAGGTTTCCAGCGATCCCACGGTCTTGAACGCACCACCCATCGGCTGCGGGTAGCTGTAGAAGTCCGAAGTCGCCTGCGGGCCCAGCGAGTTGTCGACGAAGCCGCGGACGCGGCCGCCCGAGGACACGCCGCCGGCGTAGTAGTTCTCGAAGAACGGCAGCCCCCGCGAACTGACGATGCGGCCATCGGGCAGGGTGGTGGTACGCACGGCGCCGTAGGAATTGCCGTAGCCGACGTCGCCGACGGCATTGAGGATCAACCACGAACTCAACGGCCAGTACTTGGAGATGGTGTATTCCATCGTGTAGTACTTGGCGGTGGAACCGGGCAAGGTCGCTTCCAGCGACAGGCGCTGCAGGGTGCCGATGCTCGGCTGCAGATAGTCGTTGCGGGTGTCACGACCGAAGGCGACGCGTGCGCGGAACGCCTTGAAGGTCATGTGATCGATTGCGTTGATGTAATCCCAGATCGGTTGCGGCGTATAGATATTCGCGGCGATCTTCTTGCGATCGACACCAAGCATGAACGACACCGTATCCCATTCCGTGATCGGCAGGCCCAGCACCGCCTGCGCCGCGCCCTGGCTGGACGAATAGTTGGCGACGTTGGCGTCGGCGTAGTTGGTGTCGCTGTAGAAGACGTTGTAGCCGAGCGAGACACCGTTCCTGGTGAAGTAGGGATTGAGGAAGTTGAATGAAATCTGCTTCTGGTACGAACTGCGCTGCAGGGCGATGGTGAGCTGGTTGCCGCTGCCGAGGAAGTTGCGCTCGGAGATGCTGCCGTTGAGCATCACGCCGCCCAGCTGCGAATAGCCGACGCCGAAGCTCAGCGTGCCCGAGTTGGTTTCCTTGACGTTGACGGCCAAGTCGACCTGGTCTGGAGCACCCGGCACCGGCTGCGACTCGATGTCGACCTTCTCGAAGTAGCCAAGCTGCTGCAGGCGGATCTTCGAGCGGTCGATCGCCGCCTGCGAATACCACGCGCCTTCGAACTGGCGCATTTCGCGACGAAGCACATCGTCGGCGGTGCGGTTGTTGCCCTTGAACACGATGCGGCGCACGTTGATACGCGGACCCGGCTGCACCTGCATGTCGAGCGCGACGGTGCGCGCCTCGCGATCCACGGTCGGATTGGGCACCACCTGGGCATTGGCGTAGCCGATGTTGCTCAGCATCGCCGTCACCGAGTCGGTGGCGGCTTCCATCGCGGCGCGCGAGAAGACGTAGCCCGGCTTGATGAAGAGGTTGAACTGCTTCTGGATGGTTTCCTTTGGCAGGATGGTGTCGCCGCTGATCGACAGCGCGGACACCTTGTACTGCTCGCCCTCGGTCAGGCCGGCGGTGATGAACATCGCGCGCTTGTCGGGACTGATCGTGACCTGGGTGTTGTCCTGGCTGACGTCGGCATCGATGTAGCCGCGGTCGAGATAATAGGACTGCAGCTTCTCGACGTCGCCGGAGAGTTTTTCCTTGGAGTACTGGTCATCGCGGCTGTACCAGCTCGACCAGTTGGTGGTCTTCGATTCCCAGCCGCGCATCAACTGCTTGTCGGTGAACTTCTCGTTGCCGATGATGTTGATGTGCTTGATCTTGGCGGCCTTGCCTTCCTTGATGGCGATGGCGACGTCGACGCGATTGCGGTCGAGCCTGGTCACCGACGGCGTGACCTGCACGTTGTACTTGCCGCGGTTGTTGTACTGGCGGGTCAATTCCTGCGACACGCGGTCGAGGCTCATCGGATCGAAGGTATCGCCTTCGGTCAGGCCGATTTCCTTCAGCGGCTTCTTGAGATCGTCATCCTTGATGTCCTTGTTGCCGGTGATGGTGATCTTGTTGATCGCCGGGCGTTCCTCCACCGTCACCACCAGGATGTCGCCCTGGCGATCGAGCTTGACGTCGCTGAAGAAGCCGGTCTTGTAAAGCGCGCGGACTGCCTGTTCGGCCTTGGCCTGGTCGAGCATGTCGCCGCGTTCCACCGACATGTAGGTGAATACGGTGCCGGGGGCGATGCGCTGCAGGCCGTCCACGCGGATGTCCGACACCCGGAAGGGCTCGACGATGGACTGCGCCCAGGCGGGCGTGGCCAGGGCGGCGGCCAGGGCGAGGGCAAGCAGGTGACGGCTGGGATTTCGCATCATCGAATCCGGTAGGTGCTAGTGGTCGTAGCCTTAGTGAAGCTGGCCAAAGAGGTCATTGTAGAACGCCAGGCCCATCATGCCGAGGATCATCATCAGCCCGATCGGCTGGCTGATTGCCAGGGCGCGTGCCCCGAGGGGACGGCCGCGCACGGCCTCGACGGCGTACATGGCGAGGTTGCCGCCATCGAGGATCGGGATCGGGAGCAGGTT
>JAFEBZ010000207.1 GCA_018242405.1 Pseudomonadota bacterium | reverse complement strand
TTATTGGACGTTTTATCATGACCGAAACACCCTGGTACGACATCGTCGCCATCCCCGCCTTGTTGCGGCATGCGCGCAACACCTACGGCAGCGCCATGCGCCAGGCGCTGGAAGTCGCCGGCTACGGCGACATCCCCAAGAATGGCCTCTACGTGGTTGGCGGACTCGCACTCGGCGAGCAACGTGACGTGCCGTTGTCGGAACTGATCCGCAGCCTGCGCATCTCCAAGCAATCCGCTGGCCAGCTGGTCGATACCCTGGTCTTGCGCGGCTACCTCGAGCGCCGCGAGGATCCGCAGGATCGACGCCGGCTCGTGGTCGGCCTCACTGCACGCGGACGCGCTGCCGCAACGGTGCAGGCAGCAGCGCGCGAACGCATCGATACCCGACTCGCCGACAGCATTGGCGCTTCGCAGATCTCGCAACTGCGTCGCGGCCTTGCCGCATTGATCGCGCTCGAACGCGACGAGGACGCAGTCGATGACGATGCCTGATCCCACACCCAGACATTTGCGGAGACCGCGATGCTCATCAACCTGATCCCCAAGGTCTTCTACGACCATCTGCAGGACGGACTCGATCTCTTCGTCTCCGGCCTCGGCTTCAAAGTGCTGCACCAGGATGACGACCTCGCCGTCATCGCCCGCGACGGCGCCAAGGTCTATGTGGTCGAAAGCCCTGAATTCGCCGCGAAGGATCGTCCGGAGCTGGCGATCGAGACCGACAGCATCGACGCACTGTTCGCGGAAATCTCGACGCGTGCACCACAGCTACTCCATCGCAATGGCGCCACGGTCACGCTCAAGCCGTGGGGGGCGCGCGAATTCGCCGTGCTCGACAAAACCGACGTCTGCGTGGTCTTCAGGCAATGGCCGCAGGATGGTCAGACGACGGGCTCCCGGCCATGAACCTTGCAACCACGGAAATCAAGGCCTTCGTCCCCGCCCGCGATTTCGAGCTGTCGAAACGCTACTACCGCGATCTCGGATTCGAGATCCCATGGTCATCCGACGATCTCGCCTACCTGCACGCCGGCAACGCCAGTTTCCTGCTGCAGAAGTTCTACAACCGCGAGCACGCCGGCAATTTCATGATGCATCTGCTGGTCGAGGACGTCGAAGCGTGGTGGCGGCACGTCATCGCGCAGCAGTTGGTCGAACGCTATGGCGTACGCGCAGAACCGCCAGAAGATCGTCCTTGGGCGATCCGCGATTTCACATTGACGGACCCGACCGGCGTGCTGTGGCGGATCGGACAGAACATCCCGTCATCGGAAACAACGCCATGACCATCCACAACATCATCGCCCAGCTGCGCACGACCGATGACGCGAAAATGCGTTACTCGAAACTGCCGATATTGTCGTGCGCGAGATTGTCGAAACGGGTGTATTCGCCGAAGAACTTGAGCTTGACCGACCCGGTCGGGCCGTTACGCTGCTTGCCGATGATCACTTCGGCGAGGCCCTTGTCCGGCGAATTTTCCTTGTTGTAGTAATCGTCGCGATAGATGAAGGTGATGAGGTCGGCGTCCTGTTCGATGGCGCCCGATTCGCGCAAGTCGGCCATCACCGGGCGCTTGTCGGTACGCGTTTCCAGCGAGCGGTTGAGCTGGCTGAGCGCGATCACCGGGACGTTCAATTCCTTGGCCAGCGCCTTGAGTCCGCGCGAGATTTCCGAAATTTCGGTGGCGCGATTCTCGCTGTTGCCAGGCACGGCCATCAGCTGCAGGTAGTCGATCATGATCAGGCCGAGATCGTGCTCGCGCTTGAGGCGGCGCGCCTTGGAACGCAGCACGTCGGGCGACAGCGCCGGGGTATCGTCGATGAAGATCTTGGCGTGGCGCAGCATGCTCACCGCGTGGGTGACGCGCGCCCAGTCCTCGTCCTCAAGCTGGCCGGTGCGCAGGCGCGTCGCGTTGACGCGTCCAACCGAGGAAATCAGGCGCATCGCCAACTGGCTCGCCGACATTTCCATCGAGAACACCGCGACCGCCTTCTTGCTCTTGAACGCGGCGTATTCGCACATGTTGAGCGCGAGCGTGGTCTTGCCCATCGACGGGCGCGCCGCAAGGATGACCAGGTCGGTCGGCTGCAGGCCGGCGGTCATCTCGTCGAATTCGGTGTAGCCGGTCGGCAGGCCGGTGATGCCGCCGCCGCTGTCACTGCGTTCCTGCAACACGTCGACCGCTTCGTTCAGCGCGCGCAGCACCGGCACGAAATCCTCACGGCCACGACTGCCGGCCTCGGCGATCTTGAACACTTCCTGCTCGGCCTTGGCGAGGATCTCCGCGCTGTCGCGGCCCTCGGGCTGGAAGGCGTCGTTGACGATCTCCGAACCGACGTCGATCAGCTGTCGCAGCGTCGCCTTGTCGCGCACGATCTCGGCATAGGCGCGAATGTTCGCGGCCGATGGCGTGGTGCTCGCGAGTTCGATCAGGTAGGCGCCACCGGCGACCAGTTCCGACTGCCCGGTCGACTCGAACCATTCGCCCAGGGTCACCGCGTCGAAGGGCTTGCCCTTCTCGCTCAACTCGCGGATCGCGCGATAGATCTGCTGGTGATCGCGGCGATAGAAATCGCGGTCACCGAGGATGTCGGCAATGCGATCGAACGACTCCGGCACCAGCATCAAGCCACCCAGCACCGCCTGCTCCGCCTCCACCGACTGCGGCGGGACCCGCAGGTGTTCGACGCGCGGATCGGATTGACTGTCCTGTCGGTTGAAACGCGGGCGCGTCGACATCGGGGCAAAACCTCACTCGGCAGGCATCAAGCTGCCCGCACCGGAAAACAAGGGTGGAAGGAGGGTCGAAGCGTCCATCTAATCACGGACCCGATTCGACGGCTACGCACAACCCGGGGGGAATATTGTGGCGTTTGCGGGGACATGCTGTGGATAACCCGTGCGATCCCGTGGATATCCACTGAATAACCCGCGGGCATCTCATCCGCTGCGACGCCACCAACGAAAACGGGCGCCGAAGCGCCCGTTTCGATGTGGCTTGGCGAAGCGATCAGGCTGCGTCGGCTTCCACGATCACCTTCACGGCGGTTTCCACGCCGGCGGCGAAATGCACCATCACGTCGAACTCGCCGACATGGCGCAGCGGGCCTTCGCCCAGCACCACTTCGCTCTTCTGCACCGGATGGCCGGCGGCAGTCAGTGCGTGGGCGATGTCGCGCGGGGTCACCGAACCGTACAACTTGCCTTCGGCCGAAGCGTGCGACTTGACGGTCACGCTCTGGCCTTCCAGCTTGGCGCGGCGGCTTTCGGCTTCGTCGTTGACGGCCTTGGCCTTGGCTTCGTATTCGGCGCGCTTGGCTTCGAACTGTTCCAGGTTGGCGGCGGTGGCCGGTACGGCCTTGCCCTGCGGCACCAGGAAGTTGCGGCCGTAGCCCGGCTTCACGGTGACGGTGTCGCCGAGGACGCCGAGGTTCTGCACTTTCTGCAGGAGGATGAGCTTCATTTGAATGTCTCCGTTAGCGGCACGTGGCCGCAGCTTTCAGTTGTCCGGATGGACTGGAAATCAGACGTCGTGATTGTCGGTGTACGGCAACAACGCGAGGAAACGCGCGCGCTTCACCGCAGTCGCCAGCTGGCGCTGGTAGTGCGACTTGGTGCCGGTGATGCGGCTCGGGATGATCTTGCCGTTCTCGGTGATGTACTGGCGCAGGGTGCCGAGATCCTTGTAATCGATCTCTTTCACGCCTTCGGCGGTGAACTTGCAGAACTTGCGGCGGCGGAAGAACTTGGACATGGGTGTGCTCCTCAGGCGGCTTCGGCGTTGTCGTCGGTGGCGTCGCTCGCAGCATCGCCTTCGTCGTCACGGCGGCGGCGCTCGCCACGCTCGGGCTTGTCGCCCTTCTCGTCCTTGTTCTTCATGATCAGGGACTGCTCGGTTTCGGCTTCGTCGCGCACGATGACGAGGTGGCGCAGCACCGCATCATTGAAGCGGAAGGCGTCGACCAGTTCGTTCAACGTGGCCTGCTCGCACTCGATGTTGAGCATGACGTAGTGGGCCTTGACCAGGTTGTTGATCGGGTAGGCCAGCATGCGGCGGCCCCAATCTTCGACGCGGTGGACCTTGCCGCCGGCATTGGTGATCGTGGCGCTGTTGCGCTCGATCATGCCCGGCACTTGTTCGCTCTGGTCCGGATGGACCAGGAACACGACTTCGTAATGACGCATTTTGGGTTCCTTGTGGATGACCGGGCGGCGGGATGCCGGCCGGAAAGCCCTCGGCCATCGGCGGACCGACGCGTTCGGGCAAGTCTCCCGCGGTTGCGGGAGCCGGACATTATGGCATGAATCAAGGAGTTGCGGGGTCACGCACCCAACAGGCGCGTGCCAACGGGCTCAGGCGGCGCGGTCCGCGTCGGTGGTGAAGCTCTCGCCGCAGCCGCATTCGCCCTTGACGTTGGGATTGCGGAACACGAACTGCTCGTTCAGGCCCTGCTTGATGAAGTCGATTTCGGTGCCATCGACCAGCGGCAGGCTGTCGGCATCCACCAGCACGTGGACACCCTGTTCGGTGAAATCGTGGTCGCCGGGGGCCGCGGCATCCGCCATCTCGATCCGGTAGCCCCAGCCGGAGCAGCCGGCGCGCTGGACGCCAAAGCGCAGGCCGGCCTTGCCGGGATCGGCGGCGAGATAGCTGCGGACGCGTTCGAGGGCGGCGGGAGCGAGGGTAATCATGGGGACAATTCTAGCGGGATGAATGGCGAACGTCGTTTAAACTCACCCGTTCAACATGGGTATGGAACAGGCAGGACTCAAGAGATGACCACGACTTCGGTGGCCGATGCATTGGCTGGCAAATTGCCCG
This sequence comes from Pseudomonadota bacterium, assembly GCA_018242405.1. GTDB lineage: Bacteria > Pseudomonadota > Gammaproteobacteria > Xanthomonadales > Xanthomonadaceae > Solilutibacter. Next base: position 10,299 of record JAFEBZ010000207.1, on the reverse strand, counting down.
AGGGCGGCGCGGTAAGCGTGCGCGGCTGGGTGCGGACGGTGCGCGGTTCGTCCAACCTCGCCTTCGTGAATGTCAGCGACGGCTCCTGCTTCGCCCCGATCCAGGCGGTCGTGTCCGATGGACTGGCCAATTTCGAGGAGATCAAGCGCCTCACGCCGGGCTGTGCGGTGATCGCCAGCGGGAAGCTGGTGAAATCGCAGGGCAAGGGCCAGGGCTTCGAGATCCAGGCGGATTCCATTGAAATCGTCGGCTGGGTCGAGGATCCCCTCACCTACCCGATCCAGCCCAAGCCGATGTCGGCGGAGTTCCTCCGCGAAGTCGCCCACCTGCGTCCGCGCACCAACCTGTTCGGCGCGGTCACCCGCATCCGCAACACGCTGGCGATGGCGGTGCACCGCTTCTTCCACGAACGCGGCTTCTTCTGGATCTCGACGCCGATCATCACCACGTCGGATGCCGAAGGCGCCGGCCAGATGTTCCGCGTCTCCACACTGGACATGGCCAATCTGCCGATTGGCAAGGACGGCCAGGTCGATTTCGGCCGCGATTTCTTCGGCAAGGAAACCTTTCTCACCGTGTCCGGCCAGCTCAACGTCGAGGCGTACTGCCTCAGCTTGAGCAAGGTCTACACCTTCGGCCCGACCTTCCGCGCCGAGAACAGCAACACCACGCGCCATCTTGCCGAGTTCTGGATGATCGAGCCGGAGATCGCCTTCGCCGACCTCAACGACGACGCCAACCTCGCCGAGGAATTCCTCAAGTACCTGTTCCGCGCGGTGCTCGACGAACGTGCCGACGACATGGCCTTCATCGCCGAACGCGTGCAGAAGGATGCGATCACGCGCCTCGAAGGCTTCGTCAACGCGCCGTTCGAACGCATCGATTACAGCGAAGCGATCAAGCTGCTGCAGGCGTCAAACAAGAAATTCGAATTCCCGGTGGAATGGGGCCTCGACCTGCAGACCGAACACGAACGCTGGCTCACCGAGGAACACGTCGGTCGTCCGGTCGTGGTGATGAACTATCCGGAGCAGATCAAGGCGTTCTACATGCGCCTCAACGATGACGGCAAGACCGTCGCCGCGATGGACGTGCTCGCGCCCGGCATCGGCGAGATCATCGGCGGCAGCCAGCGCGAGGAACGCCTCGACGCACTCGACGCGCGCATGGCACAGTTCGGCCTCGACCGCGAGCACTACAGCTGGTACCGCGACTTCCGCCGCTACGGCAGCGTGCCGCACGCGGGCTTCGGCCTCGGTTTCGAGCGCCTGGTGGTATACGTGTGCGGACTCGGCAACATCCGCGACGCCATCGCCTATCCGCGCGCGCCCGGCAGCGCGGAGTTCTGATGATCCTGTTCTTCGCCATGCTGTTCCTCGCCACCTCGATCGCCGGCTTCTGCGCCTTCGTGATCTTCTGGCCGCTGTCGCTGGTGCATCTGCGCGATCGCCATCCCGACCTGCGCGGCCACATCGGCGATTTCTCCTTCCTCAATCCGAAGGCGCTGTCGTGGTTGTTGCTCGGCCGCTACCGCGAAGTGCGCGACAGCAGCTTCACCGGACTCGCCACGCCGGCACGCATCGCATTGCTGGTGATCATCGGCGGATTGCTGGCGGCCGGCCTGTTGTGGCTGGTGTCGACGGTCTTCCCAGCCCTCGCCCGGTACTGAAAACATGCTCGACGATTCCATCCAGCACGACGAATGGTGGCTGGCCAGCCTCGGCCGCACCCTGGTGTGGGCACGCATGCGCGTGCGCGAAGCCGGCACCGCCGAAGTGCTCGATTCCGACGGCAACACCCTGTCCTACGACAGTCCGGACACCGCGCGTGCCGCGTTGATGGATGCCGAATTCGTCGCCTTCGACGGACTCGATGAAGACGATGCCCTCGCCCGCGGTTTCCGTCTCGGCGAAGTGGCGCCGCCGCGCGCCGTCAGCGACGACGCATTGCGGCCATTGATGGTCATGTCCCTGGGCAGAAGCGCTTGAGGCAGTCCGTTCCCCGGTGGAACGCATTCTTCGCCTTGGCGATTTTCATCCTGTCCGGCAGCGTTGCCGCCGCACCACAGCAGGCCGGGGAAAACGACGACACCGATAGCCAACGCTTCCTGGCCCTGGTCCAGAAGTGGAACAAGGATCCCGACACCTTCCCCGCTTATCTCGAAGCCGAGGCTGTCGAACGAAAGGCCGGCACCTCCCATGTGGATGTGAGGCAAATCCTGGCGCCGATGGCTTCGGAACTGGGGCTCTACGACACGGCCATCAAGGAATGGCCGTTGGGGGCAGCCTCGATCCGCTCCAAACTGACCACCCTGCCTTCGGCAGATGCCGTCCCCGCCGATGCCGCGGAGACCATCGCGCGCCTTGCACGGGATCGCCGCATCGTCATCGTCAACGAGGCGCATCATGCCGCGCAGACACGGGCGCTCTTTCTCGATCTGTTGCCACGGCTGCGCAAATCGGGGTTCAACTGGTATTGCGCGGAAACGTTGGACGCCAGCGATTTGCCGCGACTACGGCAACAGGGCTATCCAGTCCGCAAAAGCGGGACGTATTCGAAAGAACCGGTTTTCGGTGAAGCGTTGCGACGTGCTGCCGGGCTCGGGTTCTCGATATGCGCGTACGAATCCGACAACGAAGACCAGCAGGCGCGCGAGACCGAGCAAGCGATGAATATCGCGAGCTTGCTGCGCGAACATCCCGACGCACGCGTTCTGATCCATGCCGGATATGGGCACGCACGCAAGGACATCACCGTCGATAACGCGCGACCAATGGCGGCGGAACTGAAACGTCTGACCGGCATCGATCCCCTGACGGTGGACCAGACGACACTCGGCGCCATCGTGCCGCGCGACAGGGAAAACCCGACGTACCGCCTGTTGCTGCCAAGGCTGCCAAGGCTGCCTGCTGCCACGCATGCCGGCGTCTTCGTCGAAGCCAACGGCAAGCCCTGGAGCCTGGAGCCTGCTGCCTACGATGTCAGCGTGGTCCTGCCTGATCCGCCGCCTTCCCGTGGGCGTGCCGGCTGGTTGTGGACGATTCCCGGCAAGGTCGCTGTCACCGACTTCGACGCCGATTGCCAAGCGCAGTATCCGTGCGCCATCGAAGCGCGGCATGCTGGCGAAAGCGATGATGCGGTACCGGCGGACGTCGTCGTCCGCCAAAATCGCGACAATGCCGTGCCCGCCCTGGCGCTGTTTCCCGGCAGATACCGGATTCGAATCGTTGCTCCCGGTGGAGCACGATTGCGCGAAACTTCGCTGACAGTTGGCACGACCGACCAATAGGAGCCACGACATGGAATTGGACCTTTCCGGAAAACGCGCATTGGTCTGCGGCGCTTCCGAAGGCATCGGCCGCGCCACCGCGCATGAGCTGGCATTGCTGGGCGCCGAAGTGACGGTGCTGGCACGTCGCCGCGAGACACTGGAAGAAGTCTTGCGCGCCTTGCCGACACCGAACGGCCAGAAACACGGACTGATCGTTGCCGACGCCGCCGACACCATCGGGCTCGGCGAGAAGGCCAGCGAGCTTGTCGCGCGCGGTCCGGTGCACATCCTAGTCAACAACAGCGGCGGACCACCCGGCGGTCGCGCCATCGACGCCGACGCCGGTGCTTTCCTCGACGCCTACACCAAGCACCTGCTCGCCAATCATGCACTGGCGCAGGCGCTGGTTCCGGGCATGCGCACGGCGAAGTACGGCCGCATCGTCAACATCATCTCGACCTCGGTGTACGAACCTATCCCCGGCCTCGGCGTGTCCAACACCACGCGCGGCGCGGTCGCCAGCTGGGCCAAGACGCTGTCGCGCGAATTGGCGGCGGACGGCATCACCGTCAACAACGTCCTGCCCGGCTACACCGAGACCGGACGCATCGACCAGATCGTGCGCGGGCGCATGGCGAAGGAAGGCGTCAGCGAAGCCGAGGTCCGCGCAGACATGGTGGCGGGGGTGCCGGCGCGACGCTTCGCGCGACCGGAAGAGCCGGCGGGCCTGATCGCATTCCTCTGCGCACCGACCGGTGGCTACATCAATGGCCAGTCCATTGCAGTGGACGGCGGGCGAATGATGTCGATCTGATCGTCCGGCGGGGTAAGCTGGCCGCATGCAACGCTACCCGCACTGGATCGATGGCAAGGCCCACCCACCCGCGGGCGATGCGTGGCTGGATGTCCATTCACCTGCAAACGGTGAAGTGATCGCACAGGTCGCGGCAGGCAGCGCCACGGATGTCGATGCCGCGATGCAGGCCGCGCAACGCGCTTTTCCGATGTGGTCGTCGCTGCCCAACTCGCAGCGTGCGCAATGGCTGGAACGCCTGGCCGATGCGCTGGAGGATCGACTGGAGGAAGTCGCGCAAGCCGAATCGCGCGATGGCGGCAAACCGGTCACGCTGGCGCGCAACGTCGAAATTCCGCGCGCCATCTCCAACCTGCGTTTCTTCGCCCATGCAGCGACCCAGTTCGCCAGCGAATCGCACCACGGCGAAGCCGGACTCAACTTCACCCTGCGGCAGCCACTGGGCGTGGTCGCGACGATCTCGCCGTGGAACCTGCCACTCTATCTGTTTACGTGGAAGATCGCGCCGGCGCTGGCAGCCGGCAATTGCGTGGTCGCCAAGCCATCGGAAGTGACGCCACACAGCGCGACATTGCTGGCGGAAATCGCCGCGGGTATCGGTTTCCCCCCCGGTGTGTTCAACCTCGTGCATGGCGCCGGTCCTGCGGTCGGCGAAGCGCTGGTGACGCACCCGCAGGTCAAGGCGATTTCGTTTACCGGCAGCACTGCTGTCGGCAAACGCATCGCCACCCTCGCCGCGCCATTGCTGAAAAAGGTTTCGCTGGAACTCGGCGGCAAGAATCCTTCAATCGTGTTCGCCGATTCCGATTGGCGCGACGATCTCGACACCATCGTGCGCTCGGCATTCCAGAACAGCGGACAAATCTGCCTGTGCGGATCGCGATTGCTGGTCGAGCGGAATATCTACAACGAATTCCGCGACGCCTTCGTCGCACGCGTACAGGCATTGCGTGTCGGCGATCCTGCCGATGCTTCGACACAAATGGGCCCACTGGTGTCCCAAGCACACTTCGACAAGGTGATGCGCGCGCTGGCGACGGCCCGCGACGAAGGTGCCCATGTGTTGTGCGGCGGCGACGCGATCGATCGTCCCGGCTGGTTTATCGCGCCGACCGTGCTGGAAGGCCTCGGCCCCGACACCGCCACCAATCGCGAGGAAATCTTTGGCCCGGTGGTGACGCTGCAACCCTTCGACAACGATGACCAGGCCCTGGCACTCGCCAATGCCAGCGATTACGGTCTGGTCGCCACGCTGTGGGATCGCAACCTGTCGCGCACTCTGCGTTTCGCCCGCGAACTGCGCACCGGCATGGTGTGGATCAATACCTGGCTGATGCGCGACCTGCGCACGCCCTTTGGCGGCAGCAACCAATCCGGCCTCGGGCGCGAAGGTGGTGCCGAGGCCATGCGCTTCTTCACCGAAGCACGGAACGTGGGGATTTCGATGTGATCCGGTTTGCACGCCTGTTCCTCTTGCTGGCGGCGTGCATCGGATCCGTGCCCCCTATTCGGGCGCAAACCCAGGGCGTCGAACAACTGAACCGATTCATGACCCTTTATCGCGGACTGGACTCGGAATTCGATCGCTATCAACTCACGACATCGCCTTCCACCCTTGCCAATCAGGCGACGAATTTCTGGATTGCCCAGCTTGCAGCCATGGACGCCAGTTTCATGGGGCGCCCCAATGATGCACTGCTCTATTTCCCGATCGTGACGTTGCCGCCCAAGGTGCTCCCCGATCCCGGGCATTACCGGACGGAAAATGCCCGCGAGTGGATCATTGATCAGGCAAAGAATCACCGCATCGTGATGATCAATGAAGCCCATCACCTGCCGCAAACCCGATTGCTGACCATTTCATTACTGAAGCCGTTGCACGATGTCGGGTTCCACTACCTCGCGCTCGAAACACTGAAGAACGATGGCAAGAACCAGATGCCGGCGGGCTACCCCGAAACCGAAACCGGTGCATACACGAGGGAGCCAGTCATGGCCGACCTCGTGCGCGAAGCACTTCGTCTCGGCTATACGCTGGTCCCATACGAAGCAGCCAATGGGGAATTCACGCAAACCGCCACGCGCGAGCTCGCCCAGGCACGCAACCTCGCAACGTTCCTGTCCGCGCACCCAGATGCCAGGCTGCTTGTACATGCCGGCTATGCCCACATTGCGAAAACGGATGCCGTGACGATCGCCGGAGCGCGGACGATGGCCACCGACCTGATCGCGGCCACGCATGCCCGGGTGTTGTCGGTGGACCAGACCGAACTGATCCCGATGTCCAAGGCCTCGCAAGATGCGATCAATGCGAAATCACATCTGGTCAAGGAGTTTTCAGTCTCCGAACCAGTGGTCTTCCTGGATCGGGGCAACGGCGCAGCCTGGTCGAGCAAACCGGGGGCCTACGACGCGAGCGTGCTGTTGCCTCCTTCACCTGCGGATGTTCTCCGCCCGGACTGGCTTTCGTTGGCCGGTGCTCGCCGCAAGGTCTACGTCGGTGCCGATCCGTGCGCCGAACTATTTCCCTGCCTCGTCCAGGCGATGATGATTGGTCAATCATCACGAGCGATCGCCGCCGATCAGTTCGTCATGCTGTATCCAAGCGAGGACCGGGCACCACTGTTCCTGCGCGACGGGGTCTATCGCCTTCGTTACACGAACGCCCAAGGGCAGGTTTTGGGCGAACGACGCATCGACGTGCCCCACGGGCTGGGCGACCTCCCTCCCGCGCGTAAACTCTTCTGAAGCGTCTACCACGATTGCCCTGTATCCTTGCGGGATGAACCGCCTCCGCCATCTCCTCGCCAGCAACCACGCCTGGTCCGAACGCGTCCACGCCGAGGACCCGACTTTCTTCGAGCGGCTTTCGAAGCAGCAAGCGCCGGAATACCTGTGGATCGGCTGCTCGGATTCGCGCGTACCCGCCAACCAGGTGATTGACGTCGCACCGGGCGAAGTCTTCGTCCATCGCAACATCGCTAATGTCGTCGTCCACACCGACCTCAATTGCCTGTCGGTGATCCAGTTCGCGGTCGACGTACTCAAGGTCAAGCACATCCTGGTGGTCGGCCATTACGGTTGCGGCGGCGTCCATGCCGCATTGCATGGCACGCGGCTGGGGCTTGCCGACAACTGGGTTCGCCATGTCACCGACGTCGCCCACATGCACGCCGGCATCCTCGGCAGCCATGAAGACAACTCGCTGAAACACGATCGCCTGTGCGAACTCAACGTGCTCGAACAGGTGGTGAACGTGTGCGAGACCACCATCGTCCAGGACGCCTGGGCGCGCGACCAGCAACTCGCCGTGCACGGCTGGGTGTACACCCTGCGCGATGGTCGCGTGCACGATCTCGGTATCAGCGTCGCCGGCAACGACGATCTAGCCCGCGAATACCCGGAAGCACTCGCGCGCATCCGCACCGACGTGGAAGAACGATGAGCACGCAAGGTATCCATAGCGGCAATGCGCCGAAACCGGTTGGGCACTATCCGCATGCACGACGCGTCGGCCAATGGTTGTACCTGTCCGGCGTTGGTCCGCGCGATCCGCAGACCAACCACGCGCCCGGCAATGTCCATGCCGAAGACGGCTCGCTGCTCTCCTACGACATCGCTGCGCAGACGCATTCGGTGTTCGCCAATGTCGCAAGCATCCTTGCCGATTGCGGCGCCAGCTGGGGCGACGTGATCGACGTGACCGTCTATCTCACCGACATGGCACGGGATTTCACCACCTATAACGCCATCTGGGCGGAACATTTCCCCGACCCGGCGCACGCGCCCTGCCGCACCACCCTCGGCATCACCGCATTACCGGCGCCAATCGCCATCGAGTTCAAGTGCGTCGCGATCCTGCGCGACGGCGCCTGAAGACATCGGAGAATCCGGCCATGCCCCTGCCCGACCCCATCAACCTGCAAAAGTGGATCGACGAACATCGCCACCTGCTGAAACCGCCGGTCGGCAACAAATGCATCATCGACGGCGACTTCATCGTGATGATCGTCGGCGGACCCAACACGCGCACCGACTACCACTGGGAGAAAGGACCGGAATGGTTCCACCAGCTGGAAGGCGAGATGGTCCTGCGCATCCAGGAGGACGGCAAACCGCGCGACATCCCCATCCACGCCGGCGAAACCTTCTATCTGCCACCGGAGATCCCGCATTCGCCGCAGCGCATGCCCGGTTCGATCGGCCTGGTGATGGAACGTCGTCGCCTGTCCTTCGAGGACGACGGCCTGATGTGGTTCTGCGTCAACTGCAACCACAAGCTGTACGAGGAATTCTTCCACCTCGTCGACATCGAAACCGACTTCTTCCGCGTGTTCGAACGCTTCTACCGTGATGATGCCCTGCGCACCTGCACCCAGTGCGGAACCGTCAACCCGCGGCCCACGCGCTACGAACTGAACGCCCACTCGGAAGCCGACATCACCTGAACGCTTCCCTGACGCGGTTCATCCGTCGTTCCACCGTGGCCGGGATCATGGCCACACGCACCATTTCCGGAGCTCCGATGAAGCCCCTGTACGCCCTTGCCCTGACTGCCTTCGCCTTCACCGCCCAGGCCGCGACACCCACTGCTTCCGGCACGCAGGCGATCGAATGCTTCGCCGTCTACAAGATGGCGGGCGATGCCCCGCAGAACGCCAGCCACAAGACCGACATCACCAAGTTCCAGAACCTGATGCAATGGTCGATGGAAAAGAACGGCGTCAGCCAGAAGCAATTCACCACCGCCATTGATGGCTTCATGGGCAAGTTGCGCAACATGGGGCCGAAGGACGGGCAGAAATACATGGACGGCAAGATCGCGTCCTGCAACACCTATGCCAAGGCGCAGTACGACGCCTTCAGCAAGGAAAAATCGGCAGCACCGTCGAAGTAACCGACATCACCACTCGGTCCTGCGTGGCAACAAGCCGCGCAGTTCCGCATCGGTGAGGTTGCGCCACTTGCCCGGTTTGAGATGGCCGAGCTTGACCGGCCCGATGCGCACGCGCACCAGTTGCTTGACGCGATAGCCGAAATGCGCCGCCATCAGGCGGATCTGCCGATTCAGGCCCTGCACCAGGGTGATGCGGAACCCGAACGGACCGATCTTTCCGGTCCTGCACGGCAAAGTCATCTGGCCGTGCACCGGAACGCCACGTGACATCCCGCGCAGGAACTCCTCGCTGACCTGGCGATTGGTTGCGACCAGGTATTCCTTTTCCAGCTTGTTCTCCGCGCGCAGGATCTCGTTGACGATATCGCCGTTGCTGGTCAGCAGGATCAGCCCTTCCGAATCCTTGTCGAGCCGACCGATCGGGAAAATCCGCTGCTCGTGGTCGACGAAATCGACGATGTTGCCCTTGACCCCGGGCTCCGTCGTTGAGGTCACCCCGACCGGCTTGTTCAGCACGATATAGACGTGGCGACGCTTGCCGGAGGCCGCGCTGCGCATCGCCAGTTTCTCGCCATCGACGCGGACCTCGTCACCCTCGGCCAGTTCCTGCGCAACGCGACCGCGTTCGCCATTGACGCTCACCCGGCCCGCCGCGATCAGGCGATCGGCTTCCCGGCGCGAACACAGCCCGGCATCGGAAATGTATTTGTTCAATCGCATGGCGCGATTGTCCCACAAGAAAAGAGCCCGGATACCGGGCTCTCTCCCTTCCCGCTCCCCGGGATCAGCGCGCCTGCGACATCTGCTGTTGCTGGCTCTGCACGTGATGCTGTTGCTGCAGCTGCTGCACGTCCTGCTGCAACTGCTGCGTGCTCTGCGTCACCGGTTGCTGGGCCGCATGGACCTTGTTGGCCACTTCACGCTGCTGGGCAGGATCGCTCAGGCCACCCTGGATCATCACCAGGTTCTGCTTGTTGGCCGTCTCCACCACATGGTCGACCTGCGTCAAACCGGAGGCACGTGCCTGCCAGGTCATGTTGGCCAGCGCCTGGGTGTATTCCTTGTCGTTGTGGAACCCGAGCGCCTTCGCGCCGCCGAGCTTGTCGGTCTGCGCCTTGATCTGCTCGTACATCCCGTGAGAGGGATGACCGGCTTCGTTGATCAGCGGATGATCCTTCGACTGCTTCAGGGCATCCAGCGTCTTCGGCCCGACGATGCCGTCGGATTTCAGGCCGTGGGCGGATTGGAATTGCTTGACGGCATGGATGGTGTTCTCGCCATTTGCGCCGGTGCCCTTCAGCTGGTAGCCGTTAATGC
>JAFEBZ010000206.1 GCA_018242405.1 Pseudomonadota bacterium | reverse complement strand
TCCGGACAAGATCCGCGAAGTGATCGGCAAGGGCGGTGCGACGATCCAGGGCATCACCAAGGAAACCGGTACCCAGATCGACATCCAGGACGACGGCACCATCACGATCGCCTCGGTGAACAACGCCGCCGCGCTCGCCGCCAAGCAGCGCATCGAGCAGATCACCAGCGACGTCGAGCCGGGCCGCATCTACGAAGGCAAGGTCGCCAAGATCATGGACTTCGGTGCGTTCGTCACCATCCTGCCGGGCAAGGATGGCCTGGTGCACGTCTCGCAGATCTCCAACGAGCGCGTCGAGAAGGTCGGCGACAAGTTGAAGGAAGGCGACGTGGTCAAGGTCAAGGTGCTGGAAGTCGACAAGCAGGGCCGCATCCGCCTGTCGATGAAGGCCGTGGAAGAAGGCGAAGGGTAAGGAGGCGCGCTGACGCGCCATTGGCGCGTGCGCCGACGAACGCCATCGCGCATGCAGGCGCGATGGCCGGAATCGCCGGCGGCGTAACGCTGCGGCACCATCGCGACATGCAAAGAGCCGGCGCAAGCCGGCTTTTTGTTTGGGTTATGCAGCCATGACGAAAAACTGAAAACGGGACGTCACGGAACTGAAATCGGAAATCCTCAAGCTGCGCCGTCCGCTGGCGTATTGAGTCGGCGCGCATTTTCCCATTCCGATTCCAAGGATCGTTCCGCATGTCTTCCCCCGCACGTCTTCCCGCGCGCAGCCTGCTCGCGCTCTCGCTCATTGCCGCGATGGGTTCGGCTTCCGCACAGCAAATGTCCGCGCAACAGGTCGCTTCCGGTCCCGCCGACACGCAACCGGGCAACACCACGACCAGCAAGGACCTCGACACCATTTTGGTGATCGGTCGTGGCGAGACGCGACAGGTGCAGCGCATCACCGCGAAGGACATGAAGACGTTGCCGCCGGGCGCGAGCCCGCTGAAGGTGCTGGAGAAGCTGCCGGGCGTGCATTTCGAATCGGCCGACAGTTACGGCAATTACGAGTGGTCGACGCGCATCAGTCTGCGCGGCTTCAACCAGACGCACCTCGGTTTCACGCTTGACGGCATTCCGCTCGGTGACATGAGTTATGGCAACAACAACGGCCTGCACATCAGCCGTGCGCTGATCTCGGAAAACCTTGGCGGCGCCGAACTCGCGTCGGGCATCGGTGCGCTGGGCACGGCTTCGACCGGCAATCTTGGCGGCACGGTGCAGTTCCAATCCAGCGATCCGACGCCCGAATACGGCGTGACGCTGGCGCAGACTGTCGGCAGCGACAGCACCTATCGCACCTATGGACGCCTGGACACCGGCGATCATCATGGTTTCGCGATGTATCTCTCCGCCGAATCGGCCAGCGCCGACAAATGGAAGGGCGACGGCCAGCAGAAGCAGTTCCAGTTCAACGGCAAGGCCGTCTACAACTTCGGCGACAGCAAGCTCGGCGCGCTGTTCACGACCTCGAAGCGCAACGAGACCGACTACCAGGATCTGTCCTGGGACATGCTCAAGCGTCTCGGCTGGAACTGGGACAACTACGCGCCGAACTGGAATGCAGCGGTGAACGCGGCGAAGACGCAGTGCGGCGCGGCCTATGTCTATACCTGCGATGACGCGTATTACGCCGGTCGCGGTCTGCGCAACGACAGCGTGACGTCGCTGTTTGGCGATTTCGCGCTGGCCGAGGGCGTGCGCCTGAAGGCGACGGCCTACCACCATGAAAACCGCGGCCAGGGCCACTGGTTCACGCCGTACCAGGTATCGTTCCCGGGCACCGCGCAGGAGACGCCGATCTCGATCCGCACCACCGAATACGGCATCAATCGTTCCGGTTTGATGGCCAACATCGAATGGACGCTGGGCAACAACCTGCTGCAGGCCGGCGTGTGGGGCGAGGACAGCAAGCACACCGTGCAGCGCAATTTCTACTTCATCAGCGGTCCAGTGGACGACAGCTATTTCCTGCACAGCCCGAACATCCGTCAGTTCTACCAGCGCTACAACACGCAGACGCGCATGTTCTACCTGCAGGACAGCATCACGCTGCTCGACGGCCACATGCATGTCGATATCGGCATGAAGAGCCCGCACACCACCACGACATCCACTTCGGTACTGGGCACGTACGCCAATGGCCGCCTGAAGGCCGACAAGGGCGTGTTGCCGCAGCTTGGCCTCGGTTACAAGTTCGATGACCATAACGAACTGTTCGCGTCGTATGCGCAGAACATCGCCGCGTTCCAGGCCGGTATCAGCGGCCCGTTGGCGACCACGCAGGCGGCATTCGATACTTTCGGCGGCAAGCTGAAGCCGGAGGAATCGTCGACGCTGGAAGCGGGTTACCGCCATGGTGACGAACTGTTCGAAGGTTCGCTGGCGCTGTACACGGTGAAGTTCAAGAACCGCCTGCTGTCGATCGCACAGTGCACGTCGGGCATCCAAGGCTGCCCCTCGGCCTATGCCAACGTCGGCACGGTGAACAGTCGCGGTGCCGAAGCCACATTCATCCTCAAGCCGATGCAGGGCCTGCGCTGGTACAACACGCTGTCGTACAACAAGTCGACCTATGCGGATGATTACACCGACGGCGCCACCCTGGTTCCGGTCAAGGGCAAGACGACGGTGGATTCGCCCAAGCTGCTGTTCAGCACCGAGCTGGGCTATGCCATGAACGGCTGGGATCTGCGCCTGGCGGGCAATTACACCGGCAAGCGCTATTACACCTATCTCAACGACAATTCGGTGCCGAGCTACTGGCTGTTCAACGCCTCCGCGGGGTACGATTTCGGCAAGATGGGCTTCATGCAGGATCTGCGCGTGGCGTTGAACGTGACCAATCTGGCGAACAGGAAGTATTTCGGCACCATTGGCTCGAACGGCTTTGCGGCCAGCGATGCCGGCGGCTATTTCGCCACCATGCAGGCCGGTGCGCCGCGCCAGGGCATGTTGACGGTAACGGCGAAGTTCTGACGGACATGGTTTCGGACGAGCGCCGGCGTTTCCTCAAGGGCTCGGCCATGGCTGCAGGTGCGTTCGGCCTGCAGCTGATCCCGCCGGCGATTCGCGCGGCACTCGCAGTGGAGCCGGCGCGCGTGACCGGTTCGCTGCGCGATGTCGAGCACATCGTGGTGTTGATGCAGGAAAACCGCTCGTTCGATCATTATTTCGGGGCGATGCGCGGCGTGCGCGGATTCGGGGATCCGCGACCCGCGCCGTTGCCGAATGGCCGAACAGTGTGGGAGCAACCGGCGTTGCCCGGCGGCGAACCGGCGATCACGCCGTTCCATCTCGATTCGCACGCAACGGCGGCGCAGTGCCTGGCCGACATCGACCACAGCTGGAAGGATTCGCACGAATTGTGGCGCCACCACGATGCGTGGATGAAGGTGAAGGGGCCGATGTGCTTCGGTCATTTCACCCGCGCCGACTTGCCGTTCTATTACACGCTGGCCGATGCCTTCACCGTTTGCGATGCCTATCACTGCTCGATCTTCGGGCCGACCAATCCCAATCGCCTGCATCTGTTTTCAGGCACCAGTGGCCTGACCGCCGGCAACACCGGCAAGCAGGCGGTGACGAACGCGGACGACGGCAACTGGACCGCGGACATGGCGCGCGACAAGGCGGACTTCACGCCGTTCGCGTGGCGCACCTACGCCGAGCAGTTGCAGGATGCCGGCGTGGCGTGGAAGGTGTATCAGGAATACGACAACTACGGCGACAATCCGCTGACGTCGTTCGCGGCGTTCCGTGGTCTTGATCGTGCATCGCCGCTGTATCAGCGTGGTCGCGCCTGGGCGGAAGGCTCGACGAAGGACAATGCGCCGAAGACGCGTGGCGAACATGTGATCGCCGAATTCGCCCGCGATGTGCGCGAGGGCAAGTTGCCGCAGGTGTCGTGGATCGTGCCGCCCTACATCATGAGCGAACATCCGGCGGCATCACCCGCTTACGGTGAATCCCTGAGCGCGCAATTGCTGGCGGCGCTCGCGGCCAATCCGGCGGTATGGGCGAAGACGGTCTTCATCATCAATTACGACGAGAACGGCGGCTTCTTCGATCATGTGCCGCCGCCGATCGGCAGCAATGCGGCGAACATCGGCGCCAGTACCGTGCGGCTCGATGGCGAGGATTACCACGGCGTACCGGTTGGGCTGGGTCCGCGCGTGCCGATGCTGGTGGTGTCGCCGTGGAGTCGCGGCGGTTGGGTGAATTCGCAAGTGTTCGACCACACCTCGGTGATCCGCCTGATGGAGGAACGCTTCGGCGTGCGCTGCGACACCATCAGTCCGTGGCGACGTGCGGTTTGCGGCGATCTCGCGTCAACGCTTGCATTCGATGCGCGCGACGACATCTGGCCGGCGCTTCCGGACATGAACGACCGCCAGCAATGGGCCGATGCCAGCTGCAAGCAGGCGATCCCGAAGGCGCCATCGGCTCCTGCAACATTGCCGGTGCAGGAAACAGGGCAGCGTCCGGCACGGGCCTTGCCGTATGCGTTGTCGGCATCGGCGCATGTCGATCATGGCGCACGAAGCATCGAACTCGAGTTCGTCAATTCGGGCAAGGTTGGCGCGGTGTTCGCGGTGTACCAGACCAATGGCGATGCCGGCCCATGGTGGTTCACGGTGGAAGCGGGAAAGCAGCTGCGTCATCGCTGGGATGTTGCGGCCGATGGCACGTATGCCTTCGAAGTGCATGGCCCGAATGGCTGGCTGCGCACCTTCAACGGAAAGGTGGCGGGCAAGGGCGCGCATCCCGAGGTCGAATTCGTCGCGCAAGGGGATCGCTGCGTGTTGCGGATGCGCAATGACGGCGACAGCGTGTGCATGCTGCGGGTCGCGTCGGGATCTTACGACCATGGCGTGGCGCGGACCCATGTGCTGGCGTCGGGCGCGCATGGCGAAGACAGCCGCGATATCGCCGCGACCAATCACTGGTACGACTTGCATGTGACGCTGGAAGGTGATGCGTCGTTCAAGCGACGCTTCGCTGGTCACGTCGAAACCGGGCGCGCGAGTCGCAGCGATCCCGCACTGTCTGGCTGATCAACCGCCAAGCGTGTTTCGATCCGGTGTCGGTCCGAGTTTCACCGACAGTTTCGTGCGCATTTCGCGACGGAATACCCGTGCCAGCATGGCGAAACCGACACTGGTCGGATGCATTTCGTCGGCCCAGTATTCGGGATCGGGCAGGGTGCCGCGCAGGTCGACGAAATCGAAGACGCGACCACTGGCTGGATCATCGCGCAACGGGACCAGGACCCTGTCGACGAAGCCGTCGATCATCGCCTTGGCGAATTCGCGTTGCTGTTGCACGCGCGGCAGGGCGCTGGCGATGTTGGGCGCGATCCACGGCCCAGTGCCATGGCTGAACAATGCGGTGAGCCCGAGGTTGCCGAGGGTGAACTTCGCGCGTTGACCCATCCGCTGCGGATAGTCGTAGCTGTGGGCGAGGATCGGTGTCTGCGGCTTGATCGCGCGGAATGATTCGATCAAGCGATGATAGGACGCACAGACGATGTCGTAGCGCCCACTGGCCTCGACCCGTGCGAAGGCGGCATCGACACTCATTGCACCCATGCCCTTGAACAATTGCGCAAGGAAGTCACCGACGAAGTCGTTGCCGCCGCCGCTGAGCAACACCAGGTCGAAGGCGAAATCGCGATACCAGCTGGAAAGATCGGCGACACTCGATGGCGAAAACATGTCGATGGCGAGATCGCCGACGCGCTCGGTACGGAAGAACAATCCGCCGGCCCCGAACAGGGGGACGCCGGCCGCTTCGTCTTCCGGTGTCGGATAGACCAGCCAGTCGAGCAGATTCATCGCCAGCGGCGTGGCGAACCAGGAATCCCCCTCGCAAAAGATCACCGGGGTGGAGTGGAAGGCCGCCGGATAGCGTTCGAGTTCCTTGTAGAGATCGCGGAACTGGCCGGCGCGGGTGGTGAGCAGCGATTGCGAGGATGGCATGCGAATTTCCGCGTTGCAGCATTCTTCGTGACGATACCCGCAAAACACGGCGCAGGGTGAATGCGGTTTACACTGCGGTCATGCAGCCTTCGCGCAAGAAATCCCGGATCACTTCGCTCGACATCGCGCATCGCGCGGGCGTGTCGCAGGCCACGGTCTCGCGCGTGTTGCGCGGCAGTCCGCTGGTGAACGCGGAAACGCGGCGACGCGTCGAAGAAGCGGTACGCGAACTCAACTACAAGGTCGATCGCCACGCTTCGAGCCTGCGCACCCAACGTGCCGGCACGCTGGCGCTGCTGCTGTTCGAGGAGCCCGGGCCGGAAGACGCGGTGATCAATCCGTTCTTCCTGTCGATGCTGGGATCGATTACCCGCGAATGTGCGCGCCAGGGCCACGATCTGCTTGTGTCGTTCCAGCAGTTGTCGGACGATTGGCACGCCGATTACGAGGACAGCATGAAGGCCGACGGCCTGATCCTGCTCGGCTACGGTGACGATGTGCTGTACCAGGAGAAGTTGGAGCGGTTGCATGCGCAGGGCACGCATTTCGTGCGCTGGGGGCCGGTGCGCGCGGGTCAGATCGGGATTTCGATCGGTTGCGACAACCACCTTGGTGGCCAGCTTGCGGGCGCCCATCTGCTGGAGCTGGGGCGCAAGCGCGTCGCCTTCCTTGGCGATGCGTCGTCGCACTACCCGGAATTCCTTGCACGTTTCAGCGGTTGCGAGACGGCACTGAAAGCGCAGGGATTGACTCTGGATCGACGGTTGCAGGTCGACGCCAGCAGCAGCGAGGAAGATGGCCACCGTGCGGCGCGTGAACTGCTGGCGCGCGGATTGGAGTTCGATGCGGTATTCGCCGGCAGCGACCTGATCGCGATCGGTGCGATGACGGCGTTGCGCAATGCCGGGAAGCGCATCCCGCAGGATGTCGCAGTGGTCGGTTTTGATGGCATGCCGCAAGCGCGTTACAGCACGCCTCCGCTGACCACGGTGGTGCAGGACACGCAGCTCGCGGGCAGGCTGCTGGTCGACAGCCTGTTGATGTTGATTCGCGAGCAATCGGCGAACAGCATCATGATCGCGCCGCAGCTGGCTGTGCGGGATAGCACGCGCGGCGGTTAGTCCTGCTTCTTGCGTGCGCCTGCCATCGCGACTTCGAGCGCCGATAGTAACTTCGGTTCGTTGACTTTCGCCGCCAGCGTGAAAACCTGTACCCCATGGGCGGGCACGCGACTGACCAGTGCATCGCCTGAAGCGAGTTTGCGCCTGCTGCCGTCGATCGCCGAGAGCCAGTTGCCCGTTTGCACATCGTCGATACGGAAATCCTGTGGGGTATCGCCCTTGTTGAGCAGCACCAGTGCGATCTCGTTGCGACTGTCGTGCTGGTAGACACGCCAGAACGCCGCGCGATCACCGGAGAGCTCGAGATCGACCTGCAGGCCACGTTGCAGGGCGACATGCGCCTGTCGCACCTTGGCAATGCGGATCATCGCTGCCCGAATCGGGCTCTTGCGCGCCTCGGCAATGCCCTTTCTCCCGAAATAATTGCGATTTCCGGCGTGTTCCGCAGCGCCGCGCTCGAAGCCCATCTCCGATCCGTAATAGATCACCGGAATTCCGCGCGCGGTGAACAGCCAGTTGTTGGCGTCGATGAAGCCGTTGTCGCTGGCATCCATCCGCGCCATGTCGTGGTTGTCGTAGAAGGTCATCAATTCGTACGGATTCGCGTACGGGCCATTGGTCAGGTGCAACGGTTCGGCGAGCGCAGCGTATGAACTTCCCGAGTGCTCGAACGTCGCCTGCAGCGCCTTGCGCAGCGGGAAATCGAGCACGCTGACATTGGCGTTCTGCTTCAGGGTGTGTTCGGCGATCTTGTTGGCATCGTAGTCGAAGGCCTCGCCGAACATGAAGAAACCCGGACGCTTCTCGCGAATGCGATCGACGAAAGCGTGCCAGTACGCATGCGGCATCCAGCCGATGGTGTCGATGCGGAAGGCATCCGCGCCCTGGTCGATCCATTGCGAATACGCGCCGACGAAATACTCCAGCACCGCCGGGTTGTTTTCGTTCATGTCCGAGAGCTGCACCAGGTTGCCGCTGGTGTTGTACCAGGCATGCAGCGGGTTGTGCTTGGGATTGAGTTTGTCGGGCGGCAGATTCTGCTCGTCGGCCATCAGGCGCCAGTGCTTGTCGTAGATCTTGCCGTACTTCGGTTGGTCCTTCGGCATGGTGAAGGCCGGCGACCCGTGGTTGCAGACGATGTCGAGCACGACCTTCAACCCATGTGCGTGCATCGTGCGGGTGAAGCCACGGAAATCGAGGCCGCGACTTGGCAGGTGTTCGTCCACCACCCAGAAATTGTCGCCCCAGTAACCGTGGTAGCCGGTCTTGCCACCGTCGGTGAAGTGGCCGCCCCATTTCACCGGGTCGCCGCCGGTGAAGGCTTCGTCGGGGTTGTCGACGATCGGCGTGATCCACACTGCGCCGAAGCCCATTTCCTTGATGTAACCGATGTTGTCGACGATGCCCTTGAAGTCGCCGCCCATGTAGCCGACGTTGTCGCTCTTGCCTGCAGGCGCGCCGGGGACCGGGCGGTCGAAGGTGTAGAACGCCGCGCCCTTGGCCTTGCCCTGGTTGCGATGATCGTTGGAGCGATCGCCATTGACGAAGCGATCGGTCATCACGAAATACACCGCATCACTGGCCATCGGTTCCAGGGTGCCGTAGTAGTCGCCGGATGGTTGTTTCGCTGATGTCCCGGCGTGGGCGATGCCGGAAATGGCGGCGGCGAGCAGCGTGGCCGTCAGCAGCGAAGCTTCTTTCAAACGCGTCATCGTCATGCTTCCTTCGGTTCCGGAACGCGCAGGGTCAGCAATCCGGCGACGGCCATGCACACGGCGCCGATCACCAGGGCATGGATCGGCTGGTTTCCGAACAAGTGCTTCACCAGCAGGCCGAGCAGGCTGACCGCGACCAATTGCGGAATGACGATGAAGAAATTGAAGATGCCCATGTAGATGCCCATTTTTTCCGCGGGCACGCTGTCGGAGAGCAGCGCATAGGGCAGGGACAGGATCGAGGCCCAGGCGAATCCGACGCCGACCATCGACAACAGCAACAGTTTCGGATCGCGGATCAGGAACACCGACAACAGTCCAAGTGCGCCCAACAACGAGTTGAGCAGGTGGCTGCGACGCAGGCCGATCGCGCGCACCATGCGCGGGATCACGACCGCCGCCAGTGCAGCGAACCCGTTGTAGGCGGCGAACAGCACGCCGACCCAGTTGGCGCCTTCGTTGTAGGCGACCGAAGTTGGATCGCTGCTGCCGAAATGGACGGAGGTGACCGCAGGCGTGGTGTAGATCCACATCGCGAACAGCGCGAACCAAGAGAAGAACTGCACCACGGCCAGTCGCCGCATCGTCGACGGCATCTGGTGGAGGTCGCGCATGATGTTGGCGAGCATTCCGGCATTCGCGGTGTAGCCAGCGAGTAGCAGCAACAGACCGTATGCGGCAATGCCACCCGCCAGCACATACAGTTGCTTGTCCAGCGCGAAGTGGCCGACGGCCCAGAAGCCAATCACCCCGACGACCAGCGCGGCAATCGCGAGATGCGACCAACGCCGCGGGCTGGTGTCGTCATCGCGTGCTGTGGCGCTTTCAGGCGTGTGATCGTCGAACGATGCAAGTTCGGCAGGGCTGTATTCGCGACTGCGCAACACCGTCCACGCGATCGCGCCAAGCAGCACCACGCCGCCGATGTAGAAGGACCAGCGCACGGTATCGGGGATATGGCCCGAAGGCGCGGTATTGGCGACGCCCGAGTGTTCCAGCAGCCACGGCAGCAGGCTGGCCACCACCGAACCGACGCCGATGAAGAAACTCTGCATCGAATAGCCGGATGCGCGCTGGTCCTGCGGCAGCTGGTCGCCGACGAAAGCGCGGAACGGTTCCATCGACACATTGATCGAGGCATCGAGGATCCACAGCATGCCCGCGGCGATCCACAAGGCACCGACATTGGGGAAGGCGAACAGCGCCAGCGATGCGAGGATCGCACCACACAGGAAATAGGGGCGACGGCGGCCGAGCCCGCTCCAGGTGCGGTCGGACAGATAGCCGATGACCGGTTGCACCAGCAGACCGGTCATCGGCGCGGCGATCCACAACATCGGGATCTCGTCAACGTTGGCGCCGAGCGTCTGGAAGATTCGGCTGACGTTGGCGTTCTGCAGCGCGAATCCGAACTGGATGCCGAGGAATCCGAAACACATGTTCCAGATCTGCCAGAAGCCGAGGCGGGGTTTGGCGGCCATGCCGGAATCCGTCTGAAGTTGCTGGCATCGTGCCGTTTGCCGGGGGCACAAGCATGTTGCAGTGCAAACAAAACAGCCCGTTTTGACCGTTGAAACGGAGTTCTTCCAGTGATCGCACGCGGCCACGCAAGCGTGCGCACGCATGCATACGTATTCATCCGGACATTGTCGCGAGGCATGGAATAGTGCCCGCTGGCACAAGTCGTGGAGCAGGCAATGGCGCATCCGTGGTGGCGCGGCGCGGTGATCTACCAGATCTATCCGCGCAGCTTCCGCGACAGCAACGGCGATGGCATCGGCGACCTGCCGGGCATCACCGCGCATCTGGATCACGTCGCCGCGCTTGGTGTCGATGCGATCTGGATCTCGCCGTTCTTCACCTCGCCGATGGCCGATTTCGGCTACGACATCGCCGATTTCCGTGGCGTCGATCCGATTTTCGGCACGTTGTCCGATTTCGATGCCCTGGTCGCACGCGCGCATGCACGCGGGCTGCGGGTGATGATCGACCAGGTGCTCAGCCATTGTTCGATCGAGCATCCGTGGTTCCGCGAAAGCCGGATGGGTCGCGACAATCCGAAAGCCGACTGGTTCGTCTGGGCCGATGCCAAGCCCGACGGTTCGCCGCCCAACAACTGGCTGTCGATCTTCGGCGGCGTCGCCTGGCGCTGGGAGCCGCGACGCGGCCAGTACTACCTGCACAATTTCCTCGCAGACCAGCCACAACTCAATTTCCACCAGCCGGCGGTGCGCCAGGCACAGCTCGACAACTTGCGTTTCTGGATGGATCGCGGCGTCGACGGGTTCCGTCTCGATTCGATCAACTTCTGTTTCCACGACGCGCAGCTGCGCGACAACCCGGCCAAGCCGATCGAGGCACGCGCAGGGCGCGGCTTCTCGCCCGACAATCCCTATGCGTTCCAGTACCACTGGTACAACAACACGCAGCCGGAAACCCCGGTATTCCTCGAGGAATTGCGCCAGCTGATGGACGCCCATGGCGACATCACCACGCTCGGCGAAATTTCCTCCGAGGATTCGCTGGCGACGATGGCGGAATACGTGACGCCCAAGCGCCTGCACATGGGCTACAGCTTCGAACTGCTGACCGACGATTTCAGCGCCACGCACATCCGCGGCACCGTGGAAACACTGGAAACGAAACTGCAGGGCGGCTGGCCGTGCTGGGCGTTATCCAATCATGACGTGCAGCGCGTCGCCAGTCGCTGGGGCGGGGCGAACCCGCATCCGCAACTCGCGCGCCAGCTGATCGCACTGGTGTGTTCGTTGCGAGGCTCGGTCTGCCTGTACCAGGGTGAGGAACTCGGACTCCCCGAAGCCGAGGTGCCGTTCGAAGCACTGCAGGATCCCTACGGCAAGACGTTCTGGCCGAACTTCAAGGGTCGCGACGGGTGCCGTACGCCACTGCCGTGGACCAGCGATGGCGATGCAGGATTCGGTGCACCACGGCCCTGGCTGCCGGTGCCGGATGCGCATCGTGCGATGTCGGTGGCGGTACAGGAAGCGGATGGCGAATCGACCTTGCGCGCGGCACGCGCCTTCCTCGCCTGGCGCAAGGAACAGCCGGCACTGATCGAGGGAGCGATCTGTTTCCTCGATGCGCCGGAGCCGATCCTGGCATTCGAACGCGAACAGGATGGCGAGCGCATGCTGATGGCTTTCAACCTCTCCGCAAGCGCGATCGATTGGAATGTGCCATCGCAGTGGGCGATGGCGATGCAGGTGCAAGCCCCGGGGGTCGCGACGGGAGCATTGGCTGAAGGCCGCGCGGCATTGCCGGCGCATGGCGTGGTCGTACTCAGGGTGTCGAAATGATGATGAAATCGAAACTGCTCGCACTGTTGCTGCTGGTCAGTCCGCTGCTGGCGCATGCCGACAACAACGAAGTCGCCCGCGTCAGTTCGCCTGACGGCCACATTGTGGTCACCGTGCTCGATATCAATGGCGAAGGCCGGATCGGCTACCGGGTGTCGCGCGACGGCAAGCCGGTGATCGGCGATTCGCGGCTGGGATTCGTGCTGCGCAACGGCGCCGAACTGCTGCGCAATTTCAAGCTGGAGTCGCAGTCGAGCAAGAGTGTCGATGAAACATGGGACCAGCCCTGGGGCGAGCGGCTGCATACCCGCAATCACTACAACGAACTCGTGACCGCGTTTGTCGAGGGCGTGAACGACAAGCGCCATCTCGAGGTTGTGTTCCGCGTTTTCGACGATGGCATCGGCTTTCGTTACCGCTTTCCGAAACAGCCCAATCTCGGTCGCGTCGAAATCGTCGATGAAGTGACCGAATTCGACGTCGCGCGTCCGGCCACCGCGTGGTGGATTCCGGCGGGCGAGTGGAACCGCTACGAATACCTCTACAACAAGACGCCGCTGGACCAGTTGTCGCTGGCGCATACGCCGGTGACGATGAAGACCGACGATGGCCTCTATCTGTCGATCCACGAAGCCGCACTGGTCGATTACGCTTCGATGTGGCTGCGACGCGTCGATGGCCAGCGGTTGAAGGCGCGATTGGCACCCGGTGGCACGCAACCGGCCAGCGTCGTTCGCGAGACACCGTTCGTGACACCTTGGCGCACCATCCAGATTTCCGATCGTCCGGGCGGGCTGGTCGAATCGAGCCTGATCCTCAACCTCAACGATCCCAACGTGCTGGGCGACGTCAGCTGGTTCAAACCGTCGAAATATGTCGGCGTGTGGTGGTCGATGCATCTCGACCAACAGACTTGGGGCACCGGTCCCAAGCACGGCGCGACCACCGAGAACACCAAACGCTATATCGATTTCGCCGCTGCCAACGGCTTCCGCGGCGTGCTGGTGGAAGGCTGGAATCCCGGCTGGGATGGCGATTGGTTCGCGCACGGCTGGAATTTCGATTTCACCAAGGCAACCCCGGATTTCGACATCGAATGGTTGTCGAAGTACGCGGCATCCAAAGGCGTGCACCTGATCGGTCACCATGAAAACGCCTGCGCGGTCAGCCATTACCTGAGCCAGCTCGATCCCGCACTCGATCTCGACCAGCGCTTGGGCATCGACGTGGTGAAGACCGGCCATGTTTGCGATGCCGGCCAGATCGAACGCCAGGATGTTGCGAATGGCCCGATCACGCGCGAATGGCACGATGGCCAGTGGATGAGCGACGTTCACCTGAAGGTCGTGAAGGAAGCGGCGAAGCGCCACATCGCCATCAATCCGCACGAACCGATCAAGGACACCGGACTGCGCCGCACCTATCCCAACTGGGTCAGTCGCGAAGGCGCGCGCGGCATGGAGTACAACGCCTGGGGCAATCCGCCGAATCCGCCCGAACACGAAATCAACCTGGTGTTCACCCGCATGCTTGCCGGGCCGATGGATTACACGCCGGGCGTACTGAGCCTGACCGGTCGCGGTGGTCAGGAAATCCAGAGCACGCTCGCCCGCCAGCTCGCGTTGTACGTCACGATCTACAGCCCGATCCAGATGGCTGCCGATTTGCCGGAGCATTACGCGCAGCACATGGATGCATTCCAGTTCATCCGCGACGTGCCGACCGATTGGCAGGACACCCGCGTGATCAATGGCGAAATCGGTGAATACGTGACGATTGCGCGCAAGGAACGCGGTGGAGACAACTGGTATCTCGGCAGCATGAGCGATCGCAATGCGCGCACGCTCAAGGTGCCGCTGTCCTTCCTCGATGCCGGCAGGAAATATCGCGCCGAGATCTATCGCGATGGCGACGGCGCTGACTGGCATGGTGCCGCGCGCTTCAAGTTCGTGAAGGAGACACGCACCGTGACCGCGAAGGACACGCTCGATCTGTGGCTGGCCGGTGGTGGCGGCGCGGCGGTCCGTTTCGTCGCGCTGAAGTGATGGCGACGGTGCCACGATTGCTGTCGTTGGCGCTGTTGCTCGCCATGCTGCCAGTGCCAGTGCCGGCATTGGCGATGCCGCACCAGCCGGTAGTGGCGATGCTCGATGCGCCCGGCGTATCGCCCAAGCCAATGCGAGTGAGACTGTTGTTGCCGCCCGGTTACAACGCACATTCCACCACGCGCTATCCAACGCTGTATGTCAACGATGGGCAGGACATGGAAGCGGTTGGCCTGCAGGCGACGCTGGATGACCTCTATCGACATCATCAGATCAAGCCGATGGTCGTCGTCGCCATCGACATGCCGCAGGACCGCATGGCGGGTTACGGCGTTTCAGATCGTGCGAAGGGTGTTTCCGTTATCGCAAACACGAAATATGGTCCGGTTGGTGCCAACGCACAGGCCTATTCGCAGTGGTTGGCGAACACATTGGTACCTTATGTCGACGCACATTGGCGGACGCGACGCGGTGCCGATTCACGCTGGCTGCTGGGCTGGTCGCTCGGCGCGATCAACGCGTTCTCGGTCGGCTGGCAGTATCCGGGAGTCTTCGGGAAAGTCGGCGCGTTTTCGCCGTCGTTCTGGCTGTCGACCGATAGTAGCGACGCCAAGGTCGTGCAGGCAACACGCATCGCCCATGCACTGATCAAAAGAGTGCCACCGCCACGGGATTCGCGCTTTTTCCTTGACGCCGGCGACGCCGAGGAGAAGAACGATCGCGATGGCGACGGCATCATCGACGTGATCGATGACGTGTTCGACCTGATGCAGGGCTGGGTTGGCGATGATGGTCGCATGCACAAGGGGCTGAAACAGCTCGGCTATTCGATCAATGTCGATTACGCAACGAAACCGGATGCATCCGAAGCTGTTTTCTATCGTCTTCCGGGTGGCGAGCACAACCAGAAAAGTTGGGCACGGATGTTGCCTGCTTTCCTGCAATGGGCGAGCGGCACGCAGTAGGATGGTGCTATGCAGCAACGTGGCGGCGGAACTGCGTCCGCGACGGACAAACAAGGCAAAAACAGCCGGAAATCAGGCGCCAGAAGTGCGCTGAATAGGTCGTTGTGATGACGATTCGTGATGAATACGTATGCAGGCCGTTATGCATTCGTAATGCATTGACTACGATCCAATTCCAATGGTGCGGATGCACCGAGGCGCAAACCCGGAGAAGGCAATGATGCAGTTGAAGCGGAACATGCTGAGCGTGGCGCTGGTGACGGCGATCGGTATGGCGGCAGGGACGGCGCAAGCCCAATCCGCCACCAACGACACGGCAGCGACGCAGGACGCGAAGAAGAAGGCCGACGAGAAGAACGTCCTCCACTCGGTCGTGGTCACCGGCACTCGCCCCGGTATCGAAGATGCCATCACCACCAAGAAGGACGCGACCTCGATCGTCGAAGCCGTCTCCGCGGAAGACATCGGCAAGCTGCCCGACGTGTCCATCGCCGAATCCATCGCGCGCCTGCCGGGCCTGTCCGCGCAGCGCGTCGCTGGTCGCGCCCAGGTGGTCAGCGTCCGCGGTCTGTCCCCCGACTTCGCCACCACGCTGCTCAACGGCCGCGAAATGGTCAGCACCGGCGACAACCGCAGTGTCGAGTTCGACCAGTACCCGTCGGAACTGATGGCGGGCGTGACCGTGTACAAGACGCCCGATGCCGGCCTCGTCGGGCAGGGGTTGTCCGGCACCATCGACATGCGCACCGTGCGCCCGCTCGATTTCTCCAAGTCGGTGACGTCGATCGGCGTGCGCGGCCAGCACAATTCGCTGGGATACGCCGCTGGCCGCAGCGCCAACGGCAACCGCATCAACGCCAGCTACATCGGCCAGTTCGCCGACCGCAAGTTCGGCCTGGCGATCGGCTTCACGCATTCGCAGAATCCGGTCCAGGAAGAGCAGGTCGGCCTGTACGAGCCGTGGGAGCAGGTGGGCGACGGCTGGCGTCCCGGTGTTCCGGCGGGCACGTATTATTCCGAAGGCATCAAGGCGCTGCGTCGCACCGGCTACGACAAGCGCAATGCCGTGATGGCGACACTGGAGTTCCGCCCGTCTTCGGTGTGGACCAGCACGCTTGACATGTTCTACACCAAGGCCAAGCACGAGGACACCGCGAACCAGTGGGAAGTCAATCTCGGCGACTACAACGGCGGCTACGGGCGCATCAACGTCACCAATCCGGTGATCAACGGCAACAACACCTTCGAAGGCGGCACCGTCGCCAACCTGTATCCGCTGGTGCGCGGCATGTACGACAAGCGCGAAGACACCATCAAGGCGTTCGGTTGGCGCAACGATTTCAACCTCGGCAAGACCAAGTTGTTCACCGATCTGAGCTATTCGCGTGCGGATCGCCAGGAACTCGAACTCGAGAACAACACCCAGCTGTATCCGGCACCGCAGCTCGATACGGTGAATCTTGCCTACAGCAGCAACGGGTTCTCGCAGATCAATCCGGGCCTGAGCTACATGGACCCGTCCAAGCTGTATCTGCAGAACACCATCTACGGTTCCGGTTACGGCAAGGTGCCGGAAGTGCATGACACGCTGAAGAGCGCCAAGGTCGGTGCATCTTTTGGCGCGCCGGCAGCGCTGGACAAGTGGTTCTCCGATTTCGAAGTCGGCCTGAACTATGCCGATCGCGAGAAGAACAAGAAGCAGCCGGAAGCCAACATCAACCTTGGCGCGCAGGGCCCGACCGCGATTGCTCCCGACCTGCAATACGGGCAGGTCGATCTGGGTTTTGCCGGCCTCGGCTATATCCCGACGTGGAACGTGCCCGGTGCAGTGGCCCGCTACATGACGTTCGATCCGCAGATCAATCAGACCTATCTGTATGCCAAAACCTGGTCGTTGACCGAAAAGATCACGACGGCCTATTTCAAGGCCAACATCGATGCCCAGCTGGGCAGTGACGTGTCGCTGCGTGGCAACATCGGCTTGCAAGTCCAGCATGTCGACCAGTCGTCGACCGCCAATTCGGTGACCGCCAACAACGGCATTCTGCCGGTCAGGCTGGGTGCCAAGTACAACGAAGTGCTGCCGAGCATGAACCTTGCCTTCATGTTCCCGCATGACCAGGCCCTGCGTTTCGCACTGGCCAAGCAGGCGGCGCGCCCGCGCATGGATGACATGAACGCCAGTGTCAGCGTTGGCGTCGATACCGGTACGGGAAAGACGAATGGCGGTGGTGGCAATCCGGAGTTGAAGCCGTGGCGTGCCAACGCGTTCGATATTTCCTACGAGAAATATTTCGGCACCAAGGCCTATGTATCCGCCGCGTACTATTACAAGCAACTGACCAGCTACATCTTCAACCAGACCCAGGATGGCTATGACTGGTCTGCGTATGTGGCCGGATACGTTCCCCCGGCCGGAATGACCGCGCCAGTGCAGCCGATCGGTACCTTCACCGCGCCGATGAATGGCAAGGGCGGCAAGATGCAGGGCCTCGAGCTCACCGCGTCGCTGCCGTTCGAGATGTTCACGCCGGTGTTGAAGGGCTTCGGCGTGATGGCCAGTGCCAGCTTCAACGACAGCAGCATCAAGATCCCGCCGCCGGCCAACGCCACGTCGAGCGTGGGCAACGCCCCGATCGCGTTGCCGGGCTTGTCCAAGCGCGTCTACAATGCGACGCTGTACTACGAACGCAACGGATTCGAAGCGCGCGTCAGCCAGCGCCGCCGTTCCGACTTCATCGGCGAAATCGGCAACTTCGATGGCAACCGTACGCTGCGCTACGTGGTCGGCGAGAACATCACCGACGCACAGGTCAGCTACAACTTCAGCGATGGTTCCACGTTCAAGGGATTGAGCCTGCTGCTGCAGGCGACCAACCTGACAAACTCGGCCTATCGCACCTACGCACAGACCAAGGACCGTCCGCTGGAATACATCAAGTGGGGTCGCACGATCCTGCTGGGTGCCAGCTACAAGTTCTGATTTCGCATCAGGCTGCAAAAACGAAACCCCGTCGCTTACGCGGCGGGGTTTTCTTTTGCCCGTTCAATCCAGGTCGAACAATTCGTCCTGTGGAGCGTCGCCGTGGTCGATGAAGCCGGAAACGCCGACGCCAACGAGGCGATAGAGGGTGTCCTCCGGCAACGCGACACGTTCGCGCAGTCGTGAAGCAACGACGGCCAGTGAATGGGCATCTGCCGGGAAGGGCAGTTCGGTGAGCGAGCGGGTGAGGGTGCGGAAATCGCCGGTCTTGAGCTTGAGCACCACGGTGCGGGCGTGACGATCGGGGTGCTGCGCGCGTTCGCGCTGGTAGGCTGCCCAAGTTTTCTCTGCAAGACGGTAGATGTGTTCATCCAGTGCGTGCAGCGGCAGAT
>JAFEBZ010000205.1 GCA_018242405.1 Pseudomonadota bacterium | reverse complement strand
GATTCGCGATACCGCCAACGTCGCGACGTCGTACCCCGGCTTCGCTGCCTCGATGCGCGCGATCGGTTTTTCCCTGGACGACGTTTTGCGGGGCGATTGATCGCTCCATACGCTGCCGTTCATTCGTCTGAATCACCAGGCGCATACTCCGCCGCAACCCCGGGGATAGCCAAGGAGTCGGTGAGATGGGTGTTGATCGCAAATTCCTGCTGTGCGGACTGTTCTTCGCCATTGCTGGGCTGTGCCTCGGCATCTACATGGCAGCGTCACGCAATCATTCGGAGATGCCGGCCCACGCGCACATCATGCTGGTGGGCTTCGTGTTCTCCTTCATCTACGCCACCATCCACCGGCTCTGGTTGCCGGGCCTTGTCGGCAAGCTGAAATCGATCCAGTTCATCCTGCATGAGCTCGGCGCGTTGTTGCTCGCAGTCGGATTGCTCCTGCTGTTTTCCGGCCACGGCAGCGAAGATTCGCTGGCACCGCTGCTGGGCACGGGTGCGATCTGCGTATTGCTGGCGATGCTGACGATGGCGTGGATGGTGTTGCGCGCGCGACCCGTTACTGGTTGAGCTTGAACTCGATCGGCACCGTCACGTTGCTGGCGACCGGCGTGCCATGCGCCGTCGCCGGCTTGAAGCGCCAGCGCCGCACGGCCTGCAATGCAGCGCGATCGAGATCGCGATCGCCGCTGGATTCGACCACGCTGCTGTCGGTCGGCACGCCGTCGGCACCGATGTCCACGCGCACGCGCACGCGGCCTTCGTGCGACATCAGTATCGCGTTGCGCGGATAGATCGGCGGCGGCTGGCTGATCGGCACCGCGGCGGCAGTGGCGGCATTCGCCGCGCTCGCACCATGGCCCGTATTCGCAGCGTTGGCGGGTGCCGCAGTTTCGTCCGGCGGTGGCGCCTTCGCGACCGGTGGCGGTTTCGGTGGTTCCAGCAGGCGCGGGCGGTTGCCGGAATCCGCGGATGGGCCATCGGTTGGCGTCGCGGTGATCGTGCCGCCCGGTGTCGGTGTCGGCAGGGGCGCGTATTCCTGGTCGGTATCGGTTTTCGCCACCGGTTCGACGGTGAAGAACTGCTGGCGGGTATGTCCCCACATCAGCAGGAACAGCACGAATCCCGCCGCCACCGCGGCGAGCAGCCAGCGCGTGTTGCCACGTTGCATCAGAGTGGAAAGGCGCTGCCAGGTGGAGGATGTGCGGATTCTGGAAACGATATCGGTCATGCGCGGGGGAGGAATCGGCCGGGAAAATTGACAGAATCCCGATTCTGGCACGGATGCGGCCCGCCGCTCTGGGCGATAATGGACAGTCATTCATGTTGCCCCTGTCCCATGCTCGATCCGCAGCTGCTCCGTACCGATCCCGCCGCGCTTGCCACCCAGCTGGCGCGCCGCGGCTATTCCCTCGACGTGACAACGCTGGAGCGGCTGGAAGGCGAGCGCAAATCGCTGCAGGTGCGCACCCAGGAGCTGCAGAACCTGCGCAATACCCGCAGCAAGGCCATCGGGATGGCCAAGGCCAAGGGCGAGGATGTGGCGCCGTTGCTGGCCGAGGTCGCCGGTCTTGGCGATGAGCTGAAGGCCAGCGAGACGCGCCTCGATGCCATCCGCGGCGAACTCGAGGCGATCACCCTCGGCATTCCGAATCTTCCCGATGCGTCCGTTCCCGATGGCGAAGACGAAACCGCCAACGTCGAACAGGCGCGTTGGGGCACGCCGCGCACGTTCGATTTCGCGGTCAAGGATCACGTCGAGCTCGGTGCGCGCAATGGCTGGCTCGATGCCGAAAGTGCGGCCAAGTTGAGCGGTGCGCGCTTCACCGTGTTGCGCGGCGAACTGGCGCGCCTGCATCGTGCGCTGGCGCAGTTCATGCTCGACCTGCATAGCGGCGAGCATGGTTACGAGGAAACCAATGTCCCGGTGATCGTCAACGAGGAATCGATGCGCGGCACCGGGCAGCTGCCGAAGTTCGAGGAGGATCTGTTCTCCACCCAGTTCGGCGAACACAAGCGCTACCTGATCCCGACTTCGGAAGTGCCGCTGACCAACATCGTGCGCGACGAGATCATCGATGCCGCGAAATTGCCGCTGCGCGCCACCGCGCATTCGATGTGCTTCCGCGCCGAAGCCGGATCGGCGGGGCGCGATACCCGCGGCATGATCCGCCAGCACCAGTTCGAGAAGGTCGAGCTGGTCTCGATCACCAAACCCGAGGACAGCGATGCCGAACACGAACGGATGACGCGCTGCGCCGAAGTGGTGCTGGAGAAACTCGGACTGCCGTACAAGCGCATGCTGTTGTGCAGTGGCGACATGGGCTTTTCCGCGCGCAAGACCTACGACCTCGAGGTCTGGTTGCCGTCGCAAGACACCTATCGCGAGATTTCCTCCTGCTCCAACTGCGGCGATTTCCAGGCGCGGCGGATGCAGGCGCGCTGGCGCAATCCCGAGGCCAGCAAGCCGGAGCTGGTGCACACGCTCAACGGATCGGGCGTGGCGATCGGCCGCGCATTGATCGCGGTGATGGAGAACTACCAGAACGCCGATGGCAGCATCACCGTGCCCGACGTGCTGCGTCCGTACATGGGCGGGGCCGAAAAGATCGCGTAATCACGTGATCCGCGCCATGCGACAATGGCGCGGCAAGGAATCAAGTACGGAAGCGTGGCCGAGTGGTTTAAGGCACCGGTCTTGAAAACCGGCGTGGTAGCGATACCACCGTGAGTTCGAATCTCACCGCTTCCGCCAACCTTACTCCCCTTGCCCGGACCGGATTTCCCTGACAGATCCGTCCGGAATTGCCGCACTATCCCCGATTTCGTGACGGCGTTAACCTCTACGGAACGAGGGGAGGAGATCGGGAATGGCAATTCGCGTCTATCTGGTGGATGACCACGCGCTGGTTCGGGCCGGGATGAAGATGATCCTGGCTGGGGAGGTCGACATCGAAGTCGTGGGCGAAGCCGACAGTGGTGAAGTGGCGCTGACCCAGATCCGCCAGCTCAAGCCCGATGTCGTGCTGTGCGACATCCATCTGCCCGGATTGAGCGGTCTCGAGGTCACTGAGCGCATCACCGGTGGCGCACTGGAAACGAAAGTGATCGCGGTGTCTGTGCTGGAAGACGGCCCGATGCCGAAGCGCCTGCTCGATGCCGGGGCCAGCGGTTATGTCGGCAAGGGTGGTGATGCTTCGGAGCTGCTGCGCGCGGTGCGTGATGTCGCGCGCGGCAAGCGTTATCTCGCCAGCAGTGTCGCCCAGGCGATTGCACTGTCTTCGGTGAGCGGCGACAGTTCGCCGTTCGATGGTCTTTCCGGTCGTGAGCTCGAAGTCTCGCTGCTGTTGTTGCGCGGGCTGCGCCAG